>CALDZZ010000232.1 GCA_937944075.1 uncultured Rhizobiaceae group bacterium
TTCTGGATGGCAACATCATGAACAACCTGGTCATAGCCGCGTTGAAGGAAGGTTGAATAGATTGCACAAAAGGGTTTGTATCCCTCACAAGCCAATCCTGCTGAAAAGGTTACTGCATGTTGTTCGGCTATGCCGACATCAAAGGTTCTATCAGGAAAGGCTTCACCAAAAATATCAATTCCGGTGCCCCCTGGCATTGCAGCGGTAATGCCCACAATCTTGTCATCATCCTCTCCCTCCTGAACAAGGGACTGGCCAAATACCTTCGTATATGATGGGGCGTTTGGAATGGACTTTGCCTGCGCACCTGTAATGACATCAAACTTTGAGACGCCATGATATTTGTCCGCCGACGCCTCTGCCGGCGCATAGCCTTTTCCCTTGCGCGTTACGCAATGAATAAGCACTGGCCCTTTTGCATTATCGCGTACATTTCTCAATACCGGCACCAGTGTTGACAGGTCATGTCCATCTATCGGACCTATGTGATAGAAGCCCAGTTCTTCAAACATGGTGCCGCCTGTAACATAACCACGGGCATGTTCGACGGCTCTGGTAATTGCACGGTCGACCGTCTTGCCCAGATAGGCAGTCATCTTTTTGCCTAGCTCACGCATGCCCATATAGGTGCGACCGGAAGCAAGGCGTGCGAGATACGCTGACATGGCACCCGTTGGCGGTGCAATCGACATGTCATTATCATTCAAAATGACGATCAGGCGTGCATCCATGGCACCGGCATTATTGAGCGCTTCAAATGCCATGCCAGCAGACATTGAACCATCGCCAATAACCGCAACCACGTTGTTATCGCCCTGCTTTAGTTCCCTCGCGACCGCCATCCCGAGGCCTGCCGAAATTGACGTCGAACAGTGAGCTGCGCCGAACGGATCATATTCACTTTCAGCTCTTTTTGTAAAACCGGAAAGGCCGTCTTTTTGGCGGATGGTCTTCATCCGGTCACGACGCCCTGTCAGAATTTTATGAGGATAACACTGGTGACCAACATCCCATATCAATCGATCATCGGGTGTATTGAATACATAATGAATTGCTGTGGTAAGCTCTACAACCCCAAGACCTGCACCAAGGTGACCACCGGTTTGAGAGACTGAATCAATCATTGAAATTCTGACTTCTTCTGCAACCTGTGGCAGCTGTTCTTCGCTTAACTCACGCAAGTCTTGCGGCAGATTTATCGTGTCCAGCAGGGGCGTTTCAGTCGTCATGGTATCGCAATCTTTTTGATCCAAGGAGGATATGGGATTCTATGCTGGGATTTCTATAAACCATCGTGTCGCAGGCGTGCAACCGCATGTTTTCACGATGTTTTGTGAATGTTCTGTGCAGATTTTATTATAAAAGCTTGCCATCATTCACCGTTAAAAAACATGCCCTGCCTTCCAGTGCGCCAAACAGTTCGCGCTCGGTTCCTGTCATCCAGGCCTGGCAACCAAGCTCATCGATCATGTCATAGAGTGCTGCCCTGCGCCCCTCATCCAGATGTGCTGCCACTTCATCCAGCAACAAGATTGGAGAAGCATTGTGCATTTCACCGACCAGTCTTGCATGAGCAAGCAATAATCCAATCAAAAGTGCCTTTTGTTCACCTGTGGAACATTGAGAGGCATGCATGGATTTTGGTCTGTGATGAACAATCATGTCAGAACGGTGAGGACCTTCGAGGGTTCTCCCGGCACGGGCATCAATACGCCTGCTATTGCGCAACCTGTCGAGATATTCTGCTTCGAGATCACTTGCAGCATATTCACCAGTTTGATTTTCAAGACTGCCGGAAATGGACACAAGCGCATCAGGAAACGGACTTTCAGGATCATTGTTCCTTATAATCACTTCCGACAAGAGCATAACCAGTTCATTCCTTGCAGCTGCAACCGCAACACCCAGTTCTGCCAATTGCGCTTCTGTAGCTTCCAGCCATGCTGCATCCGGAAAGTCTTCACTCAGCAGCTTGTTTCGTGCCCGCATTGCTTTTTCATAGTCCCCAACACGGCGCCCGTGTGCCGGGTCAACAGCAAGTACAAGACGGTCCAGAAATCTTCTTCGGTCACTGGCTGCACCTGTAAACAAGCCATCCATGGAAGGGGTAAGCCACAATATGCGAGAATGCCCCAACAGCTCGTCAGAAGTTTTGACCTGCGCTCCGTTGATATGGACTTTTCGAGTGGTCTCCACTCCAAAAGATGTTTGTTGAAGACCTGTTCCGATTTTCACATCACCCAATGCGCCCTGCATTTCAGCAAAAACTGTCCAAGCGCCAGAACCACCCGCAAGACCAACCTTGTCATATGGCGCACGGCGAAGCCCCCTGCCTGGAGACAGAAATGAAACTGCTTCAAGAATATTGGTTTTACCAGCACCGTTTTGACCCGTCAGCACCACATGCCGCGAGCCAAGCTCCGCAGACATCGCCTGATGGTTGCGGAAATTGGTCAGTTTGAGTTTTTCGATATAGACGGATTTCAAGAAATCACCCGCCTTGCAGAACGTTTCAATGCCCGGTGATAGAGTTTGCTTGCTTCAAGAGGATCAGACACGCATCGGCATGAGCACATATATCGCACCGCTCTCATCAGAATCCCTGATCAAGGTAGGCGACCCTGGATCTGACAGCATGAAAGTAGCCTCATCGCCAGTCAACTGGTTGGTAATATCCAGCAGATAGCGGGAATTAAAACCAATTTGTAGCGCATCAGATGTATAGTTTACGGCAATCTCTTCTTCCGCAGTGCCCGAGTCCGGATTGTTAACAGACAAAACCATCTGACCGTCACTCAAGGCCAGCTTTACAGCACGCCCACGTTCGGAAGAAATCGTTGAAACCCGGTCAACAGCACTGGCAAAGGTTGCCCGTTCCATGACCAGCGCCTTGTCATTTCCTGCCGGGATAACACGATTATAATCAGGAAACGTTCCGTCAATCAGTTTTGAGGTCAAAATGGTTTCACCAACACTCAATCTGATTTTGCTGTCTGACAACTCAACATGAACTGCGGCATCAGGATCTTCAACAAGGCGTTGAATTTCACCCACGGCCTTGCGCGGTATTATGATGCCCGGCATTCCATCTGCTCCATCCGGAGCGGTTGTCTGGGAACGCGCAAGACGGTGACCATCAGTTGCAACCGCGCGCAGAACTGTTTCGCCGTCATCCTCAACTGTATGCAGGAAAATGCCGTTCAAGTAATAACGGGTCTCTTCTGTTGAAATCGCAAACTGGGTGTGACTGATCAGTTTTCTGATTTCACCAGTGGCGCATGCAAAACTGTGACTGAATTCGCCAGCCGATATATCAGGGAAATCCTCAACTGGCAGCATTTGCAAGGTAAACTGCGAGCGACCAGAGGCAATCTTGAGGGTCGAACTGTCTTCATCAATCGATAACATCACCTCAGAACCGCCAGGCAGTTTCCTGACAATTTCATAGAGCATGTGCGCAGGTACCGTGGTACTGCCTGCCTGTTCTACAACTGCTGGCGTTTTTTCAAAAATCTCAAGATCAAGGTCGGTTGCCTTCAGGTGCAAATCACCCCCTTCGGCACTCAACAGGACATTTGAAAGAATGGGAATTGTATTGCGGCGCTCGACCACACGGTAAACGTGACCCAGTGATTTTAACAGGTTTGCTTGCTCAATCGTAACGCGCATTGCGGTATAACTCCCGGGAAAAACTGGCCGCATCATACTGGAACCATGATGTGCCTACGACTACTAACTTAAAGTGGGCAAAAAGGACAGATTTTTCAAGTGCAGGTAGTCAAAGCTGTTGGGGAAAACCGACCCCCATTATCCGCCCGAGTTTCGGTTTTCCCCTTTGCCAAGCGTCAAATGCTAGTTACTCAAGTATCAGGCGCTTAAGCAATTCAATTTCATGCGCCAGTTTTTGGTCATCCGATGTCATAGACTCGATCTTGCGAACTGCGTGCAGGACGGTCGTATGATCACGGCCACCAAAGCGACGACCGATTTCCGGAAGTGAACGCGGTGTCATGACCTTCGCCAAATACATTGCTATTTGTCTTGGTCGTACAATCACCCTGGTGCGCCTGTTCGACAGGAGATCGTTTTTGCTGACATTGAACTGCCTCGCTACAATCTTCTGAATGTCTTCAATGCGAACACGCTTGGTATCAGAGGACTTGATGAGGTGAGCAAGAATTTTGTCCAGCTCTTCAAAGGTCATGCTTGTATCTGAAAACTGATGTTGAACGACAAGCTGGTTGAAGGCACCCTCGACATCGCGACCGCTGGAAGAAACCTGCCTTGCAACATAATGGAGAATGTCTTCCGGTATGTTCAGGTTTGGCTGCTCCTTCTTGATTTCCTTGTAGCGGATATTCAGGATTTCCTTGCGGGTTTCATAATCCGGTGCCTTGATCTCAAGCGTCACACCACCCTTGAGGCGAGAACGGACACGCTCATCAAGACTTTCCAGTTCACTTGGTGGACGATCAGCAGCAACAACAACCTGCTTTGCACTGTCAATCAACTCATTGAGCAGATGACAAAACTCTGCCTGAATGGACTGGCCTTGCAGGAACTGCAGGTCATCAATCAGCAGAATATCGATATCTCTTAAGGATTCCTTCAAGGTAAGTGCAGTTTTGTCCCGGATGGCTGATGCAAAGCGCCACATGAAATATTCAGCGGTCAGATAGAGGACACGTGCCTTTGGATTGCGGCTTCTGGTCCGCCATGCGATGGCCTGTAGAATATGTGTTTTGCCCAGTCCGACGCCTGCATGAATTATCAACGGATTGAAATGCGATGCAGTGATATCATCTGCAATTGTACGCGCAGCTGCATGAACCATGCGGTTTGAATTACCCTCTATAAAGCTTTCAAACTTGTGCTTTGGATCCAGTGGCGAACCTGCAAATGTAGATGGCTGCTCCATGCTGCGACTTGTGTTGCGAGAACCAAGGCTGCGCATCGGCACAATACTGGAAGATTGATCTGATGGCTTCTTCTTAGAAGCTTCGCTGGCATCATTTTCCTCTTTGGAAACTGATGGCTGAACTGTTGGCTTGCGAATGGAAATATCGACCCGCAGAACAGACTTGTCCTCAGCCTGCCAAAGTTCCAGCAGGACATCGCGATATTTTGACAAAATCCAGCTTCTCAAAAAAGCTGTTGGAACGCTGTGAGATGCAACCCCTCCGTCAAGGCTGTAAATCTTCAAACGGCCAAACCAGCTATCAAAAACATCCTTGCCCAGTTTTGCCTGAAGCTTGGTTCTGATTCTGTCCCATTTTTGCTCAGCTGTTTTACCAGTTGGCTTCTTGTTGTTTTCCCCCACTGTGCATCTTCCTTCTTGATGTTTCTTGGAAGATGTTCCCTGCTCTTCCTTTGATGATTTTTTAGCGATTTTGATATTCATCCCGGAAAAATCAGGACTCAATACTTGCGACCAGGTATCTTTTTTATTGGTGTCTTGCATGTTTGCATTTGGTTCCTGGTTCATTGATTATTGTGTCCTTGTTTACCGCTGAAAATGAATGTGTCTTTAATGTCGTGAGTTGCTCTGTTCCTGGATGATTTCCTTTCTAGTGTTGTCTCCATGGAAGTTCATCAAACTTCCAGCCTGACTGTTTGCCCCTTTGCCCATTATGATCCGGATCGCCCTCAAAACCGGACAGGACATTATAGGCCTGAGTAAAGCCGCTTGCTGTTAACGCTTGTGCGGCCGCAATGCTGCGAACTCCGGAACGGCAGATACAAAAAATCTTTCTGTTTTTTACGTCCCCATCACCAGCGTTCTCGTTTTCAAGCCGATCCTGAACCATTGATACAAACTCTGAATTCACCTGCATTGTCGGATAAACTTGCCAGTCCACCATATGAACCATTTTTCCAAGTCCATCCAAATCCGGGATACCGACAAAAACCCATTCAGCTTGTGTGCGCACATCAACGAGTGAAGAAGATTGGTCTTGTGAAAGTGCCGAGTAGCAGTCTGAACAACTAACATCTCCAGCATACGACATGACAAACTTCTCCCGATCACTGAAATTACGAATTTCAATGTTGTTACGCTTAAAACTGCAATACATTCGAGCCTCAACATGGCCCAGTGACAAGAAACAATTGCCTGTCTTGTGCGTCACATTTTGAAAAATCGGAATCTTTCAGAACATAACCAGCCAACTGTGAAGCTGGCCCAAGACTGGAATTATATGATCTCTACAAGGTGTTCTGGCGTATTATTTTTATCAAGAACCAGAACCTCGTTTCGACCCCCCCAATCGCCTCTCTGGAAGGAAGTTACTGAACCAAAAGATTACATGCAACTCGTTTTTTTTAAGAAATCGTTAACGAATACGAATCAGTATTTTTTTGAAAAAAAACCTTTACGTAAGCCAATCCCAGAATCCATTACGAATCAATGCTCTTGTATTTTGAATCGGCTCAGGAATGGCTGTTTATAAGGGTTTTGAAAAAAATTTCGACCAAACCCTATTGACAGTTAGATTCAAATGAAACTTTGCCTAAAAGTTTAATCAATATTTCAGACTACCCTTTAAGATATTGAAATCATTGCGTATTTTTACATTTTTTTGTAGAGGATTGTTTTTTAAGAGATATTTCGAACTGGACTTATCAGATGAAATTTTTGGACATATTTTTGTAATTTCTGATTGACAGTTTTGCTAGTAATTTGCCCCAAAAACAAAAAACCCGGCTCAATGGCCAGGTTCTAAACTTCAAGTAGAAAATTTTTGCTTATGCACTAATTTTCTTGATGCCAGCAGACAGTCTGGAGACTTTTCGTGCTGCCGTATTTTTCTTCATCACGCCTTTTGTGACTGATCTCATGATCTCGGGCTGGGCTGCCTTTAGAGCTGCATTTGCTGCTTCCTTGTCGCCCCCTGCGATTGCTTCTTCAACCTTGCGGATGAAAGTGCGCATGCGTGAGCGACGCGCCTTGTTTACTTCTGTGCGAGCTGCGATCTTGCGAACCGCCTTTTTCGCTGATGGAGTATTAGCCATGCTTGTTCTTCCTGTTTATTGCGGCTCAAGCAAAACCTGTTTGAAGCTACTGTCTCAAGCGAACCGTGTCATTAATTTACACTGAAAAGAGACAGGCCGGATTTGCCGCCTGTAATTTTGACGTTTAGCTACATTGAATCAGGCATCATGTCAACGCATATTACACAGCCACAAACCCGACCCGTTATCTCTGACATGTCGGGCAAAAGAATGTTGAGCGCCCTGATTGTACTATTCTTTTGATAACCGAGTTGCAGCCTTCAGCCTTGCAGGGTTTTCCTTCCTGGTCATAAACGTTAAACGTATGCTGGAAATAGCCCATGGTGCCATCTGTTTGCTTGTGGTCGCGCAATGAGGAACCGCCTGCTTCAATTGCTCTTGCAATAATCCCTCGGATCGATTGGGCAAGCAGGTCTGTTCTTGCAGTTGCCTTGCCATCCTTGCGGGTGATGCTTGTGGCCTTTCGCCTTGGTGAAAGGCCGGCCTGCCACAAGGCTTCACAGACATAGATATTGCCAAGTCCGGCAATCAATCGCTGATCAAGCAATGCAGCCTTTAGCGGGGCTGATTTTCCGGCAAAAAGCCTGGAGATGGCCGCGCCATCTAGTGCATTGCCGGTTGGCTCTATACCTACCGCTGCAAAATGCTTGTGTTCCTCCATGCCGCTTCGTTCAACCAAGTCCATATATCCAAACCTGCGCGGGTCATTATATATAATGTCTGCTCGACCATGCACTCCATTTACGCCGATGATGACATGATCATGCTTTTGGGCATCAGATCTTGGATGATGGAATATCCCCGGCGCAGAAATACCTTCAGCCATTTCAATCCGGAATGAACCGGACATGCCCAGATGCATGACCAGAACTTCTCCGCCGTGCAAATCCAAGACCAGATATTTTGCCCGCCTGCCAACCGACAATATCTTTTGGCCCTCAAGCCGGGAGACGAAATTGGCAGGAAACGGAAATCTCAAATTGGGTCGATTGATAACGGCCTTCTCAATCACCGCACCTTCCATCACGGGCGCCAGGCCTCTTTTGACTGTTTCAACTTCAGGTAATTCGGGCATGGGTTAACTCTCGATAAAATGTCTCATGCAAGGCAAGGCCAAACGGGGTGAAAAGCCCTTTAGCTTCCCCTATATATAATGTATGTGAAAGACATAAATTTTTAAGGCCTGTCATAATGTCAAAATCTCGTAGCATCGCAGCAGATCAGATGGAAACCTCTTTTGGGTTTTCAAGTGTTAATCCGGGTGAGAAACAACCGCTTGTGAATGATGTATTTCACAAGGTCGCAGAAAAATATGACGTTATGAATGATCTCATGTCAGCCGGCATGCATCGTTTGTGGAAGGATGCAATGATTTCATCCCTTGCGCCTCCAAGAAATGATACGCGGGTCTGGAAGTCGCTTGATGTGGCCGGTGGTACTGGCGATATTGCCTTCCGTATTGTAGAGCGTGGGGGGGCGCAGGTTCATACCACTGTTTTTGACATCAACGCATCCATGCTGGAAGTTGGTGAACAAAGAGCCGTCAAGCGCGGGCTTGCTGACAAACTGGATTTCATGGAAGGCAATGCTGAAGTTTTGCCTTTTGAAGACAATTCATTTGAAGCCTATACGATTGCATTCGGCATTCGCAACGTGCCAAAGATGGAACAGGCCATCAGTGAGGCTTACCGTGTTTTGAAGCCCGGCGGCAAATTCATGTGTCTTGAATTTTCAGAAGTAACAGTACCCCTGCTGGACAAGTTTTATGAACAGTGGTCGATGAATGCAATCCCGCGTATCGGCAAGGCAGTTACCGGCGATGCTGACAGCTATCAGTATCTGGTGGAGTCGATTGCCAAGTTTCCCAATCAGGAAAAATTTGCAGAAGCAATTCGCAGTCAGGGGTTTGAAAAAGTCAGCTGGCGTGATTTTACAGGCGGCATTGTTGCGCTTCATTCTGGCTGGAAGATTTAGCACATCCCATGAGTAGCATCCGTTCCTTTTTTTCTCTCGCCCATGCAGGTTGGGTTCTGGCACGCGAAGGTGTTGTGTCCGCTCTTCCGGCTGATGCCCTGCCGCCTCCAGCCAAATTTGCGCATCGTCTTGCAGGGTTGGTTGCGAGAAAGCAGGCTGCTGACCGCGAACAATCCGAGCGCCTTTCAATTGCGCTTAACAAGCTTGGCCCAAGCTGGATTAAGCTTGGTCAGTTTCTGGCAACGAGACCTGACGTTGTTGGAAAGGAAACTGCAAGTGATCTTTCCCTGTTGCACGATAGTGTTGCCCCCTTTGGACTTGATGAATCAAGACGGCGAATTGAACAATCCATCAATCGACCGATAGATGAGATTTATTCTGAAATCGGAGAACCCATTGCAGCAGCCTCTGTCGCTCAAGTTCACAAGGCCGTATTAAGAAGTACGGGTGAGACCGTCGCTGTAAAGGTTATACGCCCCGGTGTACGCGCCCGCTTTCGTAAGGATATTGAAACCTTTTACGCAGCTGCACGATTTTTGGACAAAACGGTTGAAGAGGCAAAACGCCTGAAGCCGGTTTCTGTCGTGGACATGCTTGACCAGTCTGCAAAAATTGAAATGGACTTGCGCCTTGAAGCGGCAGCCTTTTCCGAAATGGGAGAGAATACAAAGGATGATCCGGGCTTTCGGGTTCCGGACATAAATTGGGAATTTACTGGCCGAGACTGCATTACGATGTCTTGGGTTGATGGTATCAAACTGTCAAATGTTGAAGCCCTGAGAGAGGCAGGCCACGACCTTGAGGCCTTGTCCGTTACCTTGATCCAATCCTTCTTGCGGCATACCTTGCGAGATGGTTTTTTTCATGCGGACATGCACCCTGGCAATCTTTTCGTCGATGCCGCTGGTGACGTTGTTGCAGTTGACCTTGGCATTGCCGGGCGTCTTGGCAAAGACGAGCGCCGATTTCTGGCAGAAATTCTTTATGGTTTCATCAAGCGCGATTACCTGAAAGTTGCCCAGGTACATTTTGATGCAGGCTATGTGCCTCCGCATCACGATGTTACGAGTTTTGCGCAGGCCATACGCGCCATCGGGGAACCAATACACGGACAATCTGCCGAGACCATTTCCATGGCAAAACTTCTCACACTGCTTTTCGAAGTAACGGAAATCTTCGACATGCAGACAAGACCCGAGCTGCTTTTACTGCAAAAAACAATGGTTGTGGTTGAAGGTGTCGCTCGAACGCTGGACCCTAAATTCAACATGTGGAAATCGGCAGAACCGGTTGTCGGTAGCTGGATTGCCAAAAACCTTGGCCCTGTTGGTATCCTTGAAGACACACGGGAAGGGCTGGAAGCTGCCAGACGATTAGCGCATCAAATGCCCAAGCTTGCCAAACGGACCGAACTTTTGTCTGAACACATGCAAGGCATGATTACCAATGGCATGAAGCTGGATCCAGAAACAACAGAAGCCATAGGCAAGGCAGAAGCCAAGAACAATCGCTGGGGACATATTGCACTCTGGGTCATCGCCGGTCTGCTCGCCTTCAATATCTTCAGCTAACAGGAATTGCTTGTAATGAAAATGAATGAACTTGGCCGTACGGGCATAAAGGTAAGTGAGCTTAGTCTTGGTTCCATGACATGGGGAACGCAAAATACAGTTGATGAAGGGTGCAAACAAATTGATTATGCGATGGCGCATGGTATCAATTTTGTCGATACCGCAGAAATGTATCCGACAACGCCCCTGTCCAAGGAAACCCAGGGCGACACGGAGCGGGTCATTGGTGAATGGGTATCCAGAAACAAGTCTCGCAGGGATCAGATTGTTCTGGCGACCAAGGTTTCAGGCTCCGGCTACAAGAATGTTCGCAATGGTGCGCCGATTTCTGCTGAAACCATTGAAGAAGCCTTGCATTCCAGCTTGCGCTCCATGCAAACGGATTATGTAGACCTTTATCAACTGCATTGGCCTAATCGCGGTTCTTATGCGTTTCGGCAGGGTTGGACATATGACCCGACAGGACAGGACACGAAAGAAGTGCTTGCGCACATGGAATCGGTTTTGGCGGCTCTCGACAAACACGTCAAGGCAGGGAAAATCAGGGCAATTGGTCTTTCGAATGAAAGTGCCTGGGGTACGGCAAACTGGTTGCGGATAGCAGAAGAGAACGCTTATCCGCGCATGGCTAGTGTTCAAAATGAGTATTCACTGATGTATCGGGCTTTTGATCTTGATATGGCTGAATTGTCTCACCACGAAGACGTTGGGCTTTTATCATTTTCTCCACTTGCATGCGGGCTTTTGACTGGCAAGTATCTTGGCTTTGGCGGTGATGAGCGACCTGAGGGATCGCGTGCCAGTGTTTCTGCTGCCAATCTGGGTGGTAGATGGACTGATACTGCGCATGAATGTGTTGCAGCCTATTCAGAAGTAGCGGATAAACATGAACTCGACATTACCCAAATGGCGCTTGGATGGTGCCTGACGCGCCCGTTCATGACCTCGGCCATTTTTGGGGCGACCACAATGGAACAACTCAAAACGGCTATCGGTTCAGCCAAAATTGAATTCCATGATGAACTGATGGAAGATATTTTGACGGTCTATAAAAGATATCCGGCACCCTATTAGAATTTTTGATTTAATGCAGTGTATCTGCGGCACAAAATAAAAGTGGCGCTTCCAAAATCGTCATTGGCTAGAACGAAATCGGAAGCGCCTGTCCCATCATACGGATTTGAGGGACGTAATGGAAACACTTCAACCTGAACTTTATTCAGAATTTTTTTCCATTTTTTAAAAAACTCTTGTGACTGCCCGTCAGGGTATCGTGACTTCCATTTGCCGGATTTAGGCCTAGGTAAAATGAAACACGAGATCTGGATGTATTATGACAGTTTATCTGAACGCCCTAGCTACCCAATGTCCGGAACATGAACTGCCCCAAACGCTGGTTGAAGATAATGCACGGCGAATTCTTGGACCCCGATATGCCCAGTTTGAGCGGATGTCTGCAAGCTTCAAAACCTCAGGCGTTGAAAAGCGATACTCCTTTGCTCCGATAGACTGGTTTCAGGAACCCAAAAACTGGCAGGAAAGAAATTCACTTTACCTCCACGGCGCTACAGAAATTTTCATCAAGTCTGCAAGAAAAGCGCTTGATGCAGCAAACATGAGTGCGGATCAGATTGATACCATTGTTACTGTGTCATCCACTGGCGTCGCTACGCCTACGATAGAAGCGCTGGCTTTTCGGGAGATGGGGTTTAACAGCACTGTCAGGCGCGTTCCCGTCTTCGGACTTGGCTGTGCTGGTGGTGTATCGGGCCTTGGCATTGCTCAAGCGCTTGCATCCTCTGAACCTGGCTCCAACGTTCTTCTGGTCGTCATTGAAGCCTGCACGCTTTCATTTCGTTCAGATCGACTGCAAAAGGCCGACATTATTGCAACCATCCTGTTTGGTGACGGAGCGGCAGCCGCCATTCTTTCCACCAATCAGCGTAGCAACATCAAGCTCCACAAGGGTAGTGAGCATTTGTGGCCTGACACGCTTGGTATAATGGGATGGGATGTGGATACAACCGGGCTTGGCGTTGTGTTCGATCGTTCCATACCTGCTTTTGCGCAAGAACACATGGCAACCGTTGCGCACAAGGCTATTGAAGATTCCGGATTTGAAAGAAAAAAACTGGCACGATATGTTTTTCACCCTGGTGGTGCAAAGGTTGTTGAGGCGCTTGAAACTGCGCTTGAGTTACCACCGGAGACGCTTGATGCTGAACGCAAGATTTTGAAAAATTATGGAAACATGTCTGCATCAACTGCGCTTTTTGTGCTGGAAGAAGTGTTGAACCAAGGTAAACAGGGCGCAATGATGATGGGCGCACTGGGGCCGGGTTTTACGGCCTCCTTCATGCCAATCGAGATAGGATAACAGAATGCAGCAGCTTCACTTGTTGACCCTTATGTTTTTGGTTTTCATCGTAACGCAACGATTGGGCGAACTTTATATCGCGCGCATGAATACAAAAGCCCTTCTGGCAAAAGGAGCGCAGGAATTTGGGGCCTGGCATTATCCCATAATGGTGACACTGCATTCTGCCTGGGTTATATGCCTTTTACTGTTTGGCTATACGCAGGAGGTCAATTACTTCTGGTTAAGCCTTTTTGCAGTGCTTCAGTTTTTTCGTCTATGGATTTTGACTTCACTGGGAGAGCGTTGGACAACACGCATTATTGTTCTGAATGAACCCTTGGTGTTGACAGGGCCTTTCAAATACTTTCGTCACCCCAATTATATGCTTGTTGTGGCAGAGATTTTTGTGGCTCCAATGGTTCTCGGACTTTGGCAAATGGCGGTTATTTTTTCCATTCTCAACGCCTTGATGCTCTTTGTGCGCATTCGTGAAGAAGAAAAGGCACTTTCACATTTACGCATTTCCGACTAGAATCGAGGAATGAATCGATTTTTACTTTCACTTGCAATAGCAACCCTTATACAAGCACCTGCCAGCGCGCAAAGCGTTCAAAAGGTGGAAGCACAGTTTCAAGCCTGGTTACAAAGTGACCTTTGGCCGGAAGCAAAACGCAATGGCGTTTCCAAACGTAATTTCAATGCAGCCTTCAAGGGGGTAACGCTGAACTGGAAGTTACCTGATCTTTTGCCCCCAGGCACAAAGCCCAAGAAAAAGCGCAAACAGGTCCAAACAGAGTTCAAGTCCCCGGCACAATATTTCAATCCGAACAATATGAATTCTGTTGTGGCAAGCGGCAAACAGCTTGCAAACAAATACAAGCGACTGCTTTCACGTATCGAAAAGAAATATGGCGTACCTGGCAGTATTTTACTTTCAATCTGGGGGCGTGAGTCTGCTTATGGGCGCGCAAAGATTCCCTATAACGTGTTTCGTGTTCTTGGAACCAAGGCCTTTATGTCCACGCGCAGGGAATTGTTTCGCAAAGAAGTGATTGCGGCACTGGTCATCATCGACAAGGGATATGCCTCGCCATCACAAATGAAATCATCCTGGGCAGGCGCCATGGGGCAACCTCAATTTCTGCCCTCCTCCTATCTTGAATATGCGGTTGATTTTGATGGTGACGGCAAGCGCAATATCTGGGGCTCCACGGCAGATACCCTGGCTTCCATTGCCAATTACCTCAAACAATATGGCTGGCAGACAGGCCGTGACTGGGGCTTTGAAGCACGCATTCCATCTAATGTGTCCTGCGCCTTTGAAGGGCCAGACCAGATGCGCCCGATTTCGGATTGGGCAAACGCAGGCGTGACACGAATTTCCGGCAAAGCCTTTCCGCAAGCAGAGTTGCGCAAGAAAGGTGCTCTTTTAATGCCGGCAGGTCGCTCAGGACCAGCCTTTATCGCCACCCCGAACTTTTATACGATCAAGAAGTATAATAATTCAGATCTCTATGCACTCTTTGTCGGCAATGTCGCTGACCGCATTCAATATTCCAACAAACCCTTTACGGCCTCTTGGGGCAAAGTTTCCGGCATCAAGCGCCATGAAGTCAAGCGCATGCAGGAAGGGCTTATCAAAAAGGGTTATGATGTTGGCGGCGCTGACGGGCTTGCAGGATTTAAGACCAGACGGTCAATTGGCGACTGGCAACAAAAGAACGGGTTGCAGCCTACGTGTTTTCCAAGCGCCGGGTTGGTAAAACGGTTTTAGATTAAAGTCTCTTTTGACCAAATAAAAAAGGCGACCAAAGGGTCGCCTGTCTCATTCTCTTTAAATCGCAAGACTTATGCAGCCTGGATTGTATCCACGGCTGTTTTGCCTGAACGTTGATCAACAGCTGTTGTGTAGCTGACTTTTTGGCCTTCTGCCAAAGCAGACATGCCTGAACGCTCAAGTGCTGTAGCGTGTACGAATACGTCGCTGCCACCTTCGTCAGGTTGAATGAAGCCGAAGCCTTTTTGATCATTGTAGAATTTTACTGTGCCATTAGTCACGAGTGTTCACCTTTTAAAATAATGGACCTCAAGCCGGAATTGGCTGTCAAGTATCCATGGTTCGTCAATTTTGGGAAATAATCGTGGCAGCGCAGTTCATTCGCGAAAGGCGCGAAACTAGTCAGTAGTTCGGCAAAATATCAGGGTAGGTATGCACTACAGGCTAATTGTGAAGATTACAAGACAATTCACCAATATATAAAATGATTGCATTGATGTCTTAAAACCAATACATTTGATATCAATGCAATCATTTTTAGGCAATTTAACATGGCCAGCATAACCATACGCAATCTGGATGAGGCAGCAAAGCAGGCTTTGCGTGAGCGCGCAGCACAAAACGGCCGCTCCATGGAAGAAGAAGCAAGGCTGCTGCTTGGAGGCATCAACTCTGACCAAACCTCCACAAACTACCAAAGGGATAAACCGATAAGCCCTACTTCATACGCGCCTTTAAACCGAATGAATACAAGCGATGGTGAAACAATCGCGATATCTAAGGTCAATTCAAAAGCGTTTGCCAGCAAACGCATACTGCTCATCATTGGTGGGGGGATTGCTGCCTATAAATGCCTGGATCTGATCCGGCGATTGCGAGAACGTGGCGCTACAGTACGTCCGGTCATGACAAAAGCGGCACAGGAATTTGTGACGCCTCTTTCCGTTTCTGCCATTGCAAATGACAAGGTCTTTTCTGATCTTTTTGACCGTGACGATGAACATGACATTGGTCACATACGTTTGTCGCGTGAAGCTGACTTGATTGTGGTTGCTCCGGCCACGGCTGACCTTATGGCAAAAATGGCTCAAGGCCACGCCAATGACCTGGCTTCCACGGTTCTGATGGCTACAGACAAGCCAGTGCTGATTGCTCCGGCAATGAACCCTGCCATGTGGTCTCACCCTGCAACACAACGCAACCTTCAAACCCTGCAGAGCGATGGTATTCAATTCATTGGCCCTAACGCTGGCGAAATGGCAGAAAGTGGCGAGGCAGGTCTTGGGCGCATGGCTGAACCAATGGAAATCGTTCACGCAATTGGTCATCTTCTGGTTCCGGATGATGCGCCAAAACCGCTTGCAGGCAAGCGTGCAATTATTACTTCTGGCCCAACCCATGAGCCTATTGACCCCGTAAGGTATATTGCCAATCGTTCTTCGGGCAAACAGGGGCATGCAATAGCAGAAGCGCTCGGGCGGGCTGGTGCGGAAGTCATCCTTGTTTCTGGTCCGGTGGAACTTCCTGATCCCCAACATGCAGAAACGTTTCATGTCCAGACAGCGCGTGAAATGCAGTCAGCTGTTGAAAAAGCCCTGCCCGCCGACATTGCCATCATGGTTGCAGCCGTCGCAGACTGGCGCTCGGTTACGGAAGCAGACGAGAAAATGAAAAAGGAAAATGGCAAGGGACCATCGTCTCTCAAACTCACGGAAAACCCGGACATTCTCAAAGGTCTTGGCCATCACGCAAAACGCCCCTCACTTCTGATTGGATTTGCTGCCGAAACGCAGGAACTGGAAAAACACGCCAAGGCCAAACTCAAGCGCAAAAATGCTGACTGGATTATTGCCAATGATGTCTCGCCTGAAGGTGGCGTAATGGGCGGGGACAAAAACACCGTCAAGCGCATCACCAGTTCCGGTATAGAAAGCTGGCCAAAAATGAATAAAGCGGATGTTGCAGAACGATTGGTCAACGAAATTATCAGCCACTTTGAAGTGGAAACTCTCGAAGTTTAATGCACAAGCTGGATATTTTTGATTATACAGATTTGAGCAATGGAGAAACCAATGAGCGCACTGACCCTTGGAATAGACCACCTTGGTTTGACCGTTCCGGATCTTGAGGCAACGGTTACCTTTTTTACAGATTGTCTTGGCTGGAAAGAAGTGGGCGGAAAGCCAGAATATCCATCAAAATTTATTTCTGACGGAACCTCTGTCCTGACCCTCTGGCAGGCAAAAACCGATACGCCTGTCGGCTTTGATCGCAAAACCAACATCGGCCTTCACCACGTTGCCTTCAAGCTGGAAAGTAAAGATGCCCTGAACAATGCCTTTTCCAAAGTCAGGGAATGGCCAGGCGTCACAATAGAATGCTCTCCGGAGTTTTCCGGCACCGGCCCAAAGGTTCACTTTTTCATCAATGAACCAGGCGGCAATCGTCTGGAATTTGCGTTTGACCCAAGATGACCTCACTTAACCTGATCCGAATGCCCCATGCAGAAGGGCTTGAGCTGCCTTCCTATGAAACAGCAGAGGCAGCCGGCATGGATTTGCGCGCAGCCGTGCCTGAAAATGAACCTATCATTTTAAAAATCGGCAAACGGGTTCTTGTTCCCACCGGCTTGATACTGGAAATCCCAAAGGGGCATGAAGGCCAAATCCGACCTCGTTCGGGACTTGCCTATAAAAACGGCATTACCTGCCTCAACACCCCCGGCACGATTGATGCAGATTATCGCGGTGAAGTGATGGTGCTTCTCATCAACCATGGCGAGAAGACGTTCAAGATTGAACGCGGTATGCGTATTGCCCAAATGGTGATTGCCCCCGTTATGCAGGTCGAGATTAAAGAAGGCTCTCTGGCTAGTGAAACCGAACGTGGCAGTGGTGGATTTGGCTCAACCGGCGTTTAGCAAATACGGGAAGCCAGTTCCTCTGCGCTCAACAATCCATC
>CALDZZ010000233.1 GCA_937944075.1 uncultured Rhizobiaceae group bacterium
CAACGCCTTGCGCAGCATATTGAGCGCCACAAGCACAAGGAACACCGCGAACACACGTTTTAGCGGCTTTGGGTCCATCGCATGAGCCAGCTTGACACCCAACGGGGCCGTGACCAGGGTCATCGCAATCACAATGAAAAACGCCACCAGATTAACAGCACCGAGGGTAAGCGGCGGCTTGCCAGACTGCATGTCCACAAACAGGAAACCTATGACCGATGGGACAGCAATCAACACGCCAAAGCCAGCAGCGGTCGCAACCGCGCGGTGGATCGGGGTGTTATACAGACTCATCAACGGCACACCGAAACTGCCGCCACCAATGCCCATTAACACCGACAAAAACCCGACGGCTGGCGACAATGTTGCACGGACGACCCCGGCGGGCATCGCTTGACCAACCCGCCAATGCGCGCGACCAAACCCCATGTAGAGGCCAACAATCAAAGCCAAGGTGCCGAAGATGATTTGCAGTGTATTGGTGCGCAATTGCGCGACCAGCAACATGCCCAAAATCGCCCCAATGACGATGCCGGGTGCCCATGTGCGCAGGATCGCCCAATCCACTGCACCCTTTTTGTTGTGACTGTGTACAGATCGCAGCGAGGTGACAATGATCGTTGCCAGCGATGTCGCCAGACACATCTGCATCAGATGTGGTCCCTCATAGCCAAGCGTCTGAAATGCATAAAAGAACGCCGGCACCAGAACGATGCCACCACCAACGCCCAGCAGTCCTGCCAACACGCCAGCAAAGGCCCCGATGATCATCAGCAACGCACCCATTGCAAGCAAAAGTGACATATCTGGCATCGCGAATTTTCCTATTGTCTGGTTGGTTCAGGTCTGCCCTGATTGAAGCGCCATCACAATAAAAAAGGGCCAGACCACAATGATGAATATGAAAACGGACACAGGTCCACCAGGTACGGCACCACTTGTATAGCCAAGCCAGATAGGCAAGCACCACAAGACGATGAACAACAACTTATAGACCACCTGAAACATCAATAGCGGCCAAAACAACACTGGGTTTACCAATGCAATAGCGGAGATGATCATAACACCACCCCAAAGGCTGGCCACCATAAACCGCAGAACGGGCGCATCTGTACTGCCCACGAACACAGTGCTTGATTCGCCGTCAGACATGCGGATCAGCGCCCAGACCACGGGGGCCAGAATGGCAATGTTCAAGATATAGGGGATATGATGCATTGTACCTCGCTGCGAATAATACGCTACTGCGGCCGCACTGGATCACATTACAACTGGTGTAGGTATCGCGTGCGCCTCAACCGTTTCAAGCGCTTCAAGCACCAGCGCCGATCCGGCACCGGGCAGATGCGCCTGTTCTGACAACATACGCCGCCAGATACGTGCGCCGGGGCGACCTGTGAACAGCCCCATCATGTGACGGGTGATCTGGTTCAACCTACCACCCTGATCGATATGCGCATCGATATAGGGCACCATGGCGCGCACAACATTTTCAGCCGTCGTGTCCGTCCCTTTACCAAAGATCACGCGATCTGCCGTGCACAAAATGTCACACGGCGCATGATAGGCGCTGCGCCCGATCATCACACCATCAAGGCCAGCATCCAGAAACCCTTGGGCCTGCTCCAATGAGGTAATGCCGCCATTCACCGAAATATGCAGGTTGGAAAACAACCCCTTCATACGCTGAACGATATCATAGTCCAGTGGTGGAATATCGCGATTTTCCTTCGGGCTTAACCCCTCCAGCCATGCTTTTCTGGCATGCACCCACAAGGCATCAGCTCCCCTGCTCCAAACCTGATTAGCCAAACTATCAAGTGCCTCTTGTGTATTTTGCTCATCTACTCCGATGCGGCATTTGACAGTAACAGGTATATCCACAACTTCTTTCATTGCAGAAACACATTGCCCCACAAGCTCAGGTTCACGCATCAGGCATGCACCAAAGGTTCCTGATTGAACACGGTCAGAGGGACATCCAACATTGAGATTGATTTCGTCGTAACCATAGGTGACCGCTATCGCTGCAGCCTTGGCAAGCTTGTCAGGTTCACTGCCACCCAATTGAAGCGCAACCGGATGCTCTTCCACGTTGTATCCAAGCAAATAATCACGATTTCCATGAAGAACCGCATCGGCAACAACCATTTCAGTATAAAGAAGTGCCCGCTTTGTCATAAGCCGATGAAAATATCGGCAATGACGATCCGTCCAATCCATCATCGGTGCAACGGCAAAGACTTTTTCTTTATTGGCTTTATACATAACTGAGCTTTTAAATCATCTGGACTTTAAGTGGAAAATCGCTTCATCCAGCCAAGCGATGCATCGGTAGCTCCTGCGGGCTTATATTCTGCCCCCAGGGGAAATTGATATCCTAACTTCGATATGGCATCAAACACATGTTGATAGTTCACCTCGCCATGATCAGGTGTGCCACGATCAGGAACAGAAGCAAATTGAATATGCCCGATGTGTGGCAACAGTGTTTTCAGTCGATTGCTCAAGTCACCTTCCATCAACTGCACATGATAACAATCAAACATCAACTTCAGATTGTTATTCTTGACTTCTTCAATAATCTGAATGGCCTGGTCTGTTCTGGAAAGAAAATATCCTGGCGCGTCATAATGATTGAGTGGCTCTATCACAATAGTAATATTGTGGCTTTCTGCTTGAGCACAAGCATACTTCAAATTGGTGACAAATACTGCATGGGCCTCTTCGCCAGCAGCAAAGCCAGCCATGACATGAATATTTGGCGTATTTATTGTTGCAGCATACTGTATTGCCTGATCAATTGCAGCTCTTGCATCCGCCTCGCGTCCGGTCAAGGCTGACAGTCCATTCTCGCCCAATTCAGGATTTCCGCGTGAAGTATTGAGACCCAACATTTCAAGACCGGTTTCTTCGAGCGCCTGTTTTACATGACTTGTCTCAAACTCATAAGGCCAATGGCATTCAACAGCATCAAACCCGGCTGATTTTGCGGCTCTAATTGCATCAGGCAAAGAAAGGTCATTCCATAAAAATCCAAGATTTGCCGAGAATTTTGTCAATCGTCCCACTCCACATCAAATTTTGTCACCAATGCCTTGACCTGTTCATCATTCAAGGCCCGTACGTTCATATGCCGTGTCATCATTGCAAGACGAGCCGTATCTTCCAACTCCTCAATTGCATTACAGGCCGCCTCCACATCCTTGCCCGCTACGACAGGACCATGATTGGCAAGCATTACGGCACAGCGTTTTCCTGCTAGTCCGCGAACCGCCTCTCCCATGGCAGGATCTCCCGGCATAAAGAACGGCAAGAGCTTGACCTTCCCAAGTTTCATGATTGCATAGGGTGTTAGCGGCGGCAGGAAATTATCTGAGTCCACATCCTCCATCATTGATAACGCAACTGAATGGCAAGAATGCAAATGTACAACAGCACCTGCACTGGAACGGGTTTCATAAAATGCATTATGAAGCGGCATTTCCTTTGTAGGTGCATCGCCCCCGACAAAGTTACCCTTTGAGTCAAACCTGCTTAATGTAGACGGATCAAGCCTGCCAAAACTGGTTCCGGTCGGGGAAACCAGAAGCCCACCATCATCCGTTCGGGCAGATATGTTGCCCGTTGAACCACCCGTTAGCCCTCGGTCAAACATGGACTTTGCCAAAATACAAATTTGGTCACGGAGAATGGCTTCTGCGCTCATTAAATCAGGCTTCCAAAGCCAATTGGCTCAGGACAGCAGTAGCTGTTGAGCGGTTAACGGCAAGCGGAGTATCATAAAGCGTGGCAAGTCTAACGAGAGACTTAACATCAACATCATGAGGCATTGAGGACAAGGGGTCTATAAAGAAGAAAAGTCCATTAAGACGGTCTTCCGCAATCATTGCCCCCAATTGCGCATCACCACCATGAGGACCACTCTTGAGACGTTTCACATCAAGCCCGACTTCATCGATTAGCTTGCCTCCGGTTGTGCCTGTCGCCACAATCTGGAATTTTGATAAATCTTCCTTGTGGTTTTGCGCCCATTCTACCAGCTTCTCTTTCATGGCATCATGCGCAACCAGTGCAATGATTTTACTCAAGAAGTTTCTCCTGGCAGTTTCAGATTTGATTTCTTCGCATAAACCTTTGCAACTGCAGCATCATCTTCCCAACCCAACCCCATGTCGGCGGCTGCCTTGAACTGGTCAAAAGCCGCTTGAGAGATTGGCGCATCGAAATTTTCAGACTTGGCAATATCAAGAACGATACCAAGGTCCTTTGGCCAGATATTGACTGAACTGTGCGGGGTATAATCACCCTCGACAATATGCGGCGCACGGTTCTCAAGCATCCAGCTGGTACCAGCACATTTTGAAATCACTTCGAGAAACTTGTCTGGCTCAACGCCTTGGGTCATGCCAAAGGTCAAGGCTTCTGCCATGGTTGCAATATGAACCCCGGCCAAAAGTTGGTTTACAGCCTTCATGGCAGACCCTGCTCCTGCACTGTCACCAAGTCTAAAGACAGTTTCAGCTGTTGCATCAAGTACAGCTTCAGCCGCAGAAAAAGCATCCGGTTTCCCCGAAGCCATAATGGAGAGCTGCCCGTTAGCGGCCTTCATTGAACCACCGGAAATAGGCGCATCAAGATAATGTACATCGTTGGCATTACACTGCGCTTCCATCCTGCGAGCAAATTCAGGCGGAACGGTTGCACATGCCATAACCATACTACCAGGCTTCATCAAGGAAACAGGCTTTTCACCTTCAAACAATACACTTTCAGTTTGGGCGGCATTTAAAACAACAACCACAAGCGCATCCAGATCAGGCGCAATCTCGGACAAGTCTCCCTTGCTGCCACCTTCAGCCTGGAACCGGTTCACGGCTTCATCATTTATATCAAACCCGTGAACTTCATGTCCGGCGCGCAAAATGGAGGACGCTATGCCATATCCCATTGAGCCAAGTCCAACGACCGCAATTTTTAATTTTTCAGACATACCTTTTCCTTGAGCATGTTATTTACGCCAATGAATTACAATAGAACCGTAAAACTCGCAACTTCAACTTATAGAATGTTGCTCAACTCCTCCGGCTTTTCACCGCCATATGCCCAGTTGAGAAGTTTGATCGTATGCACTGTAGGAATATCTGTTCCACTGCCGATCTGAGTCAGACAGCCGATATTACCAGCAGCAATGGCCTGGGGTTTGGTACTTTCAATATTTTTAACTTTGCGTTCACGCAATTGCCCGGCAATCTCGGGCTGCATGATATTATAAGTACCAGCTGAACCACAGCAAAGATGGGATTCAGGCGCTTCCTTGACCTTAAAACCAGCTGCCTTCAACAAATCCTTTGGAGGCGATTTTACCTGCTGTCCGTGCTGTAGCGAACAGGCAGCATGATAGGCTATTACCATTTCACCCGTATCATTTGGTGCAGGAAGTTCCTTTAAAACAAGATATTCACTGATATCCATCGCAAGGGATGATACCTTTGCTGCACGCTCAGCCCACTCAGCGTCATTGCGCAGCATGAAGCCATAGTCCTTGATTGTTGTCCCACAGCCTGATGTTGTGACGATGATTGCATCAAGACCGTTTTTCTCAATCTCTTCATGCCAGATACGAACATTGTTCTTGGCAGATTCCAGAGCCTGGTGTTCCTTGCCCATATGGTGCACAAGTGCGCCACAACAGCCCTCGCCTTCCGGCAGAACAACTTCCACACCGACACGGTTCAGCAATTCAATTGTCGCCTTGTTGATCCCTGCATCAAGCGCTGGTTGTGCACAACCAGTCAGAATCGTAACACGACCTTGAGTTTGCTTCTCAGGCTTGAAAGAGCCGGGCGAGGTAAACTCTGTCTTCCCGTAAATTTTTGAAGGCGCCAGTCTCAGCATTGCTGCTATAGGCTTGAGCGGGGTTACTTTGTCAAACAGGGAAGCAAACGGCTTACCCAAAACAGAGAGCCTGGTTGCAAAGGCAAACCTGTCCCTATAGGGCAAAATCCTTGTCAGCATGTTACGCGTCATTCGATTGATAAACGGACGCTTGTAAGTCTCTTCTATGTGTACCCGCGCATGATCGACCAAATGCATGTAATGCACACCCGAAGGACAAGTCGTCATGCAGGACAAACAGGAAAGACACCGGTCAATGTGTTTGACAGTATCTTCATCCGCAGGACGGTCGTTCTCAAGCATGTCCTTCATTAAATATATTCGCCCGCGCGGACTATCCAACTCATTGCCAAGGGTCACATAGGTTGGACAGGTTGCAGTACAAAACCCGCAATGCACACATGAGCGAAGGATTTTTTCAGCCTCGGCAACACCAGGATCAGCCAATTGAGCAAGTGAGAAATTCGTTTGCATGGTCAGCCCATCCTTCCGGTGTAAAACTTGCCAAGCGGATCAAACTGCTTGCGAATACGCTTGGATATTTCTGCAACTGCAGGATTTTCCGGCTGAAATACTGACACAGACCTTCGGTGTTCATCACTCGCTCTTACAAGCGTCGCATGACCACCCCCAACCTTTTTGACTGCAGCCCTTACCTTGTGCACATGATGGTCACCATCCAACCTGAGCCAGACAAGTCCACCCTGCCAATCGTAATAAGCATCTGCTGGACCGAACTCTGCAACAAGTTGGTGTCCAGCCATGGGGGCAACAGAAATCTTCCAAACAGGATCCTGAGTACCATCAGAAAACGGGGTGACATCCCTCAGACTGGTCCAGACTGTTTTTGTCTGCTTGTCATTGAGAACATGTTGTTCGCTATAATCGGAAAGAATAGCCTGTAATTTTTCAATGCGCAGATTGACGGATTTTTCAAACCCTTCAAGCCTCAAAAGCGTAGCAGATTTGCCATCAAGCTCTTTGAATTGTTCTGCAATATTTTGTGGCAAATGCGCAGCGCCTGTCACTTCACAAGGCGTTGCCATTGCAGAAGCCATGGCTTTGGCAGCATCCAGATCGGATATTCCATACAATACAAGCGTTGCCTCTGTTTCCACTTGGGGCACAACCTTGAAGGTGACTTCTGACATGGGGGCAATCGTTCCCCATGATCCTGCCAGCAGCTTAATCAGATCAAGCCCTGTTACATTTTTCATCACACGGCCACCAGCCTTGATGATATCTCCCTTGCCGTTGACAAAGCGTGCGCCCAGAAACGAGTCCCGGCATGCACCAGCTACAAACCGTCTAGGACCGGAAGCATTAGTTGCAATAGCCCCACCAATCGTGGGTTTTCCCTTGGTACCAAGCAACGGGCGGTAATCTAATGGCTCAAATACCATTCGTTGCCCGCCCTTTTTGAGTGCCTTTTCTATATCAGCAATTGGCGTACCTGCCTTGGCAATCATCACCATCTCGGCGGGCTCGTAATCAATGATTCCAGAAACTCCAGTCATATCGAGAAGGTTGCGAGGGGGGGCATCAAGCTTGCCAATAGCACGCGTGCCACCACCGATAATTTCAAAATTATCACCACCCAAAATCATTGATGCCAGATCAGCTTCGGATTTTGGCTTAAACGTTTTAACTGAACTCATGTTATCACGCATTTCCTGTTGCAGGACGCTCATTACCACGTGCTTCAAAGGGGAAAACCTTGGATGGATTAAGTATCCATTCAGGGTCAAAGGCAGCACGAACCGCCATCTGCTGATCGAGGTCTTCTTGAGTATATTGATAAAGCATGAGATCCCGCTTCTCGATACCAACACCATGTTCTCCTGTCAGACATCCACCTGCATCCACACAAAGCTTGAGCAGATCCATACCGCAATCTTCAGCCTTTTGGGCTTCAATCGGATCATTGATATTATACAGAATAAGTGGGTGCATATTGCCGTCACCAGCATGAAACACATTGGCAACACGCAGACCATAAGATTCAACAATGCGAGCTGTTTCGTTGAGAACATGAGGCAATTGGCCCAATGGCACGGTGCCATCCATACAAATATAATCAGCAATGCGCCCTGTAGCACCAAAGGCTGATTTGCGCCCTTTCCAAATCAAGGCCGCTTCAGTTGCAGATTGACTCTCCTTGACCACCTTTACCTTGTGGCGTTTTGCAATCGTTACGATACGCGCAAGCATATCATCCATTTCTTCATCAGAGCCTTCCACTTCCACAATTAAAAGTGCGTTTACATCCATGGGATAACCAGCCTTGGCAAAAGCTTCACAGATATCGATTGCAGGCTTGTCCATAAATTCAATTGCAACCGGAACAATGCCGGTTCCAATGATATCAGCTACACAGGCGCCTGCATCTTCCGACGTATCAAAGCCGAACATGACAGGGCGTGCACCCGCAGGCTTTGCGATAAGTCGTACCGTTGCTTCTGTCACAATACCCAGCTGGCCTTCAGAACCACAAATAATACCCAGCAAATCCAGTCCAGGCGCATCGAGATGTTCGCCTCCAATCTCAACCACAGTGCCATCAATCAACACCATTTTGACGCCCAGCAGGTTATTTGTTGTTACACCATATTTAAGACAATGCGCTCCACCGGAATTCATGCCAATGTTTCCGCCAATCGAACAAGCCAATTGCGAGGAAGGATCGGGCGCATAGAAAAATCCGTCTGAAGCAACGGCATCCGAAATCGATAAATTCGTAGCCCCTGCCTGCACGGTCAGGGTTCTGTTTTCGTAATTGGTATCAAGAATTTTTATCATGCGGGAGAGACCGACAATCACCGCATCTTCCTGCGGTATGGCACCGCCAGAAAGGGAAGTCCCTGCCCCTCTTGGAATCACCGGAACTCCCTCTTGCGCAAGATACTTCAGCACTTGTGCAATCTGCTCGGTCGTTTCAGGCAGAACAACTGCCAAAGGCATGAACCGATAGGCAAGAAAACCGTCTGTCTCAAACGGACGCATTTCAGTCTCATTATCGACAACACCTTCACCGGGAACAATTGCCTTGAGCGCGGAGACAATTTCTTCTCGTCTTGCAAGAATTGCCTGATCCGGTTTGGGCATTTGAATACCGCTGCTTGTTTCAGAAGTCATTTCGGTAGCAGTCATTGACATCTCCATAAATTGGTAAAATATTATTACCAATTTAAAGTCTGCTTGAAAAGGCCTGAAAAGACAATGTCCATAAACAAGATGGAAAAAATATTTACGCCTGTGGAACATGGCAAAATTTCACAAGAGGTAGAACTGAAGATTGAAACTTTGATTCTGGAAGGCGTTTTACGTGTTGGTGAAAAATTACCCAGCGAACGCGAGCTTTCAAAGTCAATGGATGTTTCACGCCCAATTTTGCGAGAAGCCCTGGCCTGCCTTGAAAAACGGGGTCTGATTACAATTCGCCACGGGGGTGGTGCCTATATCGCAGATATCATTGGAACCGTCTTTGCTGAACCGGTTGTGGAACTTATTGGCAGAAACACGAAGGCAAAATCTGATTATCTTGAATACAGGAAGGAAATTGAGAGCCTTACCGCACGCATGGCGGCACAACGTGCCACGGATGGTGACATAGCCTTGCTAACCAATATCATGCAGGAAATGCAGGACGCCCATCTTTCAAATGATGCAGAACGTGAAGCAAAGGCGGATGTTGAATTTCATTCAGCCATTGGTGAGTGCACACATAATATCATTCTTATCCATACGCTGCGTTCTTGTTACGCCTTGTTTTCTGGCGACGTCTTCTTGAATCGGAACTTGATGTACAAGGAAGAAAATTTAAGAGAAGCACTCTTGAACCAGCACAAGACAATTTACGAGAATATTATTGCAGGTGATGCGAACAGTGCAGCCGATGCTGCTGCAGCGCACATAGAATTCATAGAAACCATAACCAGCGACATAAAACGCAAAAACGGTTGGCAGGAAGTAAGCCAGCAAAGACTGGCGCTTCGCGAAGGGTAATCTCCTTGTCGCATCTTTGCTTGTCCCCTTGCCCGTCTTGTTGTTAAAGGGGCTGAGGTGATTTCACAGGGAAACAAGCCATGAACGATATACTGGAAGGAATGTTTTCTGCGTTTCATCTTATCATATCACTGGATAAAGACTTGCTGGAAATCATCCTTCTATCCCTGAAGGTAACGCTTAGCGCTGTTTTGATCGCTTCACTGATAGCGATGCCCTTTGGCGCATGGCTTGCTGTTAGCCGATTTCGCTTTCGAAGAATGACAATTGCTATCCTGAATGCCTTGATGGGTCTTCCGCCTGTTGTTGTAGGCCTGATTGTTTATATTTTACTGTCACGTTCTGGTCCCCTGGGTGTCTTGAACCTCCTGTTTACACCAACCGCCATGATCATCGCTCAAGTTATCATCATCACACCCCTTATCGCATCAATCTCACATCAGGCAATTCGTGATCTTTGGGCTGAATACCATGACTTGTTGATTTCGCTGAACGCCTCAAAAACACAGCGGATATTTACCCTGATAAAAGATGGCAAACGCTCCCTGCTTACAGCTTCCCTTGCAGGGTTTGGACGTGCCATTGGTGAAGTTGGCGCGATCATGATTGTTGGCGGCAATGTTGACCAGCTTACCAGAACACTCACAACCGCAATTGCGCTTGAAACCGGCAAGGGTGACTTTGCCTTTGCCCTTGCCTTGGGTTTCATTCTGATTGCTCTCGCCATACTTGTTAACCTGGCAATTCATTCCATATCCAAGACAGAAAGGGCAAGCACATGGTAGAGACCATCCTGCCCTTGAAAGTAGAAAATGCACATATAAGCAAACGTGGCAAGACCATCATCGGCCCGGTTACCTTTGACATTACGAAGCAAGGCTTCACGACCATAATAGGCCCCAACGGTTCTGGAAAAACCACGCTGTTGAAGATGATGCATGGATTGGAACGCCCCAAAGAAGGAACTCTCAACTGGAATTGTGATCTGGAGTTAGCCCGATTGCATCAGGCTTATGTTTTTCAAACGCCAATACTGCTAAGGCGTTCTGTGATCGAAAACATGATTTACCCTCTTCGGCTCAAGGGCATGAAACACCAACAAGCCTTTGCGAAAGCAAAAGAATGGCTGGAGCAAATCAACTTGTTGGAAGCATCAGACTTGAGCGCAAAAATACTATCAGGTGGCGAGAAACAAAAACTGGCAATTGCCCGCGCCCTTGCGCCAAATCCGGAAGTTGTTTTCCTTGATGAGCCAACCACTAACCTGGATGGAACCTCAACAAGGGAAATCGAAACTCTTTTGAAAAAAGCAATTCAGACAAAAACAAAAATCATTATGACAACCCATGACATGGGTCAGGCAAAGCGTCTTTCAGATGAGGTCATGTTCGTGTACCGTGGCAAAATCCATGAGTTTTCAGCAGCCAGCAGCTTTTTCAACAAGCCAGATAGTGTTGAAGCAAAAGCATTTCTGAAAGGAGATATTCTCGAATGAGAAAGATCATTTTTTCCTTATTCTTGCTCGTTGTCTCAACCATGCCGCATAACCTGCAAGCCGCTGAAGTAAGACTGGCTGTTACCACTTCTTTCAACAATTCCGGCCTTTCCGATATCCTGTTGCCGGAAATCAAAAAAGATCTTGGCATTGATGTCAGATTGCTGGTTGTGGGTACCGGACAAGCTTTAAAACTGGGAAAGTCTGGTGATGTTGACGCAATCCTTGTGCATTCGAAAAAGGCTGAACAAGACTTTGTAGACAAGGGTTATGCTACCCACCGCCGTGAAATCATGTTCAATGATTTTGTAATCATTGGCCCATCAAACGATCCTGCGCGCATCATCAGCGCCTCATCGGCAAAAGATGCATTTTTGAAAATTGAACAGAACAAAGCCACTTTCACAAGCAGGGGTGATGATAGCGGCACACACCGCAAGGAGATTATGATTTGGCAATCCGCCGGAAAAAAAACAGATACGTTTGATGCCGAGTGGTATCGTGCAGTGGGTGCAGGCATGGGCGCCACATTGAATACGGCAAGCGGTATGAATGCTTATGTTATGGCTGACCGTGCCAGTTGGCTCAAGTTTGGCAACAAGCAAGACCTGAAGCTGCTTTATTCAGGCGACCCGTTACTCTTCAATCAATATGCCTATTTGCCAATAAACCCTCAGATACACGTGCACACAAGATTTAACCTCGCAATCAAGCTTGAAACCTGGCTTGCGAGTGAAAAAGGTCAGAATTTGATAGGGAACTACAGATTGGGTGGCGAAACACTCTTCACACCAAACGCCAACTCAGAATGAACAGTTAGGCAATAGCGTTACTAAACTTCGGAAGGATTTAACTGTATCATTCTCAAATTAAGCAATGCGGCGATACTGACCCATAGCAGATATGGCAGAAATAACAGAGCAGCCAGCTGTGATACCGGATAAGTCACTATTATGAAAGCCGCTATCAAGGCCCAAAGCAAAACGACATCTACCATGCCCGCTTTCATATTCTTTGCACCAAAAAACAGATAAGACCAAAGGCCATTGACCAGTAATTGCGAAACCCAGATTACAAACGCAAACGTTGCACCCAACCCCCAAACCAACCAGCCGGCATATCCAATCATGCAGTAAAGAACTGTCCAAACAACCGGAAATGCCCATGAGGGAGGCGTCCATACAGGCTTGTTTAAACTGTCATACCACTCACCAGGTTTAAAAAACCCGCCTGTGGCCGCAGCTGCAAGAACAAGTCCGGCGATAACAAAGCCTGACAACATGATATTTGCTTTCCTTAATTTGCTGTGAAGTGAAGGCTCACCTCATGCTTGCTGATTGAGTGCTTCCGCAAAGTTTTCAA
>CALDZZ010000234.1 GCA_937944075.1 uncultured Rhizobiaceae group bacterium
TATCCTCAAGGCATTGCCAGAGAATATGGATTTCAAGCCATTGATGACGCTGTACCTGACAGAAAATACAGACCCGAAAGATGTCGAGGCAGGCCATGCTTCGGGCCTGATTACTGCACTCAAACTTTATCCTGCGGGTGCAACAACAAACTCAGACAGTGGCGTCACCAATTTTGAAAACGTTATTCCCACCTTGGAGAAAATGGCTGAGATCGGCATGCCGCTTTGTGTGCATGGAGAAGTCACCAGTGCAGACATAGATATCTTTGATCGGGAAGCCGTCTTCATTGAAACAGTGCTGGACCCTCTCAGAAAACGCGTGCCTGAACTGCGCGTGGTGATGGAGCATGTAACGACCAAACAGGGCGTGGATTATGCCCGTTCTGGTGGTGATAATCTTGGTGCAACTATTACAACGCATCACCTCATCATCAATCGAAACGCTATTCTGGCAGGGGGCATTCGCCCGCATTATTATTGCTTGCCGGTGGCAAAACGTGAAGAGCATCGCCTGGCGCTTAGAGAAGCAGCAACGTCTGGAGACAAGACTTTCTTTTTGGGTACTGACTCCGCACCTCATGCTGATCCCCTCAAACTGCAGGCTTGCGGCTGTGCAGGGTGTTTCACATCTATCAATACCATGTCCTGTTTGGCGCATGTCTTTGAGGAAGAAGGTGCACTCGACAAGTTGGAAAATTTTGCTTCTCTTAATGGCCCGGCCTTTTATGGTCTTGAGCCCAACATCGAAACCATCACCTTGGAAAAACAAAAAACGCCAGTTTCATATCCTGACAAGATAAAAACCGGCGCTGGTGATGTAACGGTGTTTGATCCCATGTACCCACTGCACTGGTCAGTGGTTTAGGTTGGATCAAGCGAGTGGGTCTGAGCCGTAATGGTTTGAACCTTCTGTACCGCGAAGAAAGCCAAGTTCAATAATCATCCAGATAATGCCGATGATTGGAACAAAGGCAATCATCATCCACCATGCAGACTTGTTGCGATCATGATAACGTTTGCCGTAGACACAAATCGATGGCCATAGCGTAATCAGCATTGGCACAAACAGGGCTATGGCAAACCCTTCGGGAAGTTCCCCGGTCAATGGATCAATCTGGGTGCTAAATCCAAGCATGGTAAAAAGGATTTGCAGGGCAATCGACATGATTAGTAGCCCCACAAAACCAAGCCAGAACTGACCACGCCCAATGCGTCCATCAAGTGATAAAAAAAGATTTGCCATTATTATTCCCCTTTAATTGATTCTTCCACTTGAAAAACTATCATAAGTGAAATGAAAACAAAAAAGCGCATTTACCCAATTATGAATAAATGCGCTAAGGATGGATTAGGGTTTTTATTGCCTAGTCACGAAGCAATTCATTGATGCCGGTCTTTGAACGTGTACGTTCGTCAACGGTTTTCACGATGACTGCGCAATAAAGGTTCGGACCTGGCTCACCGTTACCCATGGGTTTGGAAGGCATGGAGCCTGCAACGACCACTGAGTAAGGCGGAACCTCGCCGAAGGTTACTTCGCCAGTTGCACGGTTCACGATCTTGGTTGACTGACCGATGTAAACACCCATGCCAAGCACAGAGCCTTCGCGGATGATGCAGCCTTCAACAACTTCCGAACGCGCACCGATAAAGCAATTGTCTTCGATGATGGTTGGCCCTGCCTGTAGTGGCTCAAGAACGCCACCAATGCCAACGCCACCAGACAAGTGAACATTCTTGCCGATTTGAGCACAGGATCCAACCGTTGCCCAGCCATCGACCATTGAGCCATCATCAACATAAGCACCTAGATTAACGAATGAAGGCATCAACACAACGTTTTTGCCGATGTAAGCTGCATGGCGACAGATAGAACCTGGCACTGCACGAAAACCTGCTTCGCGGAAATCGTTTTCGCCCCAGCCTTCAAATTTTGATGGAACCTTGTCCCACCAGGTCGCACCGTCCGTGCCGCCATCCATGACTTTCATGTCATTCAGGCGGAAGGATAGGAGAACAGCCTGTTTCAGCCACTGGTTTACATTCCAGGTGCCGTCTTCGCCACGTTCCGCAACACGTGCCTTGCCACTGTCCAGCATGTTGAGCGCTTCTTCAACAGCCTCACGCACTTCGCCTTGAGTGGAAATGTTGATGTTATCGCGATCTTCAAATGCAGCTTCTATTGTAGCTTGTAGGGACATGGGGTTTAACTCCGGAATATTAACTTTTGTCTGTTTGGCATCGGTCTATGGCATAGGGTAACAAAGGTCAATCAAATGAAATGATTCGGTCGTTGAAAATAACCGGGAAAGAAAATTTATCATGGCAAACTGGTTCAGAAAACAATATCGCGCATTGGTAGGCTCAACAGAGGATATCAAGAAAGCACATGAAGTGCCGGATACACCACAAACCAGAGCGCCTGCCTATCGGCTTGCCTTTGATGACAAGGATTTTCTGACTTCTGAAGAGTTAAGACCCATTCGCTTGCAGCTGGAGTTGCTGAAACCTGAGCTGATGTTGCAGGAAGCAGGCATTGAATCAACAGTCGTTCTGTTTGGAGGGGCACGCATTCCCGAGCCTGGTGGCGAGGCATGGGCTGCCAAGAATGAAATTCAAAAGAAAAACCTTGAAGCTAATTCCAGGTTTTATGAAGAAGCGAGAGAATTTGCCCGCCTCTCTTCGGGATATTCCAAATCAACAGGCTACAAGGAAATGGTCGTAGTTACCGGTGGTGGTCCAGGTGTTATGGAAGCAGGTAACAGAGGCGCACAAGATGTTGGCGCACCCTCAATTGGATTGAATATTGTCTTGCCGCATGAGCAGGCGCCCAATGAATATGTCACGCCTGAACTCTGTTTTAACTTTCACTATTTTTCAATTCGAAAAATGCACTTCCTGATGCGCGCAAAGGCGATTGCAGTGTTTCCCGGTGGCTTCGGCACAATGGATGAAATGTTTGAAACCCTCACGCTCATCCAGACAGACCGCATGAAGCCAGTGCCATTTTTGTTGTTTGGCAAGGACTTTTGGAGCAAGGTTATCAATCTTGAGGAATTGGCCAATCAGGGAACAATTTCTCCTGATGATATCAACCTTTTCCATGTCGTTGATTCAGCTAGTGAAGGTTGGGAAATCATCGCCAAACATCATCAAATCTAATAATGGACTGCATGCCTTCGAACATCATCTGATTGCTAATGTTCACGAAATGTGACAAAATGCACACAAATGCCATATTTCGTGAACTATATATAAAATTGTAACGAACAAGAAAAATAATTTTAAACAGGTTCGGAACACACTGGCTTGATAAGCATTTATGCAAGACAGAATGTAATTTTAAGCACAGGGAGTGCTAGTGATGACAAGGCATGTTCAAGGAAGAACCGAATACAAAAACGGTACGCGCGTAATTACAGGCAAGGCTGTAAACAGCAGTCGAACACCTGTACGTGTCGCTTACGATAAAAAACATCAGACCGGAAAGAACTCATTCTTTCCTGCAACTCCCTTCGACGCACAATCACTCGCAGGCACAGGTGCTCTGGTTTTCGAAGGTGAAATGATTGGTGGCGGGAATTAGGACTGGGTTTTTGCCCCCGGTCTTCCCCATGCAATGTCAAACAATGAACCGGGATTTGCCATAGCTTCCTGTTCAAGCTCTGGAAATCGGTCTAACCCAAGTTCTTCAAATTGACGTTTAAAATATAGCATCTCTTTAACGAGAGCATGCGCAGATATATCATAATTCTCAGGTACTATTAAACTTCCAGGTCTTGGTGAATCCGAAGCTTCATCAATCTTGAAATCAATCTTGGCTTTCATACTCGTAATTCTGACCCCATGATACAAAACAGTTTCAATATGATTGATAGTATTCCATGAATACCAGTTTTGTTTCGAGTAATTTGTAACCATGATACCATAGTGGTTAAGCCTGATTGAAAACCCTCTAGTTGATAACTTGAAAATTGAAAAAACCGTAAAACCCAAAGCTGATAAGGCACATATCACTATAGTCACTACATCGTTTTTGAATATGCCTTTACTCTCATTTCCCAATATAAAAATTGAAAAGAGCGAAAACCCCACCAGGGAAAGAACGATACCCGATTTCCAGATCCAGGATGGTGGATGATAAATTTGCTCCTCTAGTTTTAAAACGTCCAGAACCTCTTTTCGGGTAATACTTTCCCGATTTTTTACATCAGCATTCAATGCGCTAGCCCTATTCTTTATAGTGCTCTCAAAACCTCTTTTAGAAAACTGTCCAGATCATCAGTTGAATGATCGATGAAGGATTCTTTGGCTTCCACATGTTCCCATTCTTCAACCTTGTACTCGCCTGAATTTTGTGGGGTTATCAGAACCGTTACCATGCCATTTGCCTTGGCAGGTTCAAGGTTGCGGGGCAGGTCTTCAAACATGGCAGAGGTATTTGCGTTGACGTTGTGGTCTTTCAAAAACTTGGCAAAAGGTTCCGCTTTCGGCTTTGGCTCAAAGTCAGAGGCAACGATATCAAACATGCCTTCAAACAAACCCGGGTCAACATCCATGGCACTTAATGTATCAGTTGCGTGTTTGACGGACCCATTGGTATAGATGAGTCTGCGCCCTGGCAGATCTGCCAAAATATCGTTCAACTCGGGATTTTTTGGTAGAGGCGTATAATCGATGTTATGAACGACATCAAG
>CALDZZ010000235.1 GCA_937944075.1 uncultured Rhizobiaceae group bacterium
CAGGTATTGATGTGGTTCTGATTGACCGCGACCAGGAAGGCGCTGACAAGGGCAAGGCATGGTCTGAATCAACAGAAGACAAGGCCATCTCCAAAAAGCGTTCTACAGCTGAAAAGAAAGAAGCCATTCTTTCGCGCATTACGGCTACCGATGATTACGCCAAACTATCGGATGTGGACATGGTCATTGAAGCTGTCTTTGAAGATTCAGACGTTAAAAAGACTGCAACTGAAATGGCAGAAAAACATATGCCGGAAGATGCAATCTTTGCGTCCAATACTTCGACCATTCCGATTTCCGATTTGGCAAAGTTTTCCAAGCGTCCTGAGCAATTTGTCGGCATTCACTTCTTCTCCCCCGTCAACATGATGATGCTCGTTGAGACCATCAAGGGTGAAAAGACTGGTGACAAGGCTATTGCCATGGCGCTTGATTACATCGGCAAAATCAAGAAGACGCCTATAGTTGTCAACGATACCCGCGGGTTCTTCGTCAACCGTTGTGTGCTTCGCTATATGTCTGAAGCCTACAATATGCTGACTGAAGGCGTTCCGGCGGCAATGATTGAAAACCTCGCCAAACAGGCCGGAATGCCGCTTGGCCCCCTTCAACTTAATGATGAAACGGCCATAGACCTCAGCCACAAGATCCTGCATCAGACCATTCGTGACCTGGGTGAAGGAGCCGTTGAGCAACGTCACATCGATCTTGTGGATAGCATGGTTGAAACACATGGGCGCCTGGGTAAGAAAAACGGCAAGGGTTTTTACGATTACCCGGACAAGCCAGCGAAAAAACATCTTTGGCATGGTCTCAAGGACATGTACCCGCAACAGGATGCAGATTCGATTGACCGTCAGGAAATCAAAAACCGCTTCCATGCAACCATCGCCGTTGAAGCAGCAAGATGTGTTGAGGAAGGCGTTGTAACCGATGTGCGCGAAGCGGACGTGGGTTCTATCCTTGGGTTCGGCTTTGCTCCCTTCACCGGCGGTGCACTTTCCTACATAGACGGCATGGGCACTAAAGCCTTTGTTGCCATGTTGAAAGACCTTCACGGGAAGTATGGTGATCAGTTCAAGCCGAACAAGCTGCTGCTTGACATGGCAAAGAACGATGAAAAGTTCTACGAACGCTTTGATCCGACCGGCACAACACCCAATAAAAAGGCTGCATAAAGAAAATGTACCCTTTCGCCAGAATGGCGACTGTCCTTTGGAAAGCGCGGCGGGCATCTGCCGCGCAATTCACGGATGTCACCACTTGTTCCTTTTACTGCCACCCGTGGGACATGGATCATTTTATTGAAATGAACAATGGTCGCCATTTGACCTTGTATGATCTTGGTCGTTTTGACCTTGCAGTCAAAACAGGGCTTTGGGACACGTTGAAAAAAGAAAAATGGGGACTTGTTGTTGCAGGTTCATCGGTTCGCTTTCGCAAGAGAATATTTGCCTTTCAAAAAATATCCATGAAGACGCAACTTATCGGTATGGATCATCGATGGTTTTATATCCAGCAATCGATGGAAGTAAACGGTGAGCCTTGCTCAAGCGCACTCTTTAGAACCGGAGTTACCGAAAAAGGCAGAACCGTGCTGACTGAGCGTGTTTCAAAGGCAATGGATCAGGAAGGCTTTACTCTCACACCACCTGAGTGGGCTCAGGCATGGGTCGATGCAGATAATACACGGCCATGGCCACCGGAATATTTATAAACCATGTCCATTTATCTTTAATGGAAATTTAATGCGGCTTTCATAAGCTTATACCAAAGCGCTCAAATGTCTGGAGCCTTATTGCCAGACTTTAATTATGAGCATCTTGTATGACATACATGAAAGCACGACACCGGTATGGATTTCACCAACTTCTTTTCGATGGCTCAAAATGAAATCCTGCTTCACCTGGGTTTGTTTATTCTGTTTACCTTCCTGGCGTTTCTTTCACGTGGTTGGATTGGCATGATTTGGACCAAGGACATGTTCAAAAGCGCCCTTACCAGTTTTGGCATTCTGCAATTTAATGTGCTTTTTGGCGGGCTGTTTTTCCTGGCCTACTTTTATGTCAAGGATACCTATGAGGCACTTAAACTACCATTTATACCACCGGAGTTTTGGGAACAAATGCCAACGCCGCTGGTGTGGTTGATATTACTCTTGGTTTATGACCTTGCAATATACTGGATACACCGTTTTCTACACGACAAATGGCTTTGGCCTATTCATGCAATTCATCATTCAGATGAGGATATGCATTTTCTGTCCTGGTCAAGAGGACACGCGCTGGAGCAATCAATAATTGCAATTTTTGTTTTTCTTTGTTCTGCGTGGCTTGGCGTAAACCTTACCGATTTCTTTTTTCTCGTATATCTAAAGGCCATGCATCAGTATTATGTGCACACCAACATTGATTGGAGCCATGGGCTATTCAAAATGATCATTGCATCGCCACAATATCATCGTTGGCATCATGCAGATGTGAAGGAAGCACATGACAAGAACTTTGCGTCAATCTTCCCATTTATCGATAAACTGTTTGGGACTTACTATTATCCGCATACAGCGGTTGAGGTGAAGACAGGTTTCAAGGGTTCGCCCAAAAACGATATCATTGCGCTAATCTGCTATCCGTTTACCCAATGGTATAAAATGATATCAAGACGCCGTGCCAAGGCTGCTTCAAAAGCTGCAATCAAAAACGAAACATGATCAGGAAAGGCTTGAGAAGGGTTTAATCTTCCCAAGCCTGTGATCCAGGTCATTTTAGATCAATACGATTATGAAACAACTTATGCCGGATTGGGTCTGTGAAAGCCTGGTGTCGACATCATGATTTCAAGTTCTTCATCATTCATTTCTGATTCAACATCGCCAAACAACGGGGTCGAGAGATATCGCTCGCCTGTGTCAGGCAGCATACACAAAACGGTAGAACCATTCGGGGCCTCTTTACAGACTTCAAGCGCAGTTGCAAATGTTGCACCACAAGAAATCCCGCAGAATATACCTTCATGTGTTGCAAGGTCACGCGCACATTTCATTGCATCTGCTCCCGACACCTGCTTGACTTCATGAATGAAATTCATGGCTTGGGCATCTGCTGTAATCTTTGGAATGAAATCCGGGCTCCAGCCTTGTATTGGGTGAGGGTTAAAGCTTGGGTGACTTGTTGCTGCAGAGCCATCATCATTGCGATCCTGCTCAATACCACTTGAAAGCATGGCTGCATCCGAAGGCTCACTCACAATGATTTTGGTCTCCGGACGTTCTTTGGCCAGAACACGACCAACGCCATTTAAAGTGCCACCTGTACCAAAGCCGGTTACCCAATAATCGAGTGCCTTGCCATCAAAGTCTTTCAGAATTTCCTGTGCGGTTGTACGTTCGTGCATCTCCGGATTTGCATCCGTCTCAAACTGGCGTGTCAGGAACCAGCCATTTTGCTCAGCAAGTTCCTTGGCCTTTTTGACCATTCCTGTTCCCTTTTCCTTGGCAGGGGTCAGAACAACCTTTGCTCCCAAAAAACGCATGAGCTTTCTGCGTTCAACTGAAAAACTTTCAGCCATGCAGATAACCAGGGGATACCCCTTTTGCGCACATACCATTGCAAGGCCAATGCCCGTGTTGCCACTGGTTGCCTCAACAACGGTTTGACCGGGTTTTAGCTCTCCCGATTTTTCCGCCGCCTCGATAACACCCAGCGCCAGACGGTCCTTGACGGAACCAAGCGGGTTGAAGGCCTCGATCTTTACAAAGAGATTAATCCCTTCAGGGGCCAGTTTATTGATGCGGACAACGGGTGTATTACCGATGGTTTCCAGTATGTTTTCGTATTGAGCCATTAGGTTACAATCCTTGTATTTGAATTTCTAGGCAACGTCTTTCAGTCCCCTGCCCTCAAGCAGCGCATCTATTTCCGGCATTTTGCCACGGAATTTAGTATAGAGTTCTGCAGGGTCACGGCTGCCACCAGCTGAATAGATGAAATCATGTAGACGCTCTGCAGTTTCAGCATCAAAGGCATCACCAGCTTCCTTGAAGGCTTCAAAGGCATCTGCATCCATCACCTCTGACCACATGTAAGAATAATAGCCTGCTGAATATCCGTCACCTGAAAAGACATGCGCAAAATGGGGGGTTCTATGACGCATATTGATTTCTTCCGGCATGCCCAATCTACTTAAAATTTCCTGTTCTACCTTGCCTATATCCTGTGCGTTATCTGCCGGCATCGTATGCAATTCCAGGTCAACCAGCGCTGAAGCGGTATATTCAACTGTTGCAAATCCCTGATTGAACGTGCTGGCAGCCTCCAGCTTTTCAATCAGATCATTCGGCATTGGCTTTCCCGTTTTGTAATGCACGGCGAAGCGGGAGAGAATATCTTTTTCGCTCAACCAGTGCTCAAACAATTGACTTGGCAGCTCAACAAAGTCTCTGGCAACGGACGTTCCTGAAATGCTTGGATAGGTGACGTTGGACAAGATGCCATGAAGCGCATGGCCGAATTCATGAAAAAGCGTACGGGCATCATCAAAGGTCAAAAGACTAGGTTCGTCAGAACCGGATTTGGCAAAATTCATGACATTGACGATGACGGGTGTAATATCACCCTTGAGCTTTTCCTGTGACCGGAAAGCGCTCATCCATGCTCCTGACCGTTTTGAAGTTCGGGCAAAATAATCGCCGATGAACAAGGCAATATGCTCGCCTTCGCTGTTCTTGACTTCATAGGTGCGCACATCCGGGTGATATTTTGGAATATCAGTCCACTCCTTGAAGGAAAGCCCAAACAGTTTGCCTGCCGTTTCAAACGCAGCTTCGATCATTTTTTCAAGCTGTAGATATGGCTTGATTTCAGATTCGTCCAAATCATGTTCGCGGCTTCGCACCTTCTCAGAATAGTAACGCCAATCCCAAGGCGCAATCTTGAAATTTGCCCCTTCGGAATTTGCCAGTTCCTGAAGTTGTTCGGCTTCAAGTCTTGCCCGTTTTTTGGCAGGTTCCCATACTTTCACAAGTAAGTCGCGAACAGCATCCGGCGTTTTTGCCATTTGGTCTTCAAGCTTGAAATCAGCAAATGTTTTAAAGCCCAACAGGTTTGCCCGTTCCTCACGCAATTTAAGTGTCTTGGCAATGATATCACGATTATCTGTTTCGCCTCCATTTTCGCCACGTGCAATCCAGGCCTTATAGGCCGTTTCGCGCAAATCCCTGCGAGAGGAAAACTGAAGGAAGGGCTCAATAAGCGAGCGAGACAATGTAATTACATATTTACCCTCATGACCACGTTCACTCGCAGCAGATGCTGCCGCAGAGATCAGGAAATCAGGCAGACCTGCCAGGTCTTCGCCTTCTTCAAGCACGAGTTCGTAGGCACTTTCATCAGCCAGAATATTTTGCGAAAACTGCGTACCCAAGGTTGCCAGTTCGCTTGCAACCGCTGCCATGCGTTGTCGCTCATCACCTTCGAGTTTTGCACCTGCACGTACAAAATTTGAATGATAACGCTCCAGCACACGCAAGGCTTCCGGATTCAGATCCAGCGCCTCGCGCCCAAGATACAAAACCTCGACACGGGAAAAGAGCTTCTCGTTCAACATGATTTTTGAATGATGTGCTGATAGCTTTGGCGCCATCTCACGTTGTATGGTTTGCATTTCATCATTGGTGTGTGAGCCTGAAAGATTAAAGAAAACGCTCGAAACCCTGCCAAGCGTTTCTCCTGCATTTTCCATGGCAGCAATGGTGTTCACAAAGGTTGGGGTATCTTCATTGTTTGCAATGCGCTCAATTTCGGCATCACTTTCAGCCAAAGCCTTTTCAAAAGCTTTGCTGTAATGTTCATTTGTGATTGCCTCAAATGGCGGGACTTCAAA
>CALDZZ010000236.1 GCA_937944075.1 uncultured Rhizobiaceae group bacterium
TGGACGTTCAACTACCCTGCTTCCTATTGGAGCCAGATGTCTTCAATCCTTCAGTACATTGATGCAAACGGTGGTATTAAAGGCAAGAAAATCGGTTTCATCTATCTTGACGTGGGTTACGGTAAAGAGCCAATTCCACTACTCGACAAACTGGCTCCGGAAATGGGCTTTGAGTGGGTAGGCTTCCCGGTCGGCGTTAAGGAAATGCAGGCACAGGGTGCTACATGGCTTAACGTTCGTAAAGAGCGTCCTGACTGGATGGTAATGTGGGGCTTTGGTGCCATGAACCCGACAGCGGTTAAGGAAGCTGCAAAAATCCGCTTCCCGATGGACAAGTTCATCGGTAACTGGTGGGCTGGCGCACACGCTGACCTTGAGCCGGTTGGTGAAGCAGGCAAAGGCTACAAGGCTGCTAGCTTCTCAGGCATTGGTACAGACTTCCCTGCTGTTCAAGACGTGATCAAACACGTGGTTGACAAGGGTAACAGCCAGGCAAACAAAGACGATGTGGGCAAGGTTCTTTATAACCGCGGTCTCTTTAACGCTGTCATTGTTGCCGAAGCTATTCGTGCCGCTCAAAAAGAAACAGGCAAGACTGTTATCACAGGTGCTGACATGCGCCTTGGTCTTGAAAAGTTTGTTCTTGACGAGGCACGTCTGAAAGAGATCGGCCTTGAAGGCTTTACCGCTCCAATCAACGCTTCTTGCAAAGACCACGAAGGTGCTGGTGCGATCTTCGTTCAGCAGTGGGACGGCAAGGACTGGAACCGTATTTCAGATCTGATACCGCCAATGACTGACGTTGTTCGCCCATTGTTGGAAGACGCAGCTGAAAAGTATGTTTCTGAGCAGACTGACTGGAAAACACAGACTTGCGGTTAATCGCATAAATCAAAAAACCGGTCCCGGCTTTTGCCGGGGCCGGCTTGTTACAACGTAATTCTTACAGGGCCTTTCAAATGAGCGTAGCTGAAACTATCAAACCGGATACATCTGAAACGATTTTGTCAGTGAATAACATCGAGGTTATTTACAACCACGTTATCCTCGTGTTGAAAGGTGTGTCGCTAACGGTTCCCAAGGGAGGCATTGTGGCCATTCTTGGCGCAAACGGTGCTGGCAAAACCACAACCCTGCGCGCGGTTTCAAATCTGCTGCGCGGCGAACGTGGTGAAGTTACCAAGGGCAATATCATCTTCAATGGTGATGAAATCCAGGCGCTGACCCCCAATGAGCTGGTGCAGCGTGGCTGTATTCAGGTCATGGAAGGTCGCCATTGTTTTGGTCACTTGTCGATTGAGGAAAATCTTTTGACAGGCGCCTATACTCGCAAGGACGGTGCGGGCGCAATCAAGGATCACCTCGACCTTGTTTATCAATATTTCCCGCGGTTGAAAGAGCGCCGCAAATCCCAGGCCGGTTATACATCAGGCGGTGAACAGCAGATGTGCGCAATCGGGCGAGCGCTGATGTCCAAGCCTTCCATGATTTTGCTGGATGAGCCTTCAATGGGTCTGGCACCACAATTGGTGGAAGAAATTTTCGAAATTGTTCGCGATCTGAATGAAAAGGAAGGCGTATCCTTCCTCCTTGCCGAGCAAAATACCAACATCGCCTTGAAATATGCCACTTACGGCTACATCTTGGAATCAGGCCGGGTCGTCATGGACGGTGACGCAAAAGAGCTTCGTGAAAACGAGGATGTCAAAGAGTTTTATCTCGGCACAGGTGGCGAGGGTCGCAAATCCTTCAAGGATGTAAAGCATTACCGTCGCCGCAAACGTTGGCTCGCCTAGAACACAGGAACGCTTCTATGGGATTATTGGCCATTATTGGCATAGGTTTGCTATTGGCAATAATCTTTGGGCCACAGTTCTGGGTAAAGCACGTTATTCAAAAGCATAGCAAAAAGCGCGATGATTTTCCCGGTACTGGCGGAGAGCTGGCTCAGCATCTTCTTGGAGAACTCAATATTGACAAGGTGAAGGTTGAAGTCACAAAACTCGGTGACCACTATGACCCGCGAGACCATATGGTAAGACTGTTGCCGGATAACCATGATGGCCGCTCTGTCAGTGCCGTTGCAATTGCCGCCCATGAAGTGGGTCACGCCATACAACACCATGAAGGAAACAAATTGCTGAACTTGCGTCAGAAGCTGGTTTCGGTTGCATCCATAACAGACAAATTTGCAGCCGTATTTTTCTTTTTGGCTCCTGTTTTGGGCTTGGTGGTCAAGTCCCCGGCAGCATTTGTCGGGGTAATTATTATTGGCATTTCCTTTATTGCCATTCGTCTGCTGGTGCATTTGGTAACCCTGCCTGTAGAATGGGATGCAAGTTTTGCAAAAGCCTTGCCGATTTTGGAGCAGGGCGGTTTTCTACATCCAGATGACATGCCGGCCGCAAGGCAGGTTTTGAAGGCTGCTGCACTGACCTATGTGTCGGTTGCGCTTGCAAGCCTGCTCGATCTGGCACGCTGGATAAGAATTTTAAGATGACAGAAAGAAACCGGGGATTTCTATGACAGAATATTTTGACGCACTGGAAACCAGAAGCAAAGAAGAAAGAGAACGAGATCTTTTCAAGAGTTTTCCTGATTTTTTAAAGGACATAACCAAACGAATTCCTGCATGGTCTGACAGGTTTTCATCCGTGGATTTGGCGTCCATCACTTCGCGCGAAAAACTTGCCTCCCTTCCTGTTTTGAGAAAACCGGAGTTGATGGAGGCGCAAGCTGCAAAACCGCCATTTGGAAATTTCGTTGATACATCTCTTCTGGCAGGCAACCGGATTTTCATGTCACCTGGGCCCGTATGGGAGCCTCAGGCACCAGGCCCTGATCCGTGGCAGGCAGCACGCTCCTTTCATGCCGCAGGCTTCAGGGCCGGGGATTTGGTGCATTGTTCAATTGGCTTTACCATGACACCAGGGGGAGCCATACTCGATGAAGGCATTAGAGCCCTGGGTGGAATTGTTTACCCTGCAGGGGTTGGTGGAACTGAAGCACAAGTTGATGCAGCAGCCACGTTGAAACCCGTTGCATACGCCGGAACGCCTGATTATTTGCAAACCCTGCTCGACAAGGCGGAGGAGCTTGGAAAAGACCTGAGTTCGATTAAACACGCTTTTGTATCTGGCGGAGCCTTGTTTCCTTCCATGCGAGAGGCTTATGCCGCACGTGGTATTCAGGTCATGCAAGGGTATGCAACAGCTGACATTGGCGCCATTGCCCATGAAACCATGCACGAGGGAAACCTTTGTGAAGGAATGATTATCAACGAAAACCTGATTGTTGAAATTGTACGTCCAGGAACGGATGATCCGGTCGAGCCAGGTGAAGTAGGCGAGATGGTCGTAACCTCTTTCAACAAGGCCTACCCACTGGTGCGCTTTGGAACGGGTGATATGTCAGCCGTGATTGAAGAAGCTTCACCTTGTGGTCGTACCAACATGCGCATCAAGGGTTGGATGGGACGCGCTGATCAGCGAACAAAAATCAAGGGCATGTTTGTAGACCCGAAACAGATTGATGAACTGGTCAAGGGCGTTGATGGGCTGGAACGTGCCCGTTTGGTGGTCAGCCGTGAGGATAGCAAGGATGTAATGAACCTTCAGGCCGTCGGACAAGGACTTGATGCGGAAACCGTGAAAGAAAAACTTGCATCCATTGCAAAACTGAACGGCAGGGTTGAAATCGTCGACAGTCTGCCTAACGATGGCAAGGTAATTGATGACCAACGTGACTATACGGCCTGACCATGACAGATGCGATAACAGACTGGAGCAATGAATATGACAATGCGGGTCATATTCCTGATGCGCAGGGGTTTATCGAGCGCTGGCCTGCCCGTGCTGAAGCCTATCGTGAGACTGTAAGCGTAGAGACCAACATACCCTATGATACGAATGAGAGAAATCACTATGACCTTTTTCACCCGCAAGGGCGCGTCAAAGGGCTTTTCATCTTCGTTCACGGTGGATACTGGTTACGATTTGACAAGTCATTCTGGAGCCCGCTCGCCAGAGGCCCTCTTGCTAAGGGCTATGCGGTTGCCATGCCTTCCTACACGCTTTGCCCGCAGGCAACGATCTCTGCGATTACGCAAGAAGTCGCTTCTAGCATCATGTCGGCTGCGGAGCGTATTGAAGGCCCTATGATTCTTTGTGGTCATTCTGCCGGAGGGCATTTGGCGACACGGCAAATATGTGAAGATACATCACTGGATAGCGAAACCCTTGAGCGAATAATTAAGGTAATCTCGATTTCAGGTGTTCATGATTTGAGACCTGTTTTGAAGATACCCCAAAACGAAACCATTAATCTAGATGAGGCAGAGGCATACCGCGAAAGTCCTGCTCTCTTGAAGCCACTGTTAAACATTCCTGTAGATTGTATTGTAGGTAAGGATGAGAGGCCAGAGTTCATTCGCCAAAATGACCTGCTAGCCAACATCTGGCGCGGCATGGGAGTAGCAACGAGTTCTGTCCATATCGAGGAAAAACATCATTTTGATGTGATTGATGATCTCGAAAATCCTGAAGGCATTATCTGTTCAGGGTTTTAGGCCGAGACCATTTCCGCAATCTTGATGCGCTGTATCTTGCCTGATGGGCCTTTGGGCAGTTCGGGGAAAAAATGAATACGATCCGGAGCCTTGAACTTGCCCAGGTGTTTGATGCAGATCTCGATAAGTTGTGTTTCATCAAGGCTTGATCCGTCACTGACCATGACTCCCGCCTCTATACGCTGACCGTAATCAGGGCAACTGACGGCGAATGCTGCGGCTTCAATTACATCAGGATGTGAATATAATGCTTCGTCAACTTCACGAGGTGCAATGTTTTCACCGCCCTTGATAATCAATTCCTTGAGCCTGCCTGTTATATAGACATAGCCATCCTCATCCATTTTTCCCAGATCACCAGTTCGCAACCATCCGTCATTCGTAAGGGTTTCCGCAGTTGCCTCCGTGTTTTTGAGATAACAGCGCATGACATTGTTCCCGCGCACCAGAACTTCCCCCTCAACCCCTCGAATGACCTCACGCTGAGCTTTGTCTGCGATGATGACTTCATTACCGTATGGGATACCGGGAGACCCGATCTTCCGTATACCGGGAGGCATTGGGTTGGAGAGTATTTGCGCTGCGGTTTCGGTGAGTCCCATGGTCTCTATAACCGGAATGTTAAAGCGTTTTTCAAATGCTGCATGCATGTCGGGTGACAAGGGTGCAGAGGCCGATCGGCCAAACCGCAACTGCGGGCACCCGGCAGAATCGCAATCCTCATTTTCCCCATGATGCAAAAGATAGGAAATTTGCGTTGGCACCACTGAGAACCACGTGCACTGATGTTTGTGCAGAGTATTCCAGAATGTTGAAACAGAAAATCTTTTCGGCAAGACAATGCTGCTGCCCGATACCAGAGACCCCATCAAGGAAACACAAACTGCATTAATATGGTAAAGCGGCAGAACACACAGGCCGCAATCCCCGGCATCTATATTATGTGCAATGGCAGTATTATTGCCTCCGGCAATAAGGTTTGAATGTGTGAGTACCACACCCTTGGGTCTTCCGGTTGTGCCTGATGTATACATCAGCAATCCGTCGATATCGCCACCGTCTTCAGCAAGCGCTTCATTATTTACAAGACTTTTGTCCAGCTCATCCAGTTCAAGAATTCGCGCTGGTAAAGGTGTTGCTTGCGCAAGTGGCTCGACCTGTTGCCTTGCTTCCTTGTCTGCAATGATGAGTTTAGTTTCCGAGTGTTCCAGCACATAAGCGATGGTTGAATCACCAGCGACAAGATTAATCGCAACAGCAAGATATCCGCCATACATGATGCCCAAAATAGTCAGTGCGGATTCAATGCTGTTGGAAAAGGCAAAGGCAACACAGTCCCCTTTTTGAATATCCTTGTCTGCAATGTTTGCAGCGATGGAGCGGATGCGGTCACGAGCCTCGGCTGATGAGATGACAACACCCGAGACCGGATCAATCAGAAAAGGACTTTCAGGATTTCTTTCTGCGCGCGCGTTTACAACATCAAGTATGGAAGGTTGGCGGTGCAGGGCTTCTTTGTTTGCAGCAAGGCTCATTTGCCGGCAGTCTCCCAATAATCTGAAAAGATATCTTCAACTGTGGGCTCGTTGACCGGAATTGTACGCACGACCTTTGTGATGTTCATCAGGTGTTTGTGATTGAAATTGTCATCGATTGAGTTGCCACCCCATGTGCCGCAACCCATGGAAAGTGAAAATGGCATTCCGTTATCAAAGGAACCACCTGTTGCAAAACAATGTGCCTGATTGACAATTACCCGGCAGGTTGGAATGTCCTGACCAAGACCAATGGCGCGGCTGTCGTTACTGGTATGTATCCCAACTGAGTGACCTGCTCCCTGATGGTTGAGGACTTGGGTTGCAACACGTTTGGCATCTTCGAAATCGGTTGCGGCATAAACAGTAGTGACCAGTGAGAGTTTTTCGCCGGATTCCGGATAATCAGACCCGATGCCTTCACCCTCAATCAGCAGAAATTTGGCCGTGTCAGCATCTGCAACATCGAGTTTTGCAACATCAATAACCTGGTCAATATCGCGCGCAATGATATGCCTGTTCAGTCCGCCATCCTGAAACAGTGCCGTTTTGAGTTTCTCGGAGTTTGCCTTGTCCAGCATCCGCCCGCCAGCCTTGTGCAGTTCTGACATGAAAGCATCCCGTACAGCATCAACAACAACCAGAACATTTTCAGAAGAACATGAGGTGGAATTGTCAAAGGTCTTGGAGGCTGTAATCTTGTGGGCTGCATCAGCAAGATTTGCAGTTTCATCAATAATAACGGTTACATTACCAGCACCCACTCCAATAGCAGGCGTACCGGAAGAGTAAGCCCGGTGAACATTATTCTGGCTTCCGGTGACGACCAGAATGTCAACAGCCTCCATCAGTCGTTGTGCCTTCACCTTGGAAACAGGCGCAGGAATCATTTGAACCAAATCCCGGTCAAGAGCAATCTTGTCAAACTCGGCATGCATGTAGCTTAGGAGTTTTTCACAAACTGCTACGCCCTTGGGCGAGGGAGAAAGTATGATCGCATTGCCGCATTTGAGTGCGTTTACAACATTGTTCGTTGGTGTAGCCACTGGGTTGGTTGAAGGCACAACAGCCCCAACGACACCGACTGGACGCGCAATTTCTGTAATCCCTGTTGCCGCATCTTCACTCAGTATACCGTGGGTTCTTGAATGTTTGATATCGCGCAAAACACCCAGTGTTTTGCGATGATTTTTTGTAATCTTGTCTTTTACATTACCAAGGCCGGTCATCTCAACCGCCATGGTCGCCAGTTCTTCATTGCGGGCAGGATCCATCAAGGCCCAGGCCGCTGCCAGAGCAGCCATGTCATAGCGCTCCTGGCTTCCATTTGCCTCAAACTCTTTTTGTGCAACACGCGCACGTTCAACCAGATCATTGACCAGTTGAATTTCATCGATTTCAGAGAGTGCCGCAACAGACATGTGTAGTTTCTTTCATTTAATATGATCGGGCGGGAAAAGGCCCGCCCGATCAGCCCCAAAGGTTTTATTAAAGACCAGCTAGGAGGTCTTTTAGAGTTTCCTGACGCTTCGCCCACATGGCCTGCACTTCTGCACGGTTCATGATTTTCATTGGCGAGCCACCAGCCTTCATGCGTTTTGCAACACGTGCGTGAGCAAACATTTCCGGCACCTTGGCAGCAAGCTTGTCGATGATTTCCTGTGGTGTGCCCTTTTTGACCATCAGGCCGCGGAAGTTCACGGAAGCATTGTCAACGTCGTAACCGGCTTCTTTCAGGGTTGGTACATCTGGCAGAAATTCTGCATTGCGCTCAAGATCGGCAACACCAAGAATTTTCACGTTACCTGCTTCGCGCGCACGGAAGGCATCAGAAAGGTTGTTGATACCACCCATGACATCGCCTGCAATAACAGCCTTCATGGCAGCTGCACCGCCACCCTTGGTCGGGATGTAGGCAAACTTGGCACCTGTGCCTTTTTCAATTTGAAGCGCTGCAATGTGGTGACCCACAAAAAGGCCAGCTCCTGACAGGGTTACCTTGCCTGGATTTTCCTTGGCAAAATTCACCATGTCCTGAATGGTATTAAACTGGCTGTCCTTGCCAACAACAACAACGGCAGGGTCCGCACCCCAGTTTGCGATTGGCTCAAAGCTGTCTGCGGAGTAGCTTACGCCACCCTTGATGGACTGAGCGATGAAGTGAGGAATGTTATAGGCTGACATGGTATAACCATCTGCCTCTGCTTCTGTCGCAAACCAGTTCCAGCCAACACGACCACCGGCACCAGGCTTGTTGACGATGTAGATTGGCTGACCAAGAATGTCTTCATTGCCTGCAACCATGGTTACAATGCGTGCCTGAAAATCAGTAGCACCACCAGCACCATAGGATACAGCAACACCAATAGGGCGCTCAGGATAGTCTGCTGCAAATGCAGCGCCTGCTGTCATGGCAACCGCTGCAAAGCCGGTTGCGAGGGTTTTCATCAGTTTATTCATGTTTTTCTCCTCCCAGAGTTTTAATAAGTTCTGTCGACTAGAACAAAATACCACTTGGCGTTTGCACTTTCAGCAACAACGCAAAGAGGCAATACATCACTGCCATGAAACAGACAGTCACGATCAGGCGCTTACCCCATGCTTTCCCGTCAGAATAGGGCGCAGGGTCGTAAAGCGTATATATAATCATAAAGGCAATTGCGGAACTAAGATAGAAGCCGATGGATTTTGCGACGAGGAACACAAAAACAATCATGACGATAAGGCCTGGCAGAATATTTTTGAACTCGGTCGCATTCAGTCCGGTACCAACTTTTGCAACACCAGAAACAGCCCGGGCAAAATTCCAGACAGCAAGAATGATAAAGAAGATTGAAATCAGTCTAGGAAACAGAAAGGCATCTGCTGGCTGCTGGGTAAAGCTGATGTAGGTAACAAGCGCTGCAACGAGCAGAACAACGCCAGAGGCAACCGTATGCTGAAGACGTGAAGCGGTCATGATGCTGCCTCCTGCATTTTCTTGACGGCCTTGCCATGCATCATGTTGGACCAGAAGCTATAGGCAACTGATGCAAAAACCAGTGCAATCAGGAAGATATTGAGCGTGCCTGTGAGGAAGTATACCCATGGCCCATCCTGCGCCTGAGAGATAAGAGATCCGGTTGTGAAATTTGATTCTGCGATCGGACCAAGGATGAGACCCAAGACGAGCGGGGCTGCAGAGAACCCGAATTTCTCAAGGAAAAACATCCCAATGCCAAGGCTGAGCATGATATAAACATCACCCATGGATTGCTGCACTGAATAAGACCCGAAGAGTGCAAGCACCATAACAGCAGCAGCCATGATCGGCATGGGTGCCCGCGCAATACGGGCAGCCCAGGTTGCGGTGTAAATCCCGAAAATAACCATTAAAATCTGCCCAATCAGCATTGAGTTAATAAAGGTCCATGCCACTTGGGGGTGGTTGTCGAACAAATCGGAGCCGGGAAAAATCCCATGGATGATCAAGCCGCCCAGCAAAACTGCTGCGGTAGGACTTCCCGGGATTGAAAGTGTAAGAAGTGGAACAAGGGAAGGTCCAACCATGGCGTTATTTGCTGATTCCGCTGCAATGATGCCTTCAGGATGTCCAGTGCCAAACTTGTCTTTATCCGGAGAAAACTTGCGAGCCTGGTCATAGGCAACAAGGCCTGCAATTTGCCCGCCCACGCCTGGAATAATACCGATAATACTGCCAAAAATGGTGCCTATGGAAAGCGCCCGAACGTTACGGGTAAGTTCCTTCATTGAATCCATCAGGGACTGTTTGGGAACTTCGATGGCCTCAATGGCTGCATTGTTTCTGCCCTTGGCAAACATTTCCATGACTTGAGGAATTGCAAACAGGCCAATCAGGGCAGGAATGATATGAATGCCGCCTGCAAGCGCATCCGTAAAGATGAAGCGTTGCGCGCCCAGATTGTCATCAAAGCCGATCATTGAAAGCCAAAGACCGATGCAGCCGGACAAAAGTCCTTTTACAAACGATTTGGAATCCAGGGAACCAATCACTGTTACGCCAAGAATGGCCATCCAGAACAAGTGCGAATAACTAAAGGCGAGAGCCCATTGGGCAAGCACGGGTGTCAGAAAGATCAGCAATAATACACCAATCACACCACCAATTCCGGAAGACAGGAAAGACAAGTGCAATGCGCGTGCACCTTCGCCATTCTTTGCCATGGCATTGCCGTCCAGAGCGGTTGCAATATTGGCTGGTGCACCAGGAATTTTTAGAAGAATAGCACTTACCGCACCCCCAGCAACAGTAGACGTATATGCCGCCCCCAAAAGGATAAGCCCCTGCGTAGGCGATAAGTGAAACGTAAACGGTATCAAAAGAGCAACTGCCATGGTTGGCGATAATCCGGGCGTGGCGCCCAGGATTAATCCGCCAATTGTTCCCCCCAACAAAAGCAGAAAAGCGGTGGGTTCAAATACGCCACCAAAATAACTCAGAAATTCCATCTACTCTATTCCTCCAGTAACAATGCTAAATTGTGAAAATAAAAATGCAAACGTTTTCATTTTACTTTTTCGTCCAAATTGGGAATAGTTTTCCGACAGGATGGTAAAGTGGAAAAAAGAACCAGATCACGCAAAGGTGCCCCGGGCATTATCGAGGTTGCAAAGCGGGCCAATGTTTCGCCGGCAACGGTTTCGCGATTTTACAATTCGCCGGATATTGTCAAAGGGCCAACCAGAAACCGCATCGAAAAGGCAGCGGCTGATCTGGGGTATATCCGCGATCGCATGGCCGGTACCATGCATCACGGATTTTCAGGTACCTTTGGTCTGATTGTTCCCACAATTGACAATGCCATTTTTGCTGAACTGATCGAGGCGTTTTCGGCGCGTTTGCAGGAGAGAGACCGAACCATGCTCATCGCGGCACATGGGTATGATCTTGCTATGGAAACAGCCATTGTACGTTCACTGCTAGAACGCAGAATTGACGGGATTGCGCTGATCGGGTTTGATCATGAAGCGGTTCCCTTTAACATGCTGGCGCAAAGGGATGTTCCGGTAATTTCGGTTTGGAATTATCATGAAGATTCCAAAATACCGTGTATCGGTACGGACAATTACAAAGCGGGTCAGTTGGTGGCGCAGCATCTTCTGGAGTATGGCCATAGCGATATTGCTTTTGTCTTTCCTGACACCCAGTCCAACGACAGAGCGCGTGATCGCCTATCAGGCGCATTGGATACGCTTAAAGCAAACAAGATAGAAATAGCGCCCAATCGAATTTTGACATGTGGTTATGATATTGGTGCGGCAAAGACTGTGGCTAAGTCTGTTTTACAGGATAATCCGCCAAGTGCGTTCATTTGTTGTAATGACGTCATTGCCCACGGGTTCATTTATGCCTGTCAAAGTCTGGGAATTAAAGTCCCGCTTGATGTTTCCATTATTGGCATTGGTGACTTCGGCGGATCGGAACATTTGGAGCCTGCCCTTACCACAGTGCGTCTTCCAGCCAAGCGCATAGGGTTTCAGGCAGCAAATGCGCTATTGGAAATGAGTGATACTGGCCGCCTGCCTAAACAGTTTGCACAAGCGATTGACCTGGAGTTTATGGAACGTGCATCGACCAGAAAAATTTAAGCAGTTTCGGAATTAAGGAAGGCTCGTCGCGTTTAGAACCTGACAATTATAAAAACTGCGAATAGCTTATGCATTCATAAAGATACTGACGGGGAACCCTATGACCATAGATACAATGGCGCAATCAACGCTGAATATTCAGAAAGAAGAAACTGGCGTTAAGAAGAAATTGCCTACCCATGCAAAATGCGTGGTGATTGGCGGCGGTGTCGTAGGGTGCTCAATTCTATATCACCTGGCCAAATTTGGCTGGAAGGAAACCATTCTGCTTGAGCGTAGTGAGCTAACCTCCGGCTCATCGTGGCATGCGGCAGGTCAGATCCATACTATCAGCTCTGATCCCAATATCTCGCGCCTGCAGAGTTATACCATCAATCTATACAAGGAAATCGAGGAGCTTTCGGGACAGAACATCGGGCTCAACCTGACAGGTGGTTTTTATCTTGCCTCCAACAAGACATGGTATGACTATTTAAAGCGCGAACGTTCAAAGGCGCGATACATGGGGCTTGATCAGGAGTTTATTTCTCCAAGGGAAGTTGCCGAGCGTCATCCCCTGATTGATCCCAAACATTTTCTCGCAGCCCTTTGGGATGACCAGGATGGAGACCTTGATCCATCCGGCACAACCTACGCTTTCGCAAAGGCTGCAAGACATTATGGCGGGCAATATTATACCCATACACCTGTCACCGCGACCACGCAGAGACCGGACGGGCAATGGGAAGTCACCACTGACAAGGGCATTGTCATTGCGGAACATGTCGTTAACTGTGGAGGACTTTGGGCGCGAGAAGTCGGGCAAATGGCAGGCCTTCGTCCGCCTGTCCAGCCGATGGAGCACCACTACCTGCTAACTGAACGCATCGATGAAGTCGCCGACTTCGGTTCACGTTTGCCATGTGGTATTGATTATGAAGCCAATATTTATTTCAGGCAGGAACGTGACGGCATGCTGCTGGGAACCTATGAGCCGGTTGGTGTGCCCTGGAAAGTTGAAGGCACGCCTTGGGATTTTGGCCATGAGCTTCTCAATCCAAACCTTGAGCATATCGCAGATCGTCTTGAACTGGGTTTTGAGCGCATACCCGCGCTTGCCAATGCCGGCATCAGACAGGCAATCAATGGCCCGTTTACTTTCGGGCCGGATGGCAATCCAATGATTGGCCCGGTGCCGGGCATGCATAATTATTGGTGTGCAGTTGGGGTGATGGCCGGTTTCTGTCAGGGCGGTGGCGTCGGGCTGACCATGGCTGAATGGATGATCGACGGGGAGCCTTCTATCGATGTATGGGCGATGGATGTTGCGCGTTTTGGTAATTGGGCTTCGCCTGACTGGGGAACAGTAAAGTCAACTGAAAACTACGAACGCCGGTTTGTCATGACCTTCCCGAATGAAACCCTTCCGAAGGGACGCAAGCAACAAACCACTTCCATATATGATCGGCTGGTGGAAAAGGGCGCTCTCATGGGACAGGCTTTTGGTCTTGAGCATGCGTTGTGGTTTGCAGACAATCCTGAAGATGCACATGAAGAACCAAGCTTTGGTCGTAACCGCAGTCATGATTATGTTGCGCGGGAAGTGGAAGCCGTGCGCACCGCCGTCGGTGGCATTGAAATTGCAAACTTTGCCAAACACTCAATTCGCGGAAAGGGCGCACGAGAATGGCTGGAGATCACAATGGCAGGTTTTATTCCCAAACCAGGTCGCATTTCTCTTACGCCGATGATTACCCCAAAGGGGCGCCTTTATGGTGATCTCACGGTCGCCTGTCTTGGTGAAGATGAGTTCATGCTGTTTGGCTCAGGTGCCATGCAGGATGCGCATGCAAGATTTTTTGCAAAGACCTTGCCTGAAACAATTGTGTATGAAAATCAGACTGAGCAATGGCACGGGATTGCGATCTCGGGTCCAAACTCCCGCGAACTTCTTTCCAGAATTACCCGTGATGATGTAAGTGGTGAAGCGTTCAGGTTCAGGGACACGCGCAAGACTTTTGTTGGTGGTGTGCCGGTTATTTTGAACCGCATAAGCTTTTCAGGAGAACTCGGATATGAAATTTATTGCCGCCCGCAATATTTGTTAAAACTGACAGAGTCAATTGAAGAAGCAGGTTCTGACCTTGGGTACAAGTGGTATGGCAACCGCTGTCTGATGTCCTTGCGTCTTGAAAAAGGCTGGGGTGCATGGGGGCTGGAATTCCGCCCGGACTTTAACGCTGTTGAAAGCGGCATGGATGGCTTTATCAACTGGAAGAAGGATTTTGTAGGCAAGGAAGCCACCCTTACATTCAGGGAAGAAGGCGTTGCCCGCAAGCTTGTGACACTCGAGATCAAGACTGACATTGATGTTACTCTGGATGAAGCCGTGATGCATGACGGTGAGGCAGTTGGATATATCACTTCTGGAGGCTATGCCCATCATGTGAAAAAATCCATGGCGCTTGCTTATGTGGACACAGGAATGGCCAGGGCAGGAACACAACTCGGCGTGGAAATTCTAGGCGAACTTTGCAAGGCAACAGTCCTTGGCGAGCCGACCTATGATCCATCAGGTGAAAAGATGAGAAGTTGATGGAGGAATGAGATGGCGCACCCGGCAGAATTCGAATCTGCGGCCTCTGCCTTCGGAGGGCAGCGCTCTATCCAGCTGAGCTACGGGTGCTGATTGGGTTCTTGTAGCCTAACAATGCAGGCGCATCAATCACGATTTGCAAGCTGATGCGACTTGTCCAAATTCATGAGCTTGAAAAAACCCATGCTTGCACGATTTAAGATAATAGCCCGTTTCCTAATTGGAGGTTTGTCATGAATCATTCTAAGTCACTGTCCGTAGTCACTGCGCTTGCTGCAATTGCTTTTCCTGCAACCGCGGCCACTACTGAAAATTGCGCACCTTTGGTGCAGATATCCTTTTTGGAAGGCGCTCCAGTAGACAGATTTATAATCAAGAACAGTTCCGAAGAATTTGAGATTTCGGCAATGGAAATCAATTTGGCATCTTCAAGAGGTCGATTGATTTTTGATACGATTAACGGTGGAGCAGGTGTTGAGGTTTTCCAGCCCTACAAGACCGTGGCAGGTTCAGCCAGACTGGCTCAGGCTGTCTCGGTTTCTGATGGTTCAGAGAATGTTGGTATTCGGTTTGAAAGTTTCCCGGCCGGGGCAGATTACACGTTTTCCATCGACGTGGATGATCGCCTGACTGCATCTGAATTGGGTCAGATCAGGGTTTCAGGCAGTGAGATGGAAGGGGCGCAAGCAAGCTTTGATTTGGTCGGAAAGAAAGGCGTCGCCAAAAGGGTAACGACGAGCTTTGGCAAAGATAATGAGGCAAACGTCAGGAACACCGCCTGTTCAAGCTAGGCACTTAATGCGCCTCATCCCAATTGCTGGCGGCTTGTGCGTCAACCTTGAGTGGTACGGATAATTCCAGCGCAGGCATGGATGCATTTTCCATGACGTCCTTGACCAGAGTAATCGTTGCTTCCACTTCTTCTTCAGGCACTTCAAAGATCAATTCATCATGCACCTGCAACAGCATTTTGGCAGCCAGATTTGCTTGTTGCAAAGCATCATCCATACGCACCATGGCGCGACGGATAATATCTGCAGCCGAGCCTTGAATAGGTGCGTTGATAGCAGCACGTTCGTTGAAGGCGCGGACTTGCGGATTTGAATTCCTGATATCAGGATAATGTGCCTGGCGACCAAAAATGGTTTCAACATAACCATGCTCGCGAACAAAGGCCTTTGTCTCTTCCATGTAACCTTTTATGCCGGGAAACCGTTCAAAATACATCTTGATATAGTCGCTTGCTTCGGAGCGCTCAATGCTCAACTGATTGGCAAGGCCGAAGGCTGAAATACCGTAAATGATTCCGAAGTTGATGGCTTTCGCACGCCTGCGCATCATCGGGTCCATGCCTTCAATTGGGGTGTTGAACATTTCGGAAGCCGTCATGGCGTGAATGTCCAAACCATCTGCAAAAGCCTGCTTGAGTTGCGGAATATCCGCAATATGTGCCAGCACACGAAGCTCAACCTGCGAGTAATCTGCCGACACCAACATGTTGCCTTTCTCTGCAACAAAAGCAGTTCGTATTTTCCTGCCTTCCTCGGTTCGGATGGGAATGTTTTGCAGGTTTGGATCAGAGGAAGAAAAGCGCCCCGTCGAAGTCGCTGCCATGGAGTATGATGTGTGGACGCGATTGGTATCCTTGTTTATGAAACCGGGCAGGGCGTCGGTATAGGTGGACTTGAGTTTGGTAAGTTGGCGCCAGCCGATAATCTTGCGGGGCAATTCATGGCCTTCGGCAGCCAGCTCTTCAAGCACCTGAACACCAGTTTGCCAGGCTCCAGTCTTGGTTTTTTTGCCACCGGGCAAACCCATTTCATCAAACAGGATTTCACCCAGCTGTTTTGGGGACCCTGCATTGAACTCACGTCCGGCAAGTGTGTGAATTTCTGATTCAAGGCTGGCGGCTGCCTGTGCCAGTTCTCCTGAAAGCCGCGACAGAATTTGTCGATCAACCGAGATGCCGCGTTGTTCCATTTTAGCAACCACCTCAATCAGTGGTCGCTCAAGGCGTTCATAGACTGTGGTCATGCCTTCAGCAACAAGCCTTGGTTTCAGTATGCGCCAGAGACGAAGTGTTACATCTGCATCTTCAGCTGCATAGCGGGTTGCTTTTTCAATCTCGACAAAGTCAAAGGTAATCGCGGACTTGCCACTGCCGGTTAGCTCTTTATACGAAATGCAATCATGCCCCAGATGACGCTTGGCAAGATCATCCATTCCATGCCCGCCTCGACCAGCATCCAGAACATAGGACATGAGCATGGTGTCATCGAGCCCTGACATCTCAATTCCGGTTTGGGAAAGCATCAGCCAGTCGTATTTCATGTTCTGGCCAATTTTGAGTATGGAGAAATCTTCCAGAACAGGTTTGAGAATTTCAATGGCACGATCTGTGTCAATCTGATCCGGTGCAGTCCCACCACCCAGAAGGTCTCCATGACCTTCCTTGTGGGCAAGCGGAATATAACAGGCTTTTCCAGGTTCGGTCGCAAGGGAAATTCCAACCAGCTCGGCCTCCATCGGATCAAGCGATGTGGTTTCCGTATCAATCGCGACAATACCTGCTTCATATATGTGTTGTACCCAGGCCTCTAGCGTTGCCTCATCGCGAACACACTCGTAACTTGTGGGGTCAATTTTATTTGCCAGCCCTTCAGCCGCTCGTTTGGCAACGAGGTCTTGCGGTGTGTTGGCTCCTTCAGGGGGGAGGGCAGATTCTGAGCCATCATCTCCGGCATCAAGGTCCGGCCCTCTTGCCTGCTCAAATCCTTCTACGCTCACAACATCAGCTTCAATGGCAGCTGCGTCTGTATCTGTAACCTCGGCTACCTTTCGTGTGATTGTTGTAAACTCCATTGCCTTGAGAAATGAAATCAGTTTGGGACCGTTTGGTTCTTCCAGCACGAGACCGTCCAAGGGGATATCCAGCGGCACATCATCCTTGAGGGTTACAAGCTCTTTGGATATACGAGCCTGATCTGCAAATTCAATCAGGTTTTCACGGCGCTTGTTTTGCTTGATCTCACCGGCTCTTTCAAGCAACGTTTCGAGATTGCCATATTCTTCCAAAAGCTGCGCGGCCGTCTTGGGCCCTATGCCTGGAACGCCTGGCACATTATCTGTTGAGTCACCGGCAAGGGATTGCAAGTCGATCATTTTTTCCGGACCAACCCCGAATTTTTCATGAACCTCTTCAACGCCGACACGCTTGTCTTTCATCGTGTCATACATGATGACATTGGGTGTGATCAGCTGCATCAAATCCTTGTCGGATGAGATGATGGTAACATCGCCGCCAACGGCAGCAGCCTCCTTGGCATAGCTTGCAATGATGTCGTCTGCTTCAAAGCCTTCGGTTTCTATGCAAGGCAGGTTAAATGCTTTTGTCGCCTGCCGTATAAGTGCAAACTGAGGGCGAAGATCTTCCGGCGGTGCTTCACGGTTTGCCTTGTACTCAGGATAAATTTCGTTTCGAAACGTCTTTGAAGAATAATCAAAGATCACTGCAAAATGCGTTGGTACCACGCCGACCGATGTATCGCGTGCTTCCTGAACAAGCTTCCAAAGCATGTTGCAAAATCCGGACACTGCACCAACCGGCAAACCGTCAGATTTTCGCGTCAACGGCGGCAAGGCATGATAGGCACGGAAAATATAGGCTGACCCGTCAACCAGAAAAAGATGATCACCCTGTTTCATTTCACTTGCTCCGGATGGAAAGTTGTTTCCATTTGTTTTAGGGTCTGGGGCATGATTTGGCTATAGGGAGATAGAGGCTTGTCCAAGAAAAAAACATTCGAATTCTATTTTGATATCGTAAGCCCTGCGAGTTATCTTGCGTGGACACAAATTCCTGCGCTGGTGAAGGAAACCGGTGCTGAAGTCATCTACCGACCAATGTTTCTGCCTGGCGTCTTTGACAAGGCAGGCAGTGCCAGTCCGATCACTGTCCCTTCCAAGGCCAAATGGATATTTGAAGATTTCAACCGCTTTGCAAAACGTTACGGTGTGCCTTTCACAATGAACAGCAAGTTTCCGCAAAGTTCAGTCTATGCCATGCGCGGGCTGAATAATTATCGTGAACACCCTGCCTTGAGAAAACTGGGTGATGGATTTTATCAAGCCATGTGGGTTGAAAATGAAAACATCAATGATCCGGCCATCGTGCAGCGCATTGTTGAAAAAGCAGGTCTTGATGCAGATGATTATATGGCAGCAATGAATGACCCTGCAAACAAACAGGCCTTGATCAATGTAACTGAACAGGCTGTGGAAAGAGGCCTGTTCGGTGCGCCAACATTTTTCGTAGGCGACGAAATGCATTTTGGTCAGGACAGGCTGGATTTTGTCAGGGAAGCACTTGCCTAAGACTGTATAATCTCCACTTCAAATCGTACGGGAAAATTCACCGACCGAGCAATGAAGCAATAGTTGTGTATCTCGTCATGAATGGCGACTGCCCTGTCTGTATCGCTATCTGCCGTGATGGTAATGGTCGGTCGCAAAACGGCTTCCACAAACCGGCCCTTGCCGGAGGGCTCGCTTTCACCGATTCCGACAGGATTATCCTCATACGCCAGAACGGTGACACCCGCATCAGAGCACAAGTGCAAATACCACAGCATGTGGCATGAGGAGAGGGCTGCAATCAACATGTCCTCGGGGTTGTATTTGGACGGATCCCCACCCAACATCGGGTCATTGGAGCAGTGAACGATTTCCTTGCCTTCCATCGCCATGTCCCAGGTACGGTCATAGGCATGGTAGTTGCTGGTGCCCTTGCCACGGTTTCCTGTCCAGATTACGCGCGTTGGGAAGTCGTGAGTTTTGGGCATTGGGAAACCTGTTTGCTTGATATCTTGTCTTATAGTCATCCGTTGGATGAGCACACGCCACGATAACAGTGTAGTTATTGCGCTTGAATGCAAGGTGATTTGTCTTTTTTCATTCTTCAGTAGAATGTCGACTTGTGCAAGATACGAACGTATTTTCACATGTCGCTCTGGATAATTCTTTCCACCCTTACTGGATTATCCTTCTAGCTAACCGGGTATTCCCTAGTTGCCCGAATACTCCGTACACCTGCCTGGTAATATCCGGTTAGCAATTTTTCAAAAAATCCGCATGACATGGTTTCGTTGAAGGTTTAAGTTCCGGTAAAAAACCGGAGTTCCCCAATGAGCAACCTTGATGCGGTCCTTGGATCAATAGACAAAAACCTCGATGCCTCGATTGAACGGCTGTTTGATCTTTTGCGCATTCAAAGCATTTCCACCGATCCGGTTTATGCAGATGAATGCAAGAAAGCTGCGCAATTTATTGTTGATGATCTCAAAACAATAGGGTTTGAGGCAAGCGTCCGCGAGACCCCGGGGCATCCCATGGTGGTTGCACATCATGAAGGCCCGGAAGGTGCTCCGCATGTTCTCTTTTATGGCCACTACGACGTCCAGCCCTGTGATCCGCTGGAACTTTGGGACGAACCGCCGTTTGAACCTCGTATCAAGGAAATGCCGGATGGTTCCAAACAGATGATTGGTCGTGGCACGTCTGATGACAAGGGTCAGTTGATGACCTTTGTAGAAGCGTGTCGTGCATGGAAATCTGAAACCGGTTCATTGCCTCTTGAGGTAACCTTGTTCTTTGAAGGTGAGGAAGAATCCGGCTCTCCCTCGCTCATTCCATTTCTCGAATCCAACAAGGAAGAGTTGACGGCAGACATTGCCCTCGTATGTGACACAACAATGTGGGACAGGGAAACGCCGGCAATTTCAACAGCGCTTCGTGGCATGGCGAGCGATGAGGTAACCATCCACGCAGCATCGCGTGACTTGCACTCCGGTTTCTTTGGGTCGGCAGCTGCAAACCCGATTAGAATACTATCGAGAATTCTGGCAGGTCTGCATGACGAGGATGGACGCGTTACGCTCGAAGGATTTTATGATGGTGTTCCGGAAACACCGGATGAAATCAAGACAATGTGGGAAGGGCTTGGTTTTTCTGAAAAGGATTTTCTGGGAGACATTGGCCTTTCGGTGCCTGCCGGTGAAAAAGGCCGTTCAGTATTGGAGCAGGTTTGGGCAAGACCAACCGCAGAGTTCAATGGTATAACGGGTGGTTACACAGGCGAGGGATTCAAAACTGTAATCCCTGCCATTGCTTCAGCAAAGATTTCATTCAGGCTGGTGGGCACGCAAGACCCGGAGAAAGTGCGAGATTCCTTCCGCGATTATGTGCGTTCGTGTTTGCCTGAGGATTGTTCTGCAAGTTTTGAGGAACACAGCGGCAGTCCGGCCGTGCACATTCCCTATGACATGCCTGAAATTCAGAAAGCCACAGCAGCGCTCAAGGATGAATGGGGCAAGGACACAGCACTGATTGCGATGGGCGGGTCCATTCCAGTTGTCGGGCGCTTTGAAGAATGTCTGGGCATGCCATCCATGCTGGTTGGATATGCCCAGGAAGATGATCGCATCCATTCTCCAAATGAAAAATATGAGCTGACCAGCTTTCACAAGGGGTCAAGAAGCTGGGCGCGGATCATGGCAGCATTGGCTGAAAGATAATTTTTTACTGCCTTGTAACAGAAGCAGCAAAACAACCAGGTTTTGCGTAATGCAAATGAATGTAGGCAACATCATCATTTTTAAATGCAAGCTCTATTGCAGTTGAGAGTGTGCTTCCATCGACCACATCAGCATCAATCATCAAATGGTCAGCGTTGAAAATCCGCACCGAAATAAGGCGATTGTTAAAAACAGCTGGGACTGTATCAGGAAGTGGATGAGCTTGGTTTACGCCTTCCCTTACAAAAATTGCATGGCTGGATTTATATGGCGATGCAACGCTTAAGTGTTCATAATTTACCAATACGACTGTTTCGCCATTCCTTGCATCTTCCAGACTCACTCTACACGGAGTGCCTGGGCAAGATTGTACAATCTCACGCTTTGCATTCAACTTTGACAACGTTTCATCAGACATTGCAAAGAATTTAGAAAAAGGTTCACTAGGTAAAGCATGAATTTGAAAAGTCATATTATCCTCCTGAAAATAGTTAAAGTGCATCAAGAACACAATTAAAGGTTTCAAGACACCCGATTCTTGCGCTGTTAAAAATATGGCTATGGCAATCAGGTGCTTTGGAATTTAGACACTCATTACAAATCCATCGTTATCTGATCCGGATCAGGCTGTTTCTTGCGCTTGCGAGGGTCAGGCTGTTTGAGTGACTTGCGGCTTGAGTGTTTGTTCAGGATATCCTTTGCCTCATTGCGAAAGCCCTTGCCCTTTCGCACAGCCCAGATTTTCTCTCGTGCCTCGCGTGCGGCCTGCATGTGCTCCATCATGATAA
>CALDZZ010000237.1 GCA_937944075.1 uncultured Rhizobiaceae group bacterium
ATCCAGTACGGGGCACCGATAAAGATATTCATTTTGAACAACCAGTATATGGGCATGGTTCGCCAGTGGCAGCAATTGTTGCACGGCAATCGTCTGTCCAATTCCTACACCGAGGCAATGCCTGATTTTGTGAAACTGGCTGAAGCCTATGGCGCTGTTGGCATGCAATGTCACAAGCCGGATGAGCTGGACGATGCCATTCAGGCCCTGATTGATGAGGAAAAGCCAGTTATTTTCGATTGCCGTGTTGCGAACCTAGCAAATTGTTTCCCGATGATCCCGTCAGGCAAGGCGCATAATGAAATGCTCTTGCCGGATGAGGCTACCGACGAGGCAGTGGGCTCTGCTATTGATGAAAAAGGCAAGTCGCTCGTTTAGGAAAAGTCAAATGATACAGATTGCCGTTGGCAACAAGCTATATTCATCCTGGTCTCTAAGAGCGGGCATGTTGTTGCGCGCTTTTGACATTCCTTTCGAGGAAACTGTCATTCCTATGTACAAGGAAGATACGACGGCAAAGATGCGTGCCTTTGGACCAACCGGCAAGGTGCCGGTCATTCAGGATGGAAATATCAAGGTTTGGGAGAGCCTGGCAATTATCGAATATATTGCTGACAGGTTTCCTGACAAACATATCTGGCCAGAAGACATGGCTGCACGCGCACATGCAAGAGCCGCGTCGAGTGAAATGCATTCAGGCTTTATGGGGTTAAGGTCATCCTGCCCGATGAACTTGACTGCCAGCTTCAAGCACAGGGAAAGAAGCGAGGCTGTTATGTCTGATCTGGCGCGTCTGGATGAACTTTGGAGCGAGGCGCACGGGATGCATGCTACGAGTGGTGATTTTCTTTATGGTGCGTTTAGTGCAGCGGACGCAATGTTCATGCCTGTTGTGACACGCATAGATACGTATCGGCTCTATGCAAGCGACAATATGGAACGTTACATGAGGGCGATGTTGAATCATCCGGCTTTTATTGCATGGAAGGCGGAGGCATTTAAGGAGCCGTGGTTCTTGCCCCATTATGAAGAAAACGAAGTGCTGGATCAGCGGCATTATCTTCCCATGGAAGGGCAGGCATGAGCGGCAAGCCCAAAACCCTGATTACAGATTATGCCTTGTTGATCACATTGGCTGCCATGTTTGGTGCTTCTTTCATGATGACAAAAGTGGCTGTGGTTGATGTGCCACCGGCAACCATTGCGCTATCTCGTATTCTGATTGGTGGCGTGATGCTGTATTTCGTTATGCTGTTTTACAAGCAAAACCTGCGGTCTCTCTTGCCTCACTGGAAAATGATTACGCTTGCCGGTTTTTTCGGAACGGCACTTCCGTTTTTTCTGATTTCATGGGGACAGGAAAAGGTGGATGCGGGGCTGACCTCAATCCTTATGGCTGTGATGCCATTGATTACGCTTGTGCTCGCGCATTTTTTCACGAATGACGAAAAACTCAATCTGTTCAAAATTATGGGGTTTTGCCTTGGGCTTGTGGGGGTTGCGGTCTTGATCGGCTTTGACAAGCTTGCAAGCTTTACAGAAGAGGCTATCCGCTCCTATGCAATCATGCTGGCGGCCTGCTCATATGCAGTTCATGCCATTCTTTCAAAATATCTGACAGGCGCGCCACGCTATGCGGTTTCTTCTGCCGTTTTGCTGGTGTCGGTGATCATTCTTTTGCCGATTGTATTGTATCTTGATGCGCCCTGGAATTTGTCTATCTCAACCACCTCATGGTGGATGTTGGTGCTATTGGGCATTTTCCCCACAGGTGTAGGCATGTTGATGCTGTTTGCCATTATTGAAAGACAGGGCGCAGGGTTTTTAAGTCAGATCAATTTCCTTGTACCGGTCTTCGGTATTTTATGGGCGATTGCGCTGATTGATGAAACCCTGCCACCAAATGCTCTCGCGGCTCTTGTCATTATTCTGGCAGGCGTTGCCATTGCCCGCATAAAATATAATAAAGAACCTATTCAAAAACCAATTGAAAACACAATTGAAAACTCTGTGGAACAAAAATCATGAATGCGAAAAAAGTGCACCAAAGCGGAACCGGCTCAGCCTATTTCATCGTTGAGAACAAGGAGATTCCGCGTTCCCATGTGTTGGCTGTAATCGTGGATAATGAACCGGGTGTGCTTGCGCGGGTGATCGGGCTTTTCTCTGGCCGCGGTTATAACATCGAAAGCCTGACCGTCTCTGAAACCAGCCATGATAACAAGGTTTCACGCATCACGATCGTTTCTTCCGGTACGTTGCAAGTGCTTGATCAAATCAAGAAACAGCTTGAGCGTATGGTGCCGGTTCACCGTGTGGTTGATCTGACACTGGTTGCAGGTTTGAACGGCCACGAAAAACCGATTGAACGCGAACTTGCCATGGTCAAGGTAGCAGGAAAGGGTGAAAGCCGCGTGGAAGCCATGCGCCTTGCAGAAGCCTTTCGTGCGCAAGTGATCGACGCTTCAACCGAGCATTTCACGTTTGAGATTACGGGCCGCATTTCAAAGATTGAGCAATTCATTGCCATCATGGAACCATTGGGTTTGGTGGAGGTATGCCGTACAGGTGTGGTAGCTGTGAGCCGTGGCAAGGACGGGATGTAATGTCTGATCTGCCGAAAGGCTCATTCAGACTCGAAGGGCATATCGATGTGCCGGCAGACCGGATCGCGAAGGTTAGTGAAGCACTGAAAGAGCACATTAAACTTACCCGTGAAGAAGCTGGTTGCATCTTTTTTAATGTAGATGCTTGTTCAGAAGTTGCAGGACGCTTTTTGGTATCTGAGGCTTTTGTGGATGAAGCAGCTTTTCAGTTTCATCAAACACGAGCAGGGGAGTCACCTTGGGCAGAGGCAAGTGCAGGCGTGCCGAGGGAATATAAGACTTGGGTTGTTGCGTAAGCTTCAGCAAAATGGAAAAGAGATAAGGCCACGCTATGCATGTATGATGTATGCGCAAGCGTGTAACACTGGTTGGCCTATTCGAAGTCTGCAGAACAGGTGTTGTAACCGTGAACCGTGGTAAGGATGTAATGTCTGGTTAACCCAAATCTTCCCATTTGCTCAGACCCAATTTCCAGTGATCATAAGCTGCAAACAGCGCCATCGGTAAACCAAATAATAATGCGCCAACTGCGCACCATGTGATGTATTCCAGTAAAGAAATAACTATATCGAAACTGCCAAACAACATCCCTTGAATTAATATAATTAGATACATGATAATGCCAAAAGGTATGGCCCAACAAGCTCCCAATACGATTACGTTTACCCAGAAATTCTCATATTGAGCTGGCTTTAACTTGATTTCATACTTCCAAAACAATTTGTATAATTTTGGAGTTCCATAAAAGTACTTTTTTGAACTTTTCAACTCAGCAAGGGCATGTTCTAATTTTCTGTTGAATTCTTCCATCAAACCACCCCACACCGCGCTCTAATTGCTTCATCCCTTAAACTCACATCATCGCCATCAAACTCTTTCGCATCTTCTGTAGCCAGCCAGCAGATTGCCTGGGCTGGCCATTCTGGTGGGATGTGATCTGAAACTTCCAGAGTCGAGACCGGATTAATGCCTGAAGCTTTTATGTTGACCTGCATGTCGGTTGCAACCGTTCCTGGTGACAGGCCAACCACGCGGATGCCTTTGTTGGCGTATTCCTTGTGTGTTGCCTTGGTCAACATGAGGGCAGCTGCCTTGGATGCACAATAATGGCTCCAGCCTTCCATTGCGCCGTATGCCGCCCCTGATGATATATTGATAATCACGCCTTCGCCACGTGCTTCCATGCCGGGCAGAGTGGCATGCAACATGTTGAAAATGCCTTTGACATTGACATCTATCACTTTGCCCCAATCCTTAGGTGCTATGTCTGTGATGTGTCCAATCGGGTCGATTAGCCCAGCATTGTTGACGACAATATCAATTTTGCCGAATTGCATGATGGCTTGGGCAACTGCGGAGTTGACCTGATTGTAATCACTCACATCACAAGCAACAGCGAGTGCCTCTCCACCAGATGCATTGATCTCGCCAGCAAGTTCTGAAAGCGCATCTTGCGAGCGTGCAGTGAGTACGACCTTTACGCCAAGCTCTGCCATGCGTCTTGCTGTTGCCGCGCCTATGCCCTTGCTGGCTCCTGTGATGATTGCGGTTTTCCCCTTGAGTTCTTCCATGGATGACTTACTTTCCGGATTGAGCGTTTTGGTTGATTTTAATGCGGGAAGATAAGGCTTTCAAATCCTTATTCAAGCAGTAGAGGAATGCTCCAACTCTGTTCCATCCTGCTGTGTTGATTCAGGATCTTGTGCCAAGTCCTTGTTTTCAGAATCAATTTCCGAAGAAGGTTCTTCAAAAGCCAGTTCTTCCCTTGGGCTGTCCGGGTCATCCTCTTCAATCATGTCATCCAGCATTTCATTAGCTTTTTCCAGGCCTGTTTTGAGCTGAGAGCTGGGTTTCATGAAAGCCCCTTCATAAAGCGGCTTGACGGCCTTGTGAATGCCAAAGGAATTTGCCTGTGCGCTGATGACGCCTTTTTCCATTAGTTGGGATTTGAGGGCAGAAGCGGTTGCCGTGTCCACTTTCAACAAACGTTCGAGCATGCCCGGGCTGCACTTGTTGTGCGCACGCACGATCATTTCAGCCCACTTATAAGTATGACCTGAAACGCCAGCGGATACGGTTGAACTCGCTGTGCCTGCAATGGCTGAAGCGGGCAGGGATGGCATCAATGGCATCATACCGATTGCGCCGATGGATTTGAGTAAACTGCGTCTTTTCATATATTATAATATATGCAGAACAAGCTTGTATTAAAAGGGCGATTGACAGTTGTTTACCGCTAAGTCACGGTGCCTGACCTGTCGGAGTTATGTTTATGCCCCTTGATGTTTTTCTTGCCTTGCTGGTTTTTTCGTTTGCATCGTCCATTACACCAGGCCCCAACAACATCATGTTGTTGGCATCCGGGGTGAATTTCGGTTTCCGCAAAACCATCCCTCACATGTTCGGGATTGCCTTTGGGTTTGGACTTTTGCTTATGGCTGTCGGATTTGGCCTGAAGGAAGTTTTTCAGACCTTTCCGATTATGGAATTGGTACTGAAAATCGTTGGTGGGCTTTATTTGCTTTATCTTGCCTGGAAAATTGCCAATACGAATACGATTGCAAAAGGTGAAAACGCTGGCTCACCGATGAGCTTTATTGCGGCGGCGCTGTTTCAGTGGGTTAATCCAAAGGCCTGGGTAATGGCAATTTATGCGATGACGGCCTATACGGGTGAGCCTGATTTTACGACAAGTGTATTCATTGTTGTATTTGCCTTTGTGGTGATCAACTTCCCCAGTGTTTCTGTCTGGTGTGCATTCGGGGTTGGGCTGCGCGAGTGGCTTTCAGATCCCAAGCGTTTGAGACTGTTCAACATCTTTATGGCGGTTCTACTGGTTTTGAGTCTTTATCCGATGATACGCTAATAATTCTTTTTTAAACGTCAGAATCGTGTCATTTATCTGCCATGGAATTTTCACCCCAACAGGATAATGCGTTATTGGCTGCCAGCCGCTGGTTGAAGGCTGGTGACCGTCAGGTCTTCAGGCTTTTTGGCTATGCAGGCACCGGGAAGACCACGCTTGCGCGCCACTTGGCTGAGGATGTGGATGGGGATGTTCTGTTTGCTGCGTTTACGGGCAAGGCTGCACAGGTGTTGCGTACACGAGGTGCTTCCAAGGCTTCTACCATTCATTCTCTGATCTACCGTCCAAGGGGCGAAGATGTGGTGGAGGATGAAGAGACCGGCAAGAAGGAAGTTCTGCCAACCTTCTCGCTCAATCGCCAAAGTCCTCTTTCCAAGGCTTCGCTGATCATCATTGATGAATGTTCCATGGTGGATGAGGATTTGGGCAGGGATCTCTTGTCATTTGGAACGCCTGTTCTGGTTTTGGGGGATCCGGGGCAATTGCCACCGGTTTCGGGAGGCGGGTTTTTTACCGAACATGAGCCTGACATTCTACTTGAGGAAATTCACAGACAGGCAAGGGATAACCCCATAATCGAACTTGCGCGGCAAGTGCGTGAAGGCAATCAGGTCATGATCGGGGATTATGGTGAAGCAGCAAAAGTCATCTCCAAGCAAAACGTCGATACCGATGAAGTGCTTGAAGCTGATCAGGTTCTTGTTGGAACGAACAAAACACGAAGGCTCTATAATCAACGGTTGAGAGAACTGAAAGGTTTTGAAGGTCCTTTGCCGGCAGCGGGTGACAAACTGGTTTGTTTGCGAAATGACCCCAAGAAAGGCCTTTTGAACGGGTCACTTTGGCAAGTAACCAGTGCCGCCAGAACTGTGAAACCTTCCATGAATGTGTTGATCCGAACCGAAGACGAAGGCGTGGATCGGCATTCTGCAAAAGTGAAGCTGTTGAAAACAGCCTTCGAAGAGCCGGATCGGGAAGTGCCGTGGCAGATGAAGCGTCGCCATGATGACTTTGATTATGGTTATGCACTTACAGTTCACAAGGCTCAGGGTTCGCAATGGGAAAATATTTATCTTTTCGATGAAAGTTATGCATTTCGCGAACATCGCGACCGCTGGCTTTACACTGCTATTACACGGGCTGCCGAGAAATTGACCATCGTCAAATAATTTTCGTAACTTTTATCTTTATAGTCACAGTTAACCATTTGTTACCTATCCAGCTTCTATTGTCAGAATCATATATGAAAATTTGGGGTTTTCGTTCTTAGGCGGATAGGAATAGTTGTGGGCATGTTTAAAGAAAATTTGTTTAACGTTCGGGTTAGATATCTACTGGGTTTGTTATTGATTGCAGGGGTCTGCGCGGTTTTTGTATTCGCCTTTAACCAGAATAACAGAGACATCTCCAGACTGAATGAATTCAACAAACATCAGTTGCATATTTCTCAGATTGTCGACGATATCAGCCTTTCCAGTGTTAAACTCAAGAACACTGTCCTTCGTAAAAACCATATCGCAATCATTGATTTTCTTAAACTCCATAATGCGGAGCTGGAAGAAGAAATCGAAGGTCTGCAAGAAACCTTTAATGGGCTAAGACCAGAACTCAGAGAAGGCTTCGAGAACATAACCTCTTTGGAACGCAATCCTTTTTGGGTCTATAATGACTTGCTCAAACGATCACAGGAACTTGTCACTATATTTGATGATTATGTGCCCCAGGGACAATATACCTTCGTTGATTTCAGGGGGGTTAACAGACTGATCTCGACAACCAGTCCTTATGTGGATGCTGCTGAACGAATTTCCCTTGTTAATCAGTTGCTTGTTCGCCAATATTACAGCCCGCAGGTAGACTATGTTGCGGAAAAACTGGTCATTGCCTCGAGAAACCTGAAAATTATCACCACTTACTTTGTGATTGCCGGGTCGCTGGTGCTGATTGGTATAGGCATGTTTATTTTTCTTCCCATGGAGCGCATGATCTACAAGCAGTTTGAAGGCTTGAGACTCGCAAATCGAAAAGCCGAGTTGGCGGATCGTGCCAAGTCAGAATTCCTGGCAAACATGTCCCATGAGATTCGCACCCCGATGAATGGTGTGATGGGCATGGCGGAGCTTCTGGTCAAAACGGAGCTTGATGCCAAGCAGAAAACGTTTGCTGATATCATCGTAAAGTCAGGCGCTTCGCTTCTGACCATTATTAATGACATTCTCGACTTCTCGAAGATTGACGCAGGTCAAATGGAACTCGACCCTGCACCCTTTGCCCTTTCAGAGGCGATTGAAGATGTGGCGACGCTTGTTTCTTCCAAGGTTGCAGAAAAAGACCTCGAACTGGTCGTTCGCATTGACCCACAACTGCCTGCAATGTTCGTGGGTGATGTTGGTCGTATTCGCCAGATTGTCACCAATCTTATGGGCAATGCTGTCAAGTTTACCGAAGAAGGTCATGTGTTTGTCGATGTGAATGGCGTTGTTGAGGATGGCATGGCGAAGCTCAAGGTTGCCATTCAGGATACGGGTATTGGTATCCCTGAAGAAAAGGCTGCCCGTGTCTTTGACAAGTTTAGTCAAGTGGATGAAAGCGCTACCCGCAAGCATGAGGGTACAGGTCTTGGCCTTGCCATTTCCTCGTCGTTGGTTGAACTCATGGGCGGTGACATTGGTGTACATTCCAAATTGGGTGAAGGTGCAACCTTCTGGTTCGAGATTACACTTCCTGTACACGGCAACATCAAGCCAAGGGTACAAGTGCCGTTGGATGTTAGTGGTGCGCGCGTTCTCATCATTGATGACAATGAAGTCAATCGCTCCATTCTGCTTGAAAACATGCAAGCCTGGAAGTTTGACAGTGCGGCAGCAGCATCCGGCAAGGAAGGCCTTGCAGTGATGCGTGCGATGATTGCACAGGGCATTAAGCTCGATTGTGTTATTCTGGATTATCACATGCCGGAAATGAACGGGGGCGAGGTTGCGCTTGCCATTCGTTCAGATATGGCGCTCAACAATATTCCGGTGGTCATGTTGACTTCGGTTGATCAGACCGAGGAAGGCAAGAATTTCTCATCCCTTGGGATACAGGGACATTTGGTCAAGCCTGCGCGATCCTCACTTCTTCTCGAAACCATCATTCGCGTCTTGCAGGATGTGCGTGATGAGAACAATGAGACACGAGAAGGGGTTGCCATGGTCCGTGCGATTGCAGGCAAGCAAGTTGCATCTGGCAAAAACAATCAAGTGACAAGTTCCGATACAGCAACTGATTTACAAGACGATCGGCAAGCGGCAGAATCTACCACTGCTTCTACAACACCAATAGTTCCACGTGCGCCGCTACCAGAAATTGATACATCCAGCAAAGTTGAAGAAGCGGCCATTGTTCGTGCAGCTTCAGCCAAGTCGAATGTTGTAGCAACTCAAAACAGTGTTGATGAGGCAACTGTTTCTCAAAACAATACAAAAGAGCCAGCCTTACATCAGCAAAGTGGAATTGACGCAACGCGCCGTTTCTCAAGCAAGATTGATGCAAGCCGTGTGATTGATGTTTTGGTTGCAGAAGACAATGAAGTTAACCAGATCGTTTTCCGCCAGATTTTGCAAGGGGCAGGTTATAACTTCCTGATTGCACAAAACGGCAAGGAAGCAGTTGAGCTGTATCAACGTCACAACCCGAAGGTGATTTGCATGGATGTATCCATGCCGGTGATGAACGGACATGAGGCTACGATGGAAATTCGCAAGCTTGAAAAAGAATCCGGCAAAGAGACCCCGATCATTGGTGTTACCGCACATGCGATCAAGGGCGACATGGAAAAATGCTTTGATGCAGGCATGGATGACTACCTCTCTAAGCCGGTTTCTCCAGACAAGTTTGAAGAAAAAATCAGCAAGTGGATCAATCACCAACAACAGAAAACAGGTTGATTCCAGCACTGTGATACCGCACTGTCAAAAGGTCTGAAATTGATCAAATGACGGTTATGATATGCCTGCAAAACTATCTGTAAATCTGAATGCTGTTGCCTTGTTGCGAAACCGTAGGGACTTGCCGTGGCCCAGTGTTACGGGACTTGGACGTATTGCCCTTGAAGCGGGTGCGCATGGGCTGACGGTTCATCCGCGTCCGGATGAACGGCATACGCGATTTTCTGACCTGCCTGAATTACGAAACCTTATTGATGATGAATTTCCCGAGGCTGAATTCAACATGGAAGGGTTTCCTGAAGAAGGTTTTTTGAGGCTTTGTGAAGAAAACCAACCAGAGCAGGTAACGCTGGTTCCGGATGATCCTGCACAGGCAACCTCTGACCACGGCTGGGATTTTGAGGGGCAGGGCAATTTTTTGCGCGATTGCGTTCAGCGGCTAAAATCCAATGGATTTCGTGTTTCGCTGTTTTGTGATCCCGATGCAAGTGAAGCCTCGATCAATGCAGCAGCAGGTACCGGAGCAGATAGAATTGAACTTTATACTGGTCCCTATGGCGGATGCCATGATGATGGAGAGGGTGCAAAACTGTCACTCAAACAGATGGCTCAAACAGCACGTCATGCAGAAGCGCTTGGCATGAAGGTCAACGCGGGACATGATCTGACGGTTGAAAACCTGCCGGCTTTATCAAAGGCTATTCCCAATCTTGCGGAAGTATCAATAGGCCATGGCTTGACAGCAGACTGTCTTGAACACGGAATGGCCGGTTCTGTTAAACGCTTTCTGGAAGCGCTTGATACATGAAGCGCTGGTTGGCTGCATTCAGAAATTCCTTTGCGGGCTTGAGGCACGGGTTCAAGCGTGAAGCGCCTGTGCGCGAAGAAATACTGGCATTTTTGTTCTCGCTTCCCGTAGCACCTTTTGTAGCGAATAGTGTTTGGCACTTGCTTCTTTTGTGGGGTGTGTTGTTGTTCATTCTGATTGTTGAATTGCTCAATACCGGAATTGAAGCATTGGCTGATGAAGTGAGTTTGGAAAAGCGCGATAATATTCGTATTGCAAAAGACTGTGGGTCGGCAGCTGTCCTGTTGGCTACATTCATTGCAGTTGCTGTGTGGGGTGTTTCGCTTTGGCAGCTGGTTTTCTGACCACCCATAACATTGTCCTGTTACAGACTTACCCCAGATATTCTTGGGTTTGTTGTCACAATCCCAGTCTGGCGTATTCAATTTTTGTGCAACGGTTCATCACAACCTTGATGCCAAGGGCTTCGGCCTTTTTTGCACTTTCATCATCGCGAATACCCAGCTGTAACCAAAAGGTAAGGGGAAGGGGAGCGAGCGCCATAACCTCTTCCAGCACACCTGGAATTGCCTTCGTATTGCGAAAAACATCAATCATGTGAATCGGTTGCGGGATATCCTTGAGACTTGCGTAACAGTGTTGTCCTGCAATTTCACGTCCTGCATGACCCGGATTGACGGGGAAAACCTGATAGCCTTTTTCAACCAGGTAATGCGTCACACGATTTGAATCGCGCTCAGGTTTTGGGCTTGCGCCGACAACCGCTATTGTTTTTGTTTCCTGAAGAATTGTTTGGATGTAATTGTCATCATAGGTATCGTGGTTCATGAGATTTCTTTCGCCCGTTCGCGCAGAACAAATTTCTGGATTTTTCCGGTTGAAGTTTTGGGCAGATCTTCAAAGACGAAATTTTTCGGGACCTTGAAGCTGGCAAGATGTTGGCGGCACCATGCGTTTAGTTCTTCAGGAGTGGGTGGCATTGATCCTTCATTTGTTTCAATAAAGGCACAAGGTGTCTCGCCCCATTTGTCGTCCGGTTTGGCGACAACTGCAGCAGCAGAAATTGAAGGGTGTTTGTAGAGAGCATCTTCGACTTCGATTGATGAAATGTTTTCACCACCGGAGATGATAATATCCTTGGAGCGATCCTTGAGCTGGATGTAGCCATCTTCATGCATGACGCCCAGATCACCTGTATGAAACCATCCGCCCCTAAAGGCTTCATCGGTAGCCTTTGCATTCTTAAGATAGCCCTTCATGACAACATTTCCTTGCATCATGACTTCGCCAATGGTCTCTCCATCGTGGGGAACACTTTGCATGGTTTCAGGGTCTTTTACATCCAGTGCTTCAAGGGCTGAATATCGTACACCCTGCCGTGCCTTCATGGCAGCCTGTCCTGCGTTGTCGAGTGAGTTCCAATCAAGGTTCCAGTCATTGACGACGGCAGGGCCATAACATTCGGTTAGTCCATATAGGTGTGTTACGTTAAAGCCTGCCTCTTTCATGGAAGCAAGAATGGCTTCAGGTGGCGGGGCGGCAGCTGTAAAGAATTCTACTGTGTGTGGCAGGTCACGCTTGTCTTCTTCACGTGCAGAAAGAAGCGTGGACATGACAATGGGTGCGCCACAAAGATGCGTTACACCATGGTCTGCAATTAAATCCCACATCGCCTTTTGGCGAACAGCGCGCAGGCAGACATGCGTTCCAATGATGGCTGACAAGGTCCAGGGAAAACACCAGCCGTTGCAATGAAACATTGGCAATGTCCAAAGATAGACGGAATGTTTCTGCATGGATGCAGTCAGTGCATTCCCCTGGGCAAGCAGTGATGCGCCTCGATGGTGATAAACAACGCCTTTCGGGTTGCCGGTTGTTCCGGATGTATAGTTGAGTGAGATTGCATCCCATTCATCTTCCGGCATCAGCCATTCAAATTCAGGATCACCGGCTGCCAGAAAATCCTCATATTCGATTTCCCCCAAATTTTCACCGTCGCCTTTATATTCAGGATCATTGTAGTCAATGACCATCGGCTTGACTGTGGCAATGGCGAGGGCTTCCTTGATGGTTTTGGAAAACTCGCTGTCTGTAATCAAAAGCTTGCATTCACTGTGGTCGAGCTGAAAGGCGATGATGTTTGGATCCAGTCTGGTATTCATGGAGTGCAAGACTGCGCCTGTCATGGGAATACCGTAATGGGCTTCAAGCATGGCTGGTGTATTGGCAAGCATGGCTGATACGGTGTCGCCTTTGCCTATGCCGCTGGAAGCAAGGGCTGACGCCAGTTTTCGCGAGCGTTGATAAAACTCGCCATAGGAACGTCGGAGCTTGCCATGAATAATGGCGGTATGATCTGGAAAGGTGCTGGCGGCTCTTTCCAGGAAAGTAAGCGGTGTCAAAGGCTGGTAGTTGGCCGGATTTTTATCTAGGTTTTGATTGTAGATGCTCATGGGGTCCTGCGATCTATAAGGCTGTTATTCATCCCGCCAGCTTGGTTCGCGCTTTTCCAGAAAAGCGCCGATACCTTCTTCTGCGTCATGCTTCAGCATGTTTTCAACCATAACAGTTGTGCAATAGTCATAGGCTTCATTCAGGGGCATTTGCTTTTGGTTATAGTAAGCCTGTTTGCCGGTTTTGATTGTCATGGCAGATTTTGCGGTAATGCGATCTGTGTACCACTTGACTGTCGCTTCCACTTCTTCTGACGGAACTGCCTTGTTTACAAGGCCGATTTCTGCTGCTTTTTGCGCTGGTGTGCCTTCGCCGGTCAACAGCATTTCCATCGCGTGCTTGTTGGAGACATTTCTGGACAATGCAACCATGGGCGTGGAGCAAAACAGACCCAGGTTGACGCCAGGGGTGATAAATTTTGCATCCTTGCTTGCAACAGCCAAATCACAACTTGCAACCAGCTGGCAACCGGCGGCGGTTGCGGTTCCATGCACAGCTGCAATGACCGGAAGACGGTGGTTGACGATTTTCTGCATCATGAAAGAACAGTTCTGCATCGTCTTTTGAAAGAATTCACGACCGCGGTCTTCAGAGTTTCTTGCGGCAGTCAATTCCTTCAGGTCGTGACCCGATGAAAAAACAGGGCCATTGCCTGACAATACAATTGCCCTTGCATCGCTGTTAGTGTCAGCTTCATCAAGCGCTGAACAAACCTCTGCAATCATTTCAAGCGACAAGGCATTCCGGCGCTGCGGATTGTCAAGGGTCAGGTAGAAAACGCTGTCTTCGATTTTTGAGCAAATAAGTGCCATTTTTTGCAGCCTTCTTGATTGCGATTGTCTAAACACGCTAGAGTACCATCTCTTGGGAGAGATATTTATACATGCGCTTGTTTTATACGATTATAATAACGGTGTTAATAGGCGTGATTGCAACAGCGGCCTATCATTTCAGTTATAACCGGTTTGAAAAATCTGCGCTTGCGACTTCTTCTGAAAGGCTGCTTCTCTATCAGGAAAGCTTGCGATCTACCATCAACCGGGCTTCTCACCTGCCTAGGGTTGTGGTTTCTCATCCTTATACAATCGAAATGCTAAAGCACGGCAGGAAGATTGGCTTGATGAATGACTACCTCAAGACGGTAAGTGACAAATCAAATAGTGCTGCACTTTATATCCTGGATGAGGACGCCAATACGGTTGCTGCGAGTAATTTTGATTTGCCTGAAAGCTTTGTAGGAAACAATTATCGCTTTCGCCGTTATTTCACAGATGCGGTTAAACATGGGCAGGCGACGTTTTTCGCCATTGGTGTGACGACAGGTAGACCTGGTTATTTTATATCCGAAGCGATACGCGATGGTGACAAAACGCTAGGTGTGGCAGTCGTCAAGGTTGAGTTTCAGGAGTTGCTGGAAGCCTGGAGTGGGGCAGGTGAGGATGTGCTGATTACGGATGAGGATCAGGTTACGGTTCTGGCAAGTGACAGCAAGTACCTTTACAAACCGCTCCAGGAATTGCCGGCCAACCGACTTTCCCAAATGCGTGAAAGCAGAAAGTTTACGGGATATGATCTTGAAAAGCTGGCGTTTCAATCCGATGATGGTTTCTTTCAGGGGCGTGTGAACATAGAAGACGAGCGCTTTTCCATATCAACCGTTGGCACTTCAGAGCTTGGCTGGAAATTGCACTTTCTGACACCCCTGGAAACCGTTCAAAAATACTCCTATGCCATTGCTGCATTTGTGGTTTTGTTTTGTGGCTTGCTGGCCTCTGTCATTCTGTTCATTCGTTCCAAGAACAAGCAACGCATGCTGGAGGTCAAGGCGCTGGAGGCTGAACGTATTTCCCAGATCAATACCCAGCTTGAGCAGGAAGTTCAGGTGCGCAAACTGGCTGAGAAGCAGCTACGTGATGCGCAGTCAGAACTGATACAGTCCAGCAGGCTGACGGCGCTTGGTAAAATGTCAGCCTCAATCGTGCATGAGGTCAATCAGCCGGTTTCTGCAATCAGGTTGTTCACCTCCAGTGGTCTGTTGCTGTTAAAGGAACGACGCCTGAAGGAAGCGGGCAAGGTTTTTGATGATATCAAGAAAATGACTGACCGGCTTGGGTCAATCACATCAGACTTGCTGGTCTTTTCCAGGAAGCCTGTTTCCAAACCCGTTATATGCGATTTGAATGAATGTATTGAAGCGATATTGCTACAGTTTCGACCTGAGCTGGATGTTGGAAAAATCAAGCTGCATGAGGCGCTTTCTCCGGTTCCAGTAACCACAAAAGGCAGTTCTGTACGCTTTGAGCAAATCGTCAGCAATCTGGTAAAGAACGCCATTCAGGCCAGCAAAGATGCAAAGGCTCCCGAGATTAAAATTCATTCATGGGTAGAGGGAGTGCGTTGCGGATTCGCTGTTGAGGATAATGGCGAGGGGGTTCCCCCAGAGATTATGGGACAATTGTTTGATCCGTTTTTCACAACCAAGAATGTAGGTGAGGGAGTTGGCCTTGGTCTTGCACTTTGTTACGCGATTGCAGACGAGGCAAATGGCAAGATCTTGTGTGAAAACTTAGAGACTGGGGGAGCCAGTTTTGTTGTGGAATTTCCTTTCCATCCTGTTGAACCAAACCGCAAAGGTCGTTTGAAAGAGCTGGTGGATGGTTGAGGTGACTGAAGCAACCAACGCATCTGAATGTGTTGTCTATTTCGTTGATGATGACAGGGGAATGATACATTCCAGCGTGCAGTGGCTCACCTTGAGTGGCTTGAAGGTGCAGGCATTTGTTGATCCCAAGGTTCTTTTGAGAACCATAAAGCCGAACAGTCCGTGCATCGTGGTTTCCGACATCAAAATGCCTGACCTTGACGGAATGTCATTGATGCAGCACTTGCTGTCAAAAGACAAGCATTTACCTGTTATTCTGATTACAGGGCATGGAGATATTCCCCTTGCTGTCGAAGCCATGAAGAAGGGCGCATTTGAGTTTTTGACCAAGCCGTTTTCTCCTGAAAAACTGCTTGAGACCATCAAGGTTGCGCAAGCCAGCAGGATGTCATATCTCGCGTCACTTTCCAAATCTGCGCCCAGTCCCCAAAACCCTTGTTCAGACAAGGGTGCTGCAAATTCAGACTTTGAACAAAGGCTTCCATTAAAAGGGCAGGATGAAGCGCCTTTAAATGCACTGGTTGATGACTATGAAAAAACCATTATCATGGCATCCCTCAAAAAACATTCAGGCGATATTGCCCTTGTTTTACAAGACCTTGAACTTCCCAGAAGAACGCTTAATGCGAAGATGAAAAAATACGGCATCATTCGAAAAGATTTCAGATAGTTCATCTTGCCTTGAAGTTGTTAACTGGCAAAGTTTTGCCAATTTGATTTCCCAAAATATCCTGTTACCTTTCCAAACAGACATATGGAGGAGAAATTATGTTTAAACGATTCACAAAAGTAGCTTTACTATCAACCGCAGCTGTATCCGTCATGGGTTTGGAGGCGCTGGCCGCCTCGACAACCTGGAATGTTTCCCTTTGGGGTAAGCGACGTGCCTTTACCGAGCATGTTGAGAAACTGGCTGAACTGGTTGAAAAGAAAACCAATGGCGATTTCAAGATCAACATTTCTTATGGTGGCCTTTCCAAAAACCGTGAAAACCTTGATGGTATTTCAATCGGTGCCTTTGAGATGGCTCAGTTCTGTGCCGGTTATCACCGCGACAAAAACCCAACCATCACTGTGCTTGAATTGCCGTTCCTGGGTGTTTCAACCCTCGAAGAAGAAGTGAAGGTTGCAACGGCTGTTTACAATCACCCGGCTGTAAAGAAAGACCTTGCGCGCTGGAATGCAATTCCTTTCATGACTTCACCAATGCCGCAGTATAATGTTGCTGGAGTAGGCGATGCGCCATCATCCTTGTCCGATTTCGAAGGTATGCGCATTCGTGCAACTGGTGGTCTTGGCAATGCGTTCAAAACTGTTGGCGCAACACCAACTTCAGTGACTGCTACCGAAGCCTATACAGCGCTTGAATCAGGTGTTGTGGACTCAGTTGCATTTGCACAGCACGCGCATCTTGCATTCCGCACTATTGATATTGCGAAATGGTGGACTGCCAACCTTAATCCTGGAACAGTTAACTGCCCGGTTGTGGTAAACACAGACGCATACAATGCACTGTCTGCTGAACACAAGGCTGCACTGGATGGTTCAAAAGATGAGGCGATCGCGCATTACCTTTCAAACTATGCTGAGCTGATTACCAAGTGGGAAGGCATTCTTGCAGACAAGGGTGTCAAAAAGGTTGAGTTTTCTGCTGAGCAGCTTTCAGCTTTCAAGGCAAAGGCAGCAACACCAGTGCGTGAAAAGTGGCTTGCTGACATGAAGGCAGCTGGCGTGCCAGGCGAAGAGCTTTACAAGCTTGTAACCGATACACTTGGCAAATAAGCCATAATCTTATCTCTCCCCGTCTTGATTTCGGGGAGAGATTTTCTTTTTAGATACAAGATTTTTAACACTTCTAACTTGTCAGGAAAACAAGATGGCTGGTGCGTCCTCGGTACTGGAAGACGGCTCATCCTATAGCAGGATAGACCAAAAATTACTCAAGCTTGAATCGTTCATGTGCTTGCTAAGCGGTATAGCGATATTCTCGCTTATGGTTCTTGCAGTAATATCTGTGGGTGGACGTAATGCAATCGGTCAACCGCTGCCTGGCTATGTGGATTTTATTGAACAAGTGCTTCCGATGATTGCATTCCTGGGCATTTCATATACCCAGCGTGAGGGCGGTCACATCCGGATGGATATTCTCGTTGGCAAATTAAAGGGGCGCCCGCTCTGGCTGGCTGAAATCATAACAACTTTCTTCATGTTGCTTCTCATTTTTATTTTGATCTGGGGTTCATGGAAATTCTTTGACCGCTCCTTTGATATGGACAGACCCTTGTGGAGCTCTGACAGTTCTCTTGATCTGAACATACCGCTTTGGCCAACAAAACTGATCGTACCGATTTCGTTCACCATTTTGGCTACCCGTCTGGTTTGGCAGATGGTCGGATATGTCAACGCTTTCAAAACTGGCGCAACGCATCCGGTTGGCCTGCCTCTTGTAAAGGACGCAGCACAACAGGCTGCTGATGAAGCAAAACTCGTTTCCGGCGGTGCCGTTGATGCTGATCTTGATAAGGGAACCAACTGATGCAACCGATTGATATTGGCATAATCGTTTCCCTTGGCATGATGGTCATGGTTATTCTTGGCATGCGCGTGGCCTTTGCGGCCGGTCTTGCGGGCTTGTTTGGGCTGGTTTGGATTTTCTGGTCAAAGAAGGGATATGATCCGGATCAGTTTTTTTGGGCGCTTGGGGTTGCTGGCGGAATTGCCGGGCAGGAGCCATATTCAAAGATTACAACCAATGCCTTGTCACTGATCCCGACCTTTATCCTGATAGGCTATCTGGCCTATCATGCCGGTCTCACAAAGGCTCTGTTTGAAGCTGCCAAGCGATGGGTTGGCTGGTTGCCTGGCGGCCTTGCGGTTGCTACCGTTTTTGCAACGGCCGGCTTTGCAGCAGTGTCAGGAGCTTCTGTTGCCACATCAGCCGTGTTTGCGCGCATTGCAATTCCTGAAATGCTCAAGGTTGGTTATGACAAACGCTTTGCTGCGGGTGTTGTTGCAGCAGGTGGTACGCTTGCTTCCCTTATTCCGCCCTCTGCCATTCTGGTTATTTATGCAATCATTGTGGAGCAGGATGTTGGACGATTGCTCTTGGCGGGCTTTTTGCCAGGTGCGTTTTCTGCCGTTATTTATGCCGGCCTGATTGTTGGCATGGCGCTGGTGATCAAGAATTTTGGTCCTCCGGTTGGTGGGTTCAGCTGGAAGGAGCGCCTCGTTTCGCTTCCGCCAACGTTCCCGATTGTTTTCGTGGTCGTGATTATCATCTCGTTTATTTACAATCCTTTTGGGGGTGACAGTTGGGGAACACCGACCGAGGGTGGCGCTCTGGGTGCTTTCGTTGTCTTCTGTATTGCCATGATCAAGGGCATGCGTTGGGGACAACTGAAGGAAGCCTTGATCGAAAGTGCCAAACTGTCAGTCATGATTTTCACCATTATCTGGGGCGTGTTGATTTATGTGCGTTTCCTTGGTTTTGCCGATTTGCCAACTGCCTTTGCAGACTGGATTACATCGCTCGAATACAGCCCGTTGCTGATACTGGTCTGTATTCTGCTGGCTTATGCCGTGCTTGGCATGTTCATGGATGCGATCGGGATGTTGCTTCTAACGCTTCCGGTTGTCTATCCGGCAGTGATGGCGCTAAATGGCGGAGAAGCAGTGAGTGCAGCCGACAGTACGTTTGGCTTGTCTGGTGCTGAATGCGCGATCTGGTTCGGGATATTGGTGGTCAAGATGGCTGAGCTCTGTCTCATCACGCCACCCATTGGCCTCAACTGTTTTGTGGTTGCTGGCGTGCGTGATGATATCAGCGTTCAGGATGTGTTTAAGGGCGCATCTCCGTTTTTCGTTGCAGATGCACTTACGATTGCGGGACTTGTTGCTTTCCCGGGTATTGTACTCTTCCTGCCGCGATTGCTGTTAGGCAGTTAATCAGGCGCTCTTAAAGAAGTTGGCGATGATCTTGGCGTATTCGTCAGCATCATTGGCATCATGTACATTTTCCAGGGCAGGTTCTGCCTGATCATTTGGAATGGTAACGCCTGCACGGCTTTTTATAAGGCCTTCCATGAAGTTGTTCGTAAACTCCGGATGTGGCTGGAAACTTAACGCCTTGTTTTTATAGGCCAGTCCCGCCATTTTGCAGAAATCATTTCCTGCGATGATTTCAGCTTCTGGCGGCTTTTCAACGACCTGGTCCTGATGCATGGCAAGCAGTCTGGATTTTGTTCCGTCAGGGTGGGTGTATTCCTGTGTGCCCATGCCCCATTTGCCATGGTATTTGATTACCTTGCCACCCAAAGCCTGCGCCATGATCTGGTGACCAAAACAAATCCCAACCATAGGCAGGCTCGCTTCGTAGATATCTCTTATGAACTCTTCCAGTGGCGGTATCCAGTCATGGTCTTCGTATGCACCATGTTTGGAGCCTGTAATCAGCCATCCGTCACAATCCCTGATTGAATTTGGAAAGTTTCCATCCACGACTGCAAAAACTTCAAATTCAAAATCATGCCCGTCCAGAAATGTCTTGAACATGTCGGGATATTCACCAAAATTGGGTGAAAGGTCTTCCGGAACCATGCCTGTTTGCAAAATACCGATTTTCATGTGAGTTCTCGCTTTGTATAAATCCTGTTTCCCGTTTATGGTTCCTGAATTGATTTTGCAAGGAGAATATCATGCTTTCTGGTGCTTGTGTTGGCAGCAATGACCTTGTTATAGCCAGGGCATTTTATGATGCTGTTTTATCAGTCATTGACATGAAATTGCACATTAACCTGGAACATGAACTGGGGTATGGCCCGATAAATGGTGATCCCAATTTTTGGGTTGTAACGCCCTTTAATGAACAAGCAGCCACCTTCGGCAATGGTACCCAAATCATGTTTCTAGCAAAGACCAAGCAGGCAGTTGAGGCTTTTCACAAGACTGCACTGGATATGGGAGGTGTCAACGAAGGGAAGCCAGGTCCAAGAGATTATGCGCCTGGTTATTTTGGTGCCTATGTGCGCGATCCTGATAACAACAAGTTACATGTTTCACTCAAGCTTTAATGCGCACCTTAACAAGTTCTTAAAGATACACCGTTATAAAGATCATATATTAAATCTACGGGGAAGACATAATGTTACAGCATACACCAGGGCAAGGAGCACAACGCGCACTTAGCATACTTGCCACAAAGCGTAAGGCAGAGCGTGTAAAATCAAGCTTCTCAGGCGCTGTTCTGACTGATGATGGCTTTGTTTGTCATTGCGTTATAACAGATGTTTCCAACTCAGGCATGCAGCTTTCTTTGCCCAAGAATACTGACTTGCCGGAACAATTCATGATCAAGACACCTGCGGTGTCGGAAACCATGAATGTAAGAAAAGCCTGGGCCAATGGCACTATCATGGGTGTTGTGATTGAAACCCTGGTTGAAGAATAAGCAATAACCTGCAATCAACGCGGTTTGATTGCAGCTGCACCTGCTTTGCTTCTGGCAAAATTAACAGCAACGCGGGCTACCGGGATTCCGAATTTGGAGACCCTTGCCGTATTTCGCAATGTGCCATCCTTTTTTAAAATCAAAGTGTCTTTGAATTTGACCAAATTTGTCTTTGGGCCATTGTCGATATCAACCGTATAGCTGAATTTGGCTGTATTTCCCTTTACCTTGACAGTCGTCGTGCCGCGTACATCTTCGCGGGTTCCGGAATAGGTGGTTGGAGATGTTTTGGTGAAGCGCCATGTTTTCACATCCCGTTCTCCATCCGTGTAGAAAAAATCTTCTCGCAGAACGAGTGTTTTTCCATTCCACTTGCCATTCAGTAAAACCCTGAACTCACGTTTCTTGCCGTTTATGGCTTTGAAACTACCATAGGCGTGTGTGGTACCCTTGAAGAATTCCTCAAGTTTCAAATCGGCGGCTACACCAGTTGCGGGTAGGGCAAAAAGTGCGGTGCCAAATGCAAGTGCTGTGACGGGTGCTAGTGAGGGTCTCATCGGTAATCTCCATTGTATCTGTTCAAAGATACGTAGCGCCGCGCCGCAAGGTTTCAACAAACAGTTCCGGCTCTAGTCAAGAATAGCGTCTTCCTTGACTGCTTCCATGGAAACATAAGTAGAGGTTTGCTGTACGTGAGGAAGGCTTGAAATTTTTTCGCCCATGACTTTCCTGTATGATTTCATGTCTTTGGTGCGCACCTTTAAAAGATAATCGTAACCGCCAGCAATCATGTGACATTGTTCTACTTCGGCCAGCTTGCATACAGCTTCGTTGAACTCTGCAAGCTTTTGCGCTCTTGTATCCGAGAGCTTAACCTCTACAAACGAGATATGATCCAGACCCATTTTGACGGGGTCCAGCAACGCTCGATACCCCAGAATTATGCCTTCCTTTTCAAGCCTCTTAAGCCGTGCTGTGCATGGCGTTTGAGACAGCCCGACCTCACGTGACAGGCTGGTTATGGATATTCTTGCATCAGCGCCAACCGCTTGAAGAATCTTCAGATCAATGGCGTCAAGATCACTTGAGAGTTCTGTTTTCTTGTTCATTACAACTGTTTTCTAATTTCATATTAGTGAATTTCACCAAAAAAATCACAAATGAAGTTAAATTGCAAATCGCTTATGTGAGAAGATATAATACGTTATCTTGAGGAGTTACTTATCATGTCCGCACGTTTGGAGTTCAGACAGGCTCATACAATCACCAGCAAGGATGCGCTTGCCAGTCTTGTTGGTCAGTCTGGCATCAACAAAGAGCTTCGCGATGCCATATCAAGAAGAGGCGTGGAACTTGTTGAGCGCATTCGTGAGCGCGATGATTCCGGAATGATGGAACTCTTTCTCAGCGAATATGGCCTTTCAACGGATGAAGGCGTGGCGCTTATGTGTCTTGCAGAAGCCTTGTTGCGTGTGCCGGATGATGAAACCATTGATGCGCTCATTGAAGACAAGATTGCGCCCAGCGAATGGGGAAAGCATCTGGGGCAATCCCATTCATCTCTGGTCAATGCCTCCACCTGGGCTTTGTTTGTGACGGGCAAGGTTCTGGATGATGAAAAAAGCACTGGCATGGCTTCCCTGTTGCGAGGTGCAATCAAGCGGTTGGGTGAGCCGGTTATACGTGAAGCGGTTACGCGACTGATGAAAGTGCTTGGCCAGCAATTTGTGCTCGGTGAGACAATCAACAAGGCCATGCAAAGAGCCAGCGGGCAGGAAGAGAAGGGCTTTACCTATTCCTATGACATGTTGGGGGAGGCTGCTTGTACACGGGCAGATGCTCAGCGCTATTTCCTTTCCTATTCCGATGCGATTACAGAAATTGCCAAACGCAGTTTGTCGGATGATATTCGTGAAAATCCGGGCATTTCCATAAAACTTTCCGCGCTTCATCCGCGATATGAAACGCTCAACAAGCAAAGGGTCATGGATGAGCTTGTGCCTCGGGCTACTTCCCTTGCAATCCTGGCAAAGTCAGCGGGCATAGGGCTGAACATTGATGCTGAAGAAGCAGGCAGACTGGATCTGTCTCTTGATATCATCGAGGCTGTTTTTTCAAATGCCGATCTCAAGGGTTGGGATGGGTTTGGCATTGTTGTGCAGGCCTATAATCGGCGAGCACCTTTTGTGCTCAAGTGGATTTATGAGCTTGCTGAAAGACTGGACCGAAAGGTCATGGTGAGGCTTGTCAAGGGTGCTTATTGGGATACTGAAATCAAACATGCCCAGGTGGAAGGGCATGAAGATTTTCCCGTCTACACCCAAAAGGCTGAAACAGATGTGAGCTATATCTGTTGTGCCAAAATGTTGCTTGGCATGACGGATCGCATTTACCCGCAATTTGCTACACACAATGCCCATACGGTTGCCAGTGTTCTGGAAATGGCGGATGATGTTTCAAAATTCGAGTTTCAGCGACTTCACGGCATGGGCGAAGCCTTGCATGATACGGTGCTGGAAAGGCAGTCAACGCGCTGCAGAATTTATGCACCAGTAGGCGCGCATAAAGATTTGCTGGCTTATCTCGTTCGACGGTTGCTTGAAAATGGTGCAAATTCGTCCTTTGTAAACCAGATTGTCGATGAAACCATTCCCCCACAAGAGGTTGCCTCTGATCCGTTTGATCAGATGGATGCAAACAATCAAGTTATTGTCGACTTGCCATCTGACTTGTTCAAACCCTTGCGCATCAATTCCAAGGGGTTTGATCTGGAAGACCCTTCAACCCTTGAGGCACTTGATGGTGAAATCAAACGTTTCAAGTCAAAGACATGGGATGTGAAAACAGGAAAAGGGGAAGTGCTTGCGGTTATCAATCCGGCTAATGGCAATACAATCGGTACCGTTCAGCAGGCAATCCAGAGTGATGTTGAAAAGGCGCTTGCCAAGGCAAATACCTGGAGTAAGGCCTCTGCCAGGGAAAGAGCCGATATTCTGCGATTGGCTGCGGATCTGTATGAGGCAAATGCAGGTGAACTGTTTGCGCTTTTAATCCGGGAAGCAGGCAAAACGCTCAATGATTGTGTTGGTGAACTCAGGGAGGCTGTCGACTTCCTCAGATTTTACGCTGATGAAGGTGAAAAATATCCTGATAATCCTGCCGGGATATTTACCTGTATTGCACCATGGAATTTTCCGCTTGCAATTTTCACCGGGCAGGTTTCTGCAGCACTGGCGGCGGGCAATGGTGTTTTGGCAAAGCCAGCCGAGACCACACCCCTCATTGCTGCACTGGCAGTAAAACTCCTGCATAAGGCAGGCGTACCAAAAGAGGTTTTGCAACTGATGGCAGGAGAAGGCCGAACCGTGGGCAGTGCGCTTACATCCCATCCCAAAGTGGATGGCGTTGCCTTTACGGGTTCGACAGCAACCGCTCAGATTATCAATCAAGCAATGGCAAATAATCTTGCTCCATCTGCGCCGTTCATAGCAGAAACCGGTGGTTTGAACGCCATGATTATTGACAGTACGGCTTTGCCAGAACAGGCGGTTCGCGATATTCTTGCCTCTGCCTTTCAGTCTGCCGGTCAGCGCTGTAGTGCGCTTCGGTGTCTTTATCTGCAACAGGATATTGCAGAACCGTTCAAGGAGATGCTGTTTGGTGCGATGGATCAGTTGAGGGTTGGGAATCCGGCTGATTTCAGAACTGACGTTGGGCCGATAATCGATGAAGCGGCAAAGGCACGGATTGATAGCCATATTGCAATGGCCAGGGATACCGGGCGGCTTCTCAAACAACTTGAAGTTCCGCAAGAGGGTACATTTGTTGGCCCTGCCGCCATCCACGTCAATGGTATTGAGGATATTGGAGAAGAAGTTTTCGGGCCTGTTCTTCACATTGCAACCTATCATTCTGATGAGTTGGACGATGTCATTGATGCGATCAATTCAACAGGTTATGGGCTGACCTTCGGATTTCACAGTCGTATAGATGACCGTGTCCAGCATGTTATAGATCGAGTGGATGCTGGGAATATCTACATCAACCGAAACCAGATTGGTGCAGTTGTGGGTTCCCAGCCCTTTGGCGGAGATGGATTGAGTGGCACGGGCCCCAAGGCAGGCGGACCAAAATATATTCGCCGTTTCATGAAGCCGGAGGTCATTCAAAACATTGTATCTGAAGCAAATGATATTTCGCTGGATAGGATTGAAAAAGCCTTTAACAGTCTGAAAGTTGAGAAAAGGGAACTGTTCCTTGATGAATTGCCAGGGCCAACAGGTGAATCTAATCGATACAGTCTGCACCCAAGAGGGCGCGTTTTGTGTCTTGGGCCTGGAAAAGAGGACGCCAGGCTACAACTGGAAGCAGCGCGTAAACTGGGTTGTCAAGCGCTTGCCATTGTTAAGGATGCCAGTGATGGTATCAATGGCACGCTTTCTTCGAAGATATTAACGCAAATTGCTGATCTGGAGGCTGTAGTTTCGTTTGGTGAAAATGCTAGGGAATTGCGCCAGGCGCTGGCTGCAAGAGAAGGCGCTATTGTGCCACTTTTGTTGGAAAAGGATTTTGCGTTTTGGCTCACACGTGAAAAACACGTCTGCATTGACACCACCGCAGCAGGCGGAAATGCTGCATTGCTTGCGGGTGAATAGGTGCTGTTAAAAGCAACTGTAAACAGTTGTTTCGTTCATTTTCCTTGATACTTCCTTGAAACCAGAGCTGCCAATTGCTATCTTAATTGTGCTCTGACAAGGGCATATTATTTTATTACCCTTATGCTCAATTTGAGTATAATCAAACAAGGGTGCCAACTGGCCATACAAAGGGGGAGTTTGACCATGACTGAACTCAATCAAACCACATCATCAAAATCAGCAGGGAAAGTGCAATCAGCAGCCGAGCGTTATGGTGTAGTGGATATGCCGACACTTGAATATACCCCCGAAGTGGCCAAGGAAACGGCACATCTTTATGAAAAGGTAAAGCATCACATTCCTGAAATTGAATGGCCGGTGCATGCCCCTTATGTGCATGCTATCAACAAGCTCAAGAAAGAGCGTAATGCAGTCATTCTTGCACATAATTACATGACGCCAGAGATTTTTCACTGTGTTGCGGATGTTGCAGGTGACAGTTTGCAACTTGCCATGGAAGCGGAAAAAGTGGATGCGGATATTATCGTCCAGTGTGGCGTACACTTCATGGCTGAAACATCCAAATTGTTGAGCCCTGAAAAAACGGTTCTCATTCCCGACATGAAAGCCGGGTGTTCATTGGCTGAATCGCTTACGGGTGAAGACGTGCGTCTTCTGCGGGAAGCCAATCCAGGTGTGCCGATTGTAACCTACGTGAATACTTCTGCTGATGTGAAGGCAGAAAGCGATATTTGCTGTACTTCTTCCAACGCGGTTCGTGTGGTGGAGAGTTTTGAGAGTGATACCATTCTGCTTATTCCGGACGAATTTCTGGCGCAAAATGTTGCAAAGCTTACCAAGAAGAAAATTCTTACCTGGAAAGGCCATTGTGAAGTGCATGAGCGTTTCACACCAGAAGAACTGCTAGCCTATAAAGAAGCGGACCCTGCAATCCAGATTGTGGCGCACCCCGAGTGCCCGCCCGAGGTTGTCGATGTTGCGGACTTCTCCGGTTCGACATCGGGAATGATTGATTTTGCGATAGGTCAGAAACCTGGCGCAAAGGTATTGCTCGTGACAGAATGTTCCATGGCATCCAACATTCAGGAACAGGCCAAGGGCGTTGAGTTCATCAAGCCGTGCAACCTCTGCCCGCACATGAAACGCATTACTCTGCCAAACATTCTGGAATCGCTGGTTTACATGCGTGAGGAAGTTGTGGTTGATCCCGTAATGGCCGAAAAAGCCAGACATGCAGTTGAGCGCATGGTAAATTTGAAGATGAATTGATCAGAGCAATAACTCTTTTCACACAATACAAGTGAACTGCCCTTCATATGAGCGATAATCAAAACGAACTTTTTCCGACTTTGCCCATGCGTAATTCCGATGATGTGGTGATCATTGGTGGTGGATTGGCGGGGCTTTTTTGTGCCCTTAAACTTGCACCACGCCCCGTAACAGTTTTGGCTGCAGCGCCGATTGGTACGGGTGCATCATCTGCATGGGCGCAAGCGGGCATTGCAGCTGCTGTCATGCCTGGTGATACCGTAGAAAAGCATGTTCAAGACACGCTGGTTGCGGGTGCAGGGATTGTAGATGAAGGCATAGCAAGACTTATGGCTTCCGAAGCGGCTGAACGCGTGCTTGATTTGGCAGAATATGGTGTTCCGTTCGACCGTGACCTTGAGGGCAAGCTTACTGCTTCCCGCGAGGCTGCACATTCTGAACATCGTGTTGTTGGTGTTCAGGGAGACAGGGCAGGTAAGGCCATCATGGAGGCTCTGGTTGCAGCAGTTCATCAAACGCCTTCAATCAGTCTTCTTGAAGGGTTTGTCGCAGAAGAGCTTTTGACCGATGGCAAGAAAGTTGTCGGATTGTTGGCACGGGGTGACCGGGGCACAAATCCGCATCGCATTGAGTTGAAAACCAGTGCTGTAATCATGGCGGCTGGTGGTACTGGTGCTTTATATGAAGTGACCACCAACCCAACCCAGGCGCGTGGCGGCGGGACAGGCATGGCGGCTCGTGCAGGGGCAGTAATTGCAGATCCTGAATTTGTACAATTTCATCCGACAGCCATTAATGTTGGCAAGGACCCTGCACCTTTGGCAACAGAGGCATTGCGGGGCGAGGGCTGTACACTTCATAATGATGCTGGTGAACGCTTCATGCTCAAGGTACACGAAGATGCCGAACTTGCACCGCGTGATGTGGTTGCCAAGGCCATTTTCGAGGAAGTTGCCTCTGGTCGTGGTGCATGGCTGGATGCCCGTCAGGCGGTTGGAGCGCATTTCAAGGATGAATTTCCAACAGTGTATGAGTATTGCAAACAGTCAGGCATTGATCCTGTAACAGAAATGATTCCGGTTATTCCTGCAGCTCATTATCACATGGGCGGAATATTTGTTGATGCGGATGGTCGTTCTTCGCTGGATGGTCTTTATGCCTGTGGTGAAGTGACGTCAACAGGTGCGCATGGCGCAAACAGGCTTGCTTCCAACTCCCTGCTGGAGGCAGTGGTTTTTGCAAGCCGCATCGCGGAGAATGTTTTGCTTCATTATCCGGCTGGTACCACACACCCGATTATTGAACGCC
>CALDZZ010000238.1 GCA_937944075.1 uncultured Rhizobiaceae group bacterium
AAGGAAGCCTGATCAGCATGCTAATCGATTCACATTGCCACCTGGACTTCCCGGATTTTGCCGAAGAACTCGACGATGTTGTTGCACGCGCAGAAGCGGCTGGTTTGGGTCGGATGGTTACGATTTGCACGCGGGTTCGCAAGTTTCCACAGGTTCTGGCGGTCTCTGAACGTTTTGAGAATGTCTTTTGTTCGGTTGGTACTCATCCACACAATGCGCATGAGGAATTGGATGTCACTACGCAAGAAATTATTGATCTCAGTAAACATCCAAAAGTTGTAGCGATTGGTGAGGCTGGCTTAGACTATTTTTATCAAAAAGATCATGCGGCTTCACAAGCGGAAGGCCTTCGCAATCACATCGCTGCTGCGCGTGAAACGCAACTGCCGTTGGTCATTCACAGCCGTGATGCAGATGATGACATGAATGCCATTTTGACAGAGGAAACAGAGGAGGGTGCCTTCCCGTTTGTTCTGCATTGTTTTTCATCTGGTCGTGAGCTTGCTGAAGCCGGTATAAAGCTTGGTGGATATGTTTCGCTTTCCGGTATTTTGACTTTCAAGAACAGTCAGGAAATTCGTGATATTGCCTCAGACGTACCACTGGACCGTTTGCTGGTTGAAACAGATGCGCCTTATCTTGCCCCCACACCTTATCGTGGCAAGCGCAATGAACCTTCTTATGTTGTTGAAACTGCCAAAGTGTTGGCTGAAACCAAAGGTGTTTCTGTCGAAGAAATATGGCAAGTGACAACAGATAATTTCTTCCGCTTGTTTAGCAAAGTGCCGGACCCGCGCTGATGGATAAATTGCGCTTCACAATTCTTGGATGTGGATCATCCCCTGGCGTGCCCAGAATTCATGGGGACTGGGGAGATTGTGACCCGAATGAACCCAGGAACAGACGCCTGCGGTGTTCCTTATTGGTTGAACGCATTGCCAAGGATGGTGTTACGAGGCTCGTTGTGGATACGAGTCCCGACTTTCGCCAGCAAATGTTATCTGCTCAGGTTCCGAGCCTTGATGGTGTTTTGTATACGCATCCACATGCTGATCATGTTCATGGTATTGATGATCTGAGAGGTTATGCGCTTGCACAACGTGAACGCATTACAATTTATGCTGATAACCATACAATGCAACGCCTTGAAGAAGGCTTTGGCTATTGCCTTATACAGCCTGAAGGCAGCATGTATCCGCCGATCTTGAATTCCTACGAGATTAAGGCTGGCAATCCAATTGAAATACAAGGTGAGGGTGGTTCAATCCACGCCCTACCCATCCTTCAGGTTCACGGACCCATACATTCTCTTGGATTTCGTTTTTCAACCGATGGCAAGTTTCAAGCTGGTGGTTTGTGTTATTCATCCGATATCAGCGATATACCCGAAACAAGCATTCCAGCGCTTGAAAAGCTGGACTGCTGGATTGTTGATGCACTTCAATACAAGCCTCATGTTAGTCATTTCAGCGTCTCGGAGACGCTTGAATGGATTGAACGTTTAAAGCCTGAACAATCAATCCTGACGCATATGCACATACCACTTGATTATAACACACTGAAAGCAAAGCTGCCGCCGACAGTACAGCCAGCCTATGATGGCATGCGTCTGGAGATTTAAATGATTCCTGCAAGGTTTGAACATCGGGTCTTCCAAATACTGCTCACCGGTTTCATGACATTTTTTGTTTCTGGTGCTGTGACCTTGTTGAACCTGGGTGTTACAGGTTTTGAATTTTCACTATGGATGAAAGCCTGGGCGCCCACATGGCCCATAGCTTTTTGTGTGATCATAGTTGTCGCGCCAATAGCGCAAAGGATTTCTAAAAAGATTACAAATACAGGTAGATAGAGTGGCATTTTAAAGTATATTCTATACAATAAAGTTCCATAATATATCTTATGCGATTAACATATACTAATATCTTAGAAAGCGTGCACATGTCTGGTGAGTTGAATTTACAAGCCCTTTTCAAGTCTCTCAAGGCTATTCTGGTTGATGGTGTTCATGTTTTTATAACACTGCCCAAGAATGCTGTTCCAGACGCTATAATACCACGCATGAGATTTGAGGAAGCTGAAGGCACAACGCTAATCATGTTGAAATCTGAAGCAGAAGCACTTGGGCTGGAGTATGAATTTCCATGCCGAATGATAACACTTGATGTGCATTCATCGCTCGATGCTGTTGGTTTTATCGCATATATTGCAACCAGACTTGCCAAGCATGACATGGGAGTGAATCCGGTATCAGGATTTTATCATGATCATTTGTTTGTGCCGGATGGCAGAGAGCTGGATGCGCTTGATGTACTCAGAGAGATAGCCGCAGAGGCTGGCTAAGCTCCCTGCTCTATTTATTTGGCCTTGACCAGTGACAGCAAAGCCTTGTAACCACGACCACCACGCTTCAGATCGCGCCTGTCGAAATTTCTGTGCAAACGTTCGTGTCTTCTGATTTCCCGATTGGTTCTAAAGCGCTCTGTTACCGTCTCTTGCGCACAAGCTGAACTGGCTTTGCGGCGCGAACGTTTCAGTGCTTTTTCATAGTCATTTGCAAACTTGCGAGTAATCTTGACGTGTTCCTTTTCATGCAGAACAGCAATGCGTTCAAACTCTTTCCAGGCTTTCCTGGTTTCTGCGGAAGCCTTTCTTGAACCTTTCCATTTTGGGTATGTATAGGTCACACTCACGATAATATCGAGATTGGTAAGTACGCATCGATTTCGCTTTATGGTGAATTGATCATTTGCAAAATTGAATTCAAATGAGGTTGAAGCGAGTACATCACGTCTCTTGCCGCCGTGGTCCGGGCCGTTTTTGAGCATGCTTTTGTAGAGTTCAGCGCCGGTATTTCCTGTTACAGTGTAGAACTTGGTTTTCTCTTTCAGGATGACACGTGCCTGAGGCGTTGACACAAACTGCATGGTGTTAAAGGCAGATGCCATCACAATGGCGGATAAAGCTAAAAGAGTTTTTTTCATGTTTACTGCCCCATACTATTGCTTATTACTTCTTGCTGGTTAAAAAGTAGCGACTGCTTTTAAGGCTGACAAGTCAAATTCTTGCTACTGGTTAAAATTATGTCTCTCACTCCTTCCCGCGATATAGTTCGTCTCCTGGAAATCATGAAAGCCTTGAGAACGCCTGAAACCGGTTGTCCATGGGATCTGGAGCAGGATTTCAAAAGCATTGCGCCATACACAATTGAGGAAGCTTGTGAAGTGGCCGATGCCATAGAACGGGATGATATGGAGGACTTGCGCCTGGAACTAGGCGATTTGCTCCTGCAATCAGTTTATCATGCGCAAATGGCTAGTGAAGCAGGTCTGTTTGATTTTGGAGACGTTGTTGAAGGCATCACACGCAAGATGATCAGACGCCATCCTCATGTATTTGGTACTGAGGATGTAACTGCGCAAGAATATTCTGCCAAGGGCATGGCTGAAAATACATGGGAACGTATCAAGGCAGAGGAAAAGGCGGAAGCTGCTGCATTGCGACAAGCAAAGGGTCTGCCGCCCAAAACCAAAGCACCTTCCTTGCTCGGCGATGTGCCCAATGCCCTACCCGCGCTTGCCTGTGCAGTCAAATTACAAAAAAAAGCTTCCAAGGTTGGGTTTGACTGGAATGACCCTCATGCCGTTATCAAGAAAATACGGGAAGAACTGGATGAATTCGAGAGTGAACTTTCAGCACAAGACACTGAGGCTCAAACGGATGAGCTTGGTGATATTCTCTTTGCCCTTGCAAATCTGGCAAGACATCAAAAGATTGACCCCGACACGGCCTTACGTCGCACGAACATGAAATTCAGAAAACGCTTTGCCCACATTGAATCCCATATTATGGATACCGGATATACGCTTGAAGAGGCTCCGCTAGAAGTTATGGACCAGCTCTGGAATGATGCAAAGAAGCTGGATTGATTTTACGTTCACAAGCTTTGCAGGACTTCTTGTGTTTCTTCAATCAAACATGAAATGAGCGCCTGGGTTTTCATTTCCCGATTTAGTGAAACGGCTTGGCCAGACCATTGCGCAATAAAATCCGGTTTACCGGAAGCTGCACTGGCTTTTCTCAAGGGACCTGTAAGCGTATTCATGAGTGGAAAATCTGGCAAATCCTCATCCAGATGTAATGTCTCATCCGTATAACGGTTTTCAAGTCCCCTCGCCGGTCTCCCTGAAAATACTTTGGTTAGCGTTGTATTGCTACCATCTGATGCCATGAGTGATGCCTGATGAGCCTTTGGTGCGGATGATTCTTCACAAGTCAAAAAAGCTGTTCCGATTTGAACTCCGGAGGCTCCAAGGGCA
>CALDZZ010000239.1 GCA_937944075.1 uncultured Rhizobiaceae group bacterium
TACTGGATTGCAGCAGACATTTCCTGAATGCACATCTGAATGGAAGCGTCTCCCGCAATATCAATCACCAGCGCATCTGGATGAGCAATTTGAACACCGAGCGCTGCAGGAAGGCCATAACCCATCGTGCCAAGACCACCCGATGTCATCCATCGGTTTGGGTCTTCAAAGTGATAATATTGCGCAGCCCACATCTGGTGTTGTCCCACTTCTGTGGTGATATAGGTCTTGCGATCCTTGGTCAGTTCATACAGGCGCTCAATCGCATATTGCGGCATGATAACATCCTTGTTTTCCTTGTAACCAAGTGAATTTCGAGCGCGCCATTTTTCAATCTGATCCCACCACGGCTTCAAATCCTTGGCACTTGGAGTATGCTTCTGCGCACGCCAGAGTCGAACCATGTCTTCGAGAACATTCTCACAATCGCCAATAATGGGAACATCAACATGCACATTCTTGCCAATTGAAGAGGGGTCAATATCAACGTGAATTTTCTTTGAGTTGGGAGAAAATGCATCCAGTCGTCCTGTGATCCGATCATCAAACCGTGCCCCAATACAAACCATGACATCGCAATCATGCATTACCATGTTGGCTTCATAGGTACCGTGCATGCCGAGCATGCCAAGCCAGTTTTCACCACTCGCCTGATAAGCACCCAACCCCATCAGGGTAGAGGTAATCGGAAAGCCTGTCAGCTCAACCAGTTCACGCAACAAACGACTGGCTTCATCACCCGAATTAATAACGCCACCACCTGAATAGATGACAGGTTTTTTGGCATTAGCCATCAGCGCAATGGCTGCTTCTATTTCGTCCATGTCACCATTGAGCCTTGGCGCATATCCAGCCAGATCCGCCTCTTCAGGTGGGAAATAGGTTCCTGTCGCAAATTGCACATCCTTTGGAATATCAATCAGAACAGGCCCCGGACGACCATTTTGGGCAACGTGAAATGCTTCATGCATGACTTGCGGCAATTCATCAACCGAGCGCACAAGCCAATTATGTTTTGTACAAGGACGCGTAATACCAACCGTATCAGCCTCCTGAAAGGCATCGGAGCCAATAAGCGGTGTTGGAACCTGTCCGGTAATGCAAATCAGCGGGATGGAATCCATCAAGGCATCCTGCAAGGGTGTCACCGCATTGGTAGCCCCAGGTCCAGATGTCACCAACATACAGCCAACCTTGCCAGTTGAGCGTGCATAGCCTTCAGCAGCATGGCCTGCACCCTGTTCATGGCGCACAAGAACATGATGCACGTCATCTTGCTGAAAGATTTCATCATAAATCGGCAGCACTGCACCCCCGGGATATCCAAACAGGGTATCAACCCCGTTATCCTTAAGGGCTTGAACCACCATTTCAGCACCGGTCATTTCTCGTTTCTTACTCATCGTCTCTCTCGAAATTTCTTATCTATTTTCATTTACAGGATTCAGGGCATAAAAAAAGCCCCCTTTGGGAGCTGTTGTCGGCGTACACGCTGCTTTCGCGATGGCTTATCAAACCATCACGCGTGTACGCACCATCACCACCACAATTTTATTAGACATGATTATCGTCCCTTTGATTACATTCAGACATTAGCCACGGGAATTCGGTTCGTCAATAAAAATCATATCTGAACCAGCTTTATGAGTTCATAGAAGATGCAGAGTGAAAAAACTTGAATGTTTTCTGGAACCATTCCTCTTCCTGTTCATTTTGTCAGTGTCATACAAACAGGAGAAAACATGAAAACTTCACATGCTATCACAACCGCAGCTGCTGCCATTATCGTTGCTGCTGGTGCATTCTACTTTATCGATATCGACCAGACACAAGAGGGTAAATTACCTAACGTGGATATCTCCGTGGAAGGTGGACAAGCTCCCGAATATGATGTGACAACCGGAAGCGTGGATATCGGTACGACTGAGAAAACGGTAACCGTGCCGGAAGTTACTCTCGAAGAAAAGGAAGTAACTGTACCAACACTCGAAATTCAGCCCGCTCAAGAATAAAAGTCTGAAGGCCGGAAAAGAAAATTTAACAAAGAGGTAATCCCCATGAATTCCATTCTAAAACTCATCATTGCAGTACTATTGCCACCACTAGGCGTGTTGATCGAGGAAGGTGTCGGCAAGCAGCTGCTGATCAATATTGTCCTGACAATATTTGGCTATTTGCCAGGCATCATTCACGCCACATGGCTCATTGCCCAGGCAGACGCAGCAGACAAGCGTTTGATCAACTAAATAACTATTCCTCCTCCAAACCCAAAAGACTGAAAGAGGCAGCTATTAGCTGCCTCTTTTTTTGAAAGATAGCTAATCGCTGTCAGTCCAGAATTCCCCATTGCTCATCAAAGGAATTATTAAACCAGGTACTTTGACGCTTGGCATATTGCCTTGTTGCGGCTTTGGCCCGTTCAATGGCTTCTTCAAGGCTTAATTCACCTGCAAGATGTGCTGCAAGTTGAGGAACACCAATGGCTTTCATGACAGGCAGAGAGGGACTGAGGCGTTTGCGCAATAGAACCTTGACTTCATCCAGCGCGCCTTCTTCCACCATCCTATCAAACCGCATGTTGATGCGCTCATGAATATCTGCACGCGGTGGCATGACGAGAAACTTTTTGACAGACATCTCATCGGGAATAATCGCCTCACCTTTCTCCGCTTGCCAGTCGATGATTGATTTTCCACTGCTTTGATAAACTTCCAACGCGCGCGTTATGCGTTGTCTGTCACTAGGGCGCAGTTCCCTGGCCGCCTTTTCATCAAGCATCGCGTGCAATTCTTCCGAGGGAACATCGATCATGGCGCGTATCTTGTTGCGGATTTCAGGCTTGATATCGGGCATCGGCGAAATGCCATCAAGAAGCGCATTAAAATATTGGCCGGTTCCACCAACAAAAATCATTTTGCGTTTTTGGGATACAAGCTCACGAAATAGCGGTCTCACATCTTCAAGCCAATGCGCTACAGAATAAGCTTCCGCCCCGCTTCGATGCCCAAACAGATGATGAGGTGCCTGGGAAGTTTCTTCTTGCGAAGGGCGGGCAGAAACAATCAGCAAATCTTCATAGACCTGCATGGAATCTGTATTGAGGATCACTGCATCATTTGCCTGTGCAAGTTTGAGGCTGGCAGAGGTTTTGCCACTTGCTGTAGGCCCGGCGATCAGAATAATGTCTTCATCACATTTCATGAAAGCCGTTTAACAAACCTGAGCGTCGAATACCATGTCTGATTTTTATCTGATCAATTCAGATGAAAAATGATTGGAATATTTTTTTGCTACAAACAAAAAAGGGCTGATAAACCGCCCTTTTTTAATTCTGTATTTAATCGGTATTTATTCGATACCAACCACAACAAAGCGAATATCGCCTGTTGGAGAGGCAACCATTAGCAAAGCATTCTTGCGCCCCTGCTCTCTCAGGTCCGCAAGTTGCTTTTCAGCATCCGCAAGGGAGTTCACTGGCTCTTGTCCGATTTGAACAATGATTTCACCTTTTTGAATACCCTTGTCCTGAGCAGCAGAACCACCATCAACCTCATTGATCAAAAGGCCGTTAAGGTCTTTGCTGATCTTGCCTTCTTCGCGAACCTTGTCGGTAAGCTCTGACAATTGCATGCCAAGAATGCTTTTGGTTTTAAGCTCCTGCTCTTGAGCTTCACCAGTCGAAAGCGATGCCAGCTTCTTCTCACCATCTTCAAGACGACCCAGGGTTACACCAATTGTCTTTTTCTCACCCTTGCGAAGTACAAGAACGTCAACTTCCTTCTCGACAGCCGTATCTGCAACAATGATTGGCAAATCACGCATTTCGCTGACGGTCTTGCCATCAAACTCAAGAATGATGTCGCCGGAAAGAACTCCGCTTTTTTCTGCAGGACCATCTTTGACGACGCCACTTACCAAAGCACCCGATGCTTTTTCAAGGCCAAGGCTTTCAGCAATTTCGTCAGTAACTGTCTGGATTTGCACACCAAGCCAGCCACGACGGGTTTCACCAAATTCAACAAGCTGGTTCACAACCTTGGTTGCAAGATTGGCAGGTATTGAAAAGCCAATACCGATAGAGCCGCCAGACGGAGAAATAATGGCGGTATTAATGCCAACAACATCACCATCCATGTTAAACAATGGACCACCTGAGTTACCCCGGTTGATCGATGCATCGGTTTGTATGAAATTGTCATAAGGGCCGGAACTGATATCACGCCCTACCGCTGAAACGATACCCAGCGTCACGGTTCCGCCAAGACCAAACGGGTTGCCAATGGCCATCACCCAGTCACCAATACGCGCCTTGTCAGAGTCACCAAAGGAAACTGCATTGAGCGGCTTTTCAGGTTTGACACGAAGAACAGCAATATCTGTTTTCGGGTCGGTACCCACCAACTCTGCATCCAGTTTCGAGCCATCGCTGAAGTTGACCGTAATTTCGTCCGCATCCGCAATAACGTGATTGTTGGTGATGATGATGCCTTCTGCGTCCAGCACAAAACCCGAACCCAATGAGCTTCTGGTTCTTGGAGAACCGCCACGGTTGTTGTTTTCACCTTCACCACGCGGGAAAAGATCATCAAAGAATTCCTGGAAAGGCGAGCCTTCTGGTACTTGTGGTACGGGAAGATTTCTTCTGGTACCACGGTCTGCAACTTTTTGAGCTGTCGAAATATTGACAACCGCAGACATCAAGCCTTCAGCCAGATCTGCAACTGATGCGGGGCCTTGGGCATGAACAATGGAATGTGATGGCGCGGTTATGCTGGGTGCAGCAACCATTGCAGTGGCCAAAGCAAGCGCAACAGGAAGTCTGGTTGCAGTGTGTAACATTTTTTTAGAGATCATAAGGACCCTCCATAAGACCGGGCCTGTCATGCCCACTTTCAAGTTAGTCGATACATACCATTAAAACAGGCTTTTGTATGTTAAAGAATAACACTATCACGGCCTATTGTATGATCGTTATTAATAAGTACGAAGTTTAAAGAAAAAAGTTCCATACAATCTGAAAATTATCCACGCACCGACCAAACGATTGCAACGCCAATGAAAAGAGCAGCTATACCGACACCACGAAGGTTACTGTCCGGCAAGCGGGTGACATCCTCCACCATTTTTCTCATGGCATTGGGAAAGGCCGCATACAACAGCCCCTCGATGACAAAAACAAGACCAATACCGACAATCAGGTCAGACATGATGCCTGACCTGATTACTTGTTTTACTGAGCATTATTGTCAGACGAACCATTGCCATCCGGATTCTGGAAGTAGCGGAAAAAGTCCGAGTTAGGTGACAGCACCATGGTTGTACCATTTTGCTGTAGCGCACGATTATAGGCGCTCATAGATCTGTAGAATTCAAAGAATTCAGGATCACGTCCAAAGGCATCCGCAAAGATTGCGTTCCGCTCTCCTTCACCTTCACCACGCAGAATTTCAGCATCACGCTGTGCTTCCGCCTTGATCTCGACTACCTGACGGTCAGCGCGTGCACGTATTCTGCGGGCAGCTTCCTGACCACGAGCACGAAGACGTTCAGCAACCGCAAGACGTTCAGCATTCATTCGGGCAAAAGTCTGATCAGAAACTTCTGCTGTCAGGTCCGTTCTGCGAATGCGCACATCTTCAATAGTCAGACCCAATGAAGTAGCGTCGGGACGTAACTGATTACGCACTTCACGCATCATTTCCTGACGTTCGGCTGAAAGTGCTGACTCAAAACCACGAAGAGAGTAAACCCCACGCAATGCAGAATCAAAACGTGTTCTCAATCGTTGCTCAGCCAGTTGAAGACTGCCCGAAACCTGCTGACGGAACTTGCGTGCATCATCAATACGGTACGTCAAAAACGCATCCACCTCGTAAAACTTGCCGTCAGATACCTGAACACGCATGTCGTCCAGGTCAAAACGCAACAAGCGGTCTTCGATAATTTGTACATTATCAAGACCAGCAAACGATAACGGTGCCTTGAAATAAAGCCCCGGCTCGGTTTTCACATCCTGAATTTCACCAAAACGAAGCACAATGCCCTGTTCACGTTCATTCAGGACAAAAAGCGAATTGAACAAAACATACAAGCCAATCGCCAGTACGATAAGAATAAATGGTGCCTTGTTACCCATTAGTTCGCTCCCTGTGTGTTATTGCCAGAGGCATTATTTGAATTTCTGCGATTATTAATTTCGGGCAATGGCAGATATGGGACTACACCCTGACCTTGCCCTTGCTCGACAATCACCTTGTTTGCATCACCCAAGACCTTTTCCATCGTTTCAAGGAAAAGCCTCTTGCGTGTAACATCAGGCGCCTTGGCATATTCATCATATACCGAGATAAAGCGTTGTGCCTCACCCTTGGCTTCTTCAACAACACGGCTTTTGTAAGCAGCGGCATCTTCAAGAATTTGGGCTGCCTCACCACGTGCTGCACCCAGAATACGGTTTGAATACCGGTTTGCTTCTTCAATGAACTGATCTTCGTTTTGCTCAGCACGCTGAACTTCATCAAAGGAGTCTGCAACCTCTCTTGGCGGCGCAACGTCCTCAAGCTTCAGACCGTTAACCTGAATGCCTGTTCCGTAGCTCTCAAGCGTTGATTGCGTGATCGATCGAACTTCTTCTGCAATGCCATCACGGTCGTTACGAAGCGCATCATCAGCTGGACGTTTGCCGACCACTTCGCGCATCGCACTTTCAGCAACCTGACGAACCATGCCTTCCGGATCACTTACGTTGAAGAGATAATCATTGGGCGCAACAACTTCATAAAGGACAGAGAATGTAACGTCGACAATGTTCTGGTCACCTGAAAGCATCAAGCCTGTATTGCCGGAACGTCCGGTTGAACCGACATTGATTTGTTTTTCCGAGGTTTGAACAACCTCATAAGTTTCAATAGGCCATAAATGAAAGTGCAGACCTGCAGTAGAAATCTCCTGCTTTGGTTTGCCGAACCGCAGCTCAAC
>CALDZZ010000240.1 GCA_937944075.1 uncultured Rhizobiaceae group bacterium
GGGCTTTGGAAGTTGATGTATCAGGATTTTCAACCCGTACTCCCGGTTGGGAACAAGGATACGACTTTGCTGAGGGGCAGGGAACTTGTCGAGACCCTCGGCCATTGCGGTGAATGTCATACGCCGCGAAGTGCGTTCGGATATGGTGGCATGGATGTGGCAAAATGGTTGTCAGGAGGCCCGGCACCTGAAGGACCAGGAAAAATTCCAAACATCACACCATATGAAAACGGGATTGGAAGTTGGTCACAAGAAGACATTGTCTACTACCTGGAATCAGGCTTTACACCGGATTATGATTCAGTTGGTGGCACGATGGTAGACGTTCAACAGAATATGTCGAAGCTTCCAAAATCAGATCTGGAAGCAATCGCTGCATATTTGAAGTCGGTGCCCGCCGTGCCTTCCAACTAGGCTTTTCCAACTGCTTTCAATGCAAAGGCATAAGAACGCGCAGCATCTTCCAAGGCTGCAAAGCGACCGGATTTGCCAAAATGGCCGGACGACATATTGGTGCGCAGCAACAGGATATTGTCATCCGTTTTAGTATCACGAAGCTTGGCAACCCATTTTGCAGGCTCCCAGTAAGTAACCCTTGGATCAGAGACCCCTGCCGTGACAAGCATCGCCGGGTAATTCTTCTGCTCAACATTGTCATAAGGCGAGTAGGCGGCAATGTCGTCAAAAGCCTGTTTGCTTTCGATCGGGTTTCCCCATTGAGACCATTCGCCTGGAGTAAGTGGCAAACTGTCATCCAGAATGGTATTCAAAACATCGACAAACGGAACATCGGCAATTACGCCTGCAAGCATGCCTGGTGCCATATTGGCTGTTGCTCCAACCAGCAAGCCGCCAGCAGAACCACCCATGATTACAATATTCCCCATTGAAGTGAACTGCTGTTTGACAAGTGTTTCGCCGGCCGCGATGAAGTCATGGAATGAATTGACCTTCTTGCCGAACTTGGCATCTTCATACCATTGGCGACCCTTTTCTTCGCCACCTCGAACGTGTGCAATGGCGTAGACAAAACCGCGGTCAACAATCGAGAGCCGGTTGGCACTAAAGCCTGCTGGCATCGACATGCCATAAGAACCATACCCATACAGCAGACAAGGTGCTGAGCCATCAATCGGTGTGTCCTTGTGATGCAAAATGGTTATGGGCACTTCTGCACCATCATGACTTTTTGCAAGTATTCGCCTGGCCATGTAGTGAGAACTGTCATGGCCGGATGGTATCTCGGCCTCTTTCAGAAAAGTCTTTTTACTTGTTTTCAGGTCAAAGTCATAAACCTGTGAAGGCGTGGTCGGGGATGAATAGGTGTAACGGAAAACATCATTTTCATATTCAGGGCTGGGTGAGACGCCAAGGGAGTATGCCTCCTCATCCATGGAGATTTCGCTTGTCTTGCCCTTGTTATCCATGAAGCAAATCCGGGGCAAGGCGTTTTCCCGCTCCATCCAGATCACCCAATTCTTATAAGCGCTGCAAGAGATAATCATGCGTCCAGACTTGTGGGGTATGAAGTCTTTCCAGTGCTCCATGCCCGGATTGTCTATTGGTGTTTCAACAATCTTGAAATCAACAGCGTTGTCTGCATTTGTATGGATCAGAAAACGCTCACCTTGATGTTCAAGCGAATATTCAAGTCCATCTTTGCGAGCCTGTATCAATCTGGGGGTTGCCTCAATATCATCGGTTGGAATGATGCGCAATTCGTCCTGATCATTCATGCCGGCAGAAAGAATGATATATTTTCCTGAACGCGTCTTTCCCACGCCACAGTAAAAACGAGGGTCATTTTCTTCATACACCAGAACATCATCATCTGGAGACGTGCCAAGGGTATGTCGGTAGATTTTGGATGGTCTGTGATTTTCATCTACACGTGAATAAAAAAGAGTGCCTTCATTTGCCCATGTGGCTGATCCAACATCCTTGATTTCAACATCGCGATCCTTGCCTGTATCAAGATCCCTGAATGTCAGTGAATAATACTCGGCGCCAGATGTATCTCTACTCCAAGCCAGAATCGTATGGGAGGGATCTTCATCCACATAGCCCAGTTCAAAATACTCCTTGCCTTCTGCTTCCTTGTTTACATCCAGTAGAACTTCCTCTTCTCCACCCTCGCGCGGTGTTCTTGTTCGAATAGGATGTTCTGCCCCTTCAACATATTTCCAGGAATAGGCATAAGGCCCGTCTTTTACTGGAACAGAACTGTCATCTTCCTTGATGCGACCGCGCATTTCCGCGATCAATGTTTCCTGCAAGGCCTTTGTATCAGCCATGGCTTTTTCAAAATATTCATTTTCGTTGTTCAGATAAGTCTTGATATCTTCAGGCAGTTTCTCAGGCTCGCGCATGGCTTCCTGCCAGTTTTCCGCACGCAACCAGTGATAGTCATCGTTAAGTGTTACCCCGTGAAAATTGGTTGAGTGCGTTTTTTTGGCGGCTGAAGGCGCGCCGCTTAAGGCAGGAAAATGTGAAGACATGAAAAATTCCGTTTATGTTTCGTCAGGAAGAAAATGCATTGCATGACCATTCATGCAATATCTCAAACCGGTAGGTTGTGGACCATCATTGAATACATGTCCTAGATGAGCATCGCAATCGTGACAGCGGATTTCTATACGTGTCATAAAGAAAGAGCGATCCTTGTGTTCGGTTACCGAGTTTCCTTCCATGGGCTCATAAAAGCTCGGCCAGCCAGTGCCGGAATCAAACTTTGCAGCGGTTCGAAAGAGATTATTTCCGCAACAGACACAAGTAAATGTTCCAGGGCGATGTTCATCCTGATGCGGACCGGTGAAGGCGCGTTCGGTGCCGTGTTCACGCGTCACGTGGTATTGCTCAGGGGTTAACTCTTCTCGCCATTCAGCATCGGTTTTTGAAATTTTGGTCATGTATAGAGGGCTCCCGTTCAATATTTGGGTCTGATTTTGCAATTATAGCAAACTATTCCCTTTTATATTGAGTTGGTGCACATGGATTTCAATCTGGCATAAATCATTTATTAACAAACTCGGTTAGAGTTGCTAATTCAACATTAATTATTCTTGACATATTCGATTATAGTAACTAACCAGTATTGTGTCTTATTTTGAAAGTAATACCTCAACAGACAAAAGATAACGGCTGTAACCTCGTGTAGTGCTTCATATATTTCTGCAATTAGAAATTTTATGACTTAAAAGAATAATAATCTGAGCCTGCGTGTTTAATGGTCATAAAGAGTATTGGAGAGAGATAATGGAAGATATTTCAGGTTCAACGGAACGAATGGCTGCTAGCCATGATATGATATTGGAACTGACTTCTGAGGTGGTTTCTGCTTATGTCGGTAACAATAGTGTTGCGACATCAGAAATATCAGGATTGATCAGCGAAGTTTATGACGCCCTCGACAAGGCAAGCAAGAACAAGACTATCGGTGGTGCAAGCAATTCAAGGCCGGCAGTGCCAATCAAGAAATCCATGACAGATGATTACTTGATCTGCCTGGAAGACGGCAAGAAGTTCAAGTCGCTCAAACGCCACTTGCGCAGCCATTATAATATCTCTCCTGAAGAATATCGTGAGAAGTGGGGATTGCCACTGGATTACCCGATGGTTGCACCCAATTATGCCAAAGCGCGCTCTCAACTTGCAAGAGATATGGGGCTGGGCAGAAAGCCTGGACAAAAAATCAAAAAGAAAAATTAGACAAGTTTCGGTTTTTCATGCAAGGCACGGTGGCTTCAATTCCGTCGTGCCTTTTTTATTGTTTCGATTACCTGAAGCAGTGAGATATGTCGCTGGTGATTATAGAGCGATCGTCTCTTTCTCTTTTTCTCACGTTCTGACTGCAAATGTCTGTAAAGCAGGTGTAAGAGTTCTTGTCTTAACTCCGCACTTTCCAGTTGTATTTGATTGAAGTGAAGGCCTGTCAATTCGCGTATTCGGCTCAGCACAGAAGTAGATGGTTGTAACCTGCTGGCTGAATTTGCATGTTCTTGCGCACTATCCTCAATGATGCTGAGAATTTTTTGTGAAAACAAATACCCGGCCCCCTTTTGATGTCCTGACCAGTATTTTTCTCATTGTTTGACAAAAAGGGGAAAATCTAAGCTGTAGAAATCTTCTCTTTAAGTCTCAAACTACTGATTCAAATGAATAAATAAATACTCACGATAGAAATTGGAAAGAATAGTTATCCCCACTCATATTGCTTTACTTTAAATATAGGAATATATTCATATTTAGGGGAGTGACAGCTAATGAATAATACAAGTGTATATCATACCCCAGTTCAACAGGCTGGGACAAACGGGTTATGCAAAAATCACGAAGAACATAAAAACCCAAACAAAAACTATGAAGACGGAACAAGAAAAGGGCTTTTATCGATAAGCGCACCAAATGAAAAACTATTGGCAACCTTTGTCAATCAAATGGTCGCTTCTGCCTTTGAGCTGCCTGCGGAAAGACTGTTGCGGTATGACAGGGGAAATGCACGCGCGACAAGAGCCAGACAAATCTCGATATATCTTATGCATACGGCCTTGTCTTTCTCGCTCGCATCCATTTCACGTATCTATAACAAGGATCGTACTACAATCGGTTACGCCTGCCGGGTTATCGAAGACTTGCGGGACAAACCAGCCTTTGATGATAAAATTTCAGAGTTGGAGGAAACGGTCAAAACAGTTCTTAAACTTGCAGAATATGTACCAGCCCAAAGAGGTACAGAATGACAAATGTATCAAGCAATCAAATGAACGAATCTGATCGACACATCACAAGATTGTTGAAGCTTTTGTCGAAACAGGAGAAGACCGGCTTTCCATTTATAAAAGATGGAAAAAGGTTAAAAATCATGACTGTGGGCAAGGACTATCATTTTAATCTTCAGCTTGTGGAAGAAATTGAAAACAAGCGCCTTGTTTGGCGTACTGAAAATAAAATCAGCCTCACGGACAATGGACGGTTTGCCCTTAGAAAACTACTCAACCCTGATGCAATCCTGGCCACTGGGAAACGTGAAATCAGTGAAAAACAAGTCACTGTCCATGGTGTTATTCAGCGTGTAAGGATCAATGAGTATGAATCACCTCTCATGCGTCTTTTCATGCGGAAAACAAAATCCGGGCAAGGTTATTTGACCCAGGAAGAGTTTGAGGCAGGTGAAAGGCTTCGCAAGGATTTTGAGAAGGGGCAGTTGCAACCAAGAATTTCTGCAAACCTTGAGGGCAATGTCGGGTCATCAGGTCAGGCCGGTTTTGGCGATGCTGGAGACATTGCAGATTTTGCACTCGATGCCAGAAAAAGACTGCACAAGGCAACTGAAAGACTTGGGCCTGAACTGGCCGGTGTTACAGTAGATATCTGCTGCTTCCTGAAAGGACTGGAAAAAGTCGAGCGCGAAAGACACTGGCCACCACGATCTGCAAAACTGATGTTGAAGACTGCTTTGTCCTTGCTGGCCACCCATTACGGCATTACCGGATACCAAAGCCGTGCTGGTGGCCGGATCAAGAGTTGGGGCAGCCTGGATTACAGGCCGGAATTGTGAAGCTGTGCCTCAAGTGTTGAGCGCTTGGGTTGCATGCTGTTTGATACGCTCCACCAGGGAGCGCAAACCGTTTGATCGTTGCGGCGTGATATGCTCGGAAAGATCAATTGAGTCAAAGATTGCCTTTTCATCAGTCGCCAGGATCTTGGAGGCTTTTTGGTTTGAGAAAATTGCAAATGTGATTGCCACCAGTCCGCTAACAATATGGGCATCTGATGCACCCTTGAATGTAAGGACCGGGTCATCACCTTCGGCTGTCTCTGCGGTCACCCAAACCTGGCTAACGCAGCCCTGGACCTTGTTTTCACTTGTTTGCAAGTTTTCAGGGAAATCAGGCAAGGCTGAGCCCAGCTCTATCAGGTATTTGTAACGGTCATCCCAATCATCCAGAAACTGGAAGTTCTCAATAATCTCTTCAATATCCATCGTATGCACTAAGCCAAGTAATTGTCCTTGACTGCGTTATAGTGCGATGGCTGCAGAATTGGTATGGTTATTTTTCAATTGTGCCTGTTGAAACCGGATCGGGAAGAGGGTTTTCTTTTTTGTCTTGTGAAGGCTCATCTTTATCAGCCAGTTTCTGCACGCCCTCCTTTATGGAAGTAGCAGCACTGGAGGCAATGGCCTGTCCTGTCTTGCAGGTGCTTTCATTGCGATCGCAAAAAGAGGTAATATCGGAAAAGAGTGACTGCACGGCACTGAAGGCATCATAGGTTGAAACCTGTCCTTGTTCTTCATTTTCAACTTCTTGTTGAGCAGATGTCTCCCTGAGCACAGGCGCTTCTGTTTTGGCTGATGTAAGGTATTCGGCAGGCAAAAGAAGTGTTGCTACTACAAGCGCAAATACTAGTCTGAACATGTGGTTTCCTTTGCCTTGGTTTATGTATCCTGTAACAGGCAAACCTTAAAACCCTTCTAAAATTTGAGACAATCCTGCATAAATTTTTACTAGTCTTGTTTACCTGGCTGTGCGGTCATTTTTATAAAGAACTTGTTTACCATGATGTCAGAAAGCGCCTGAAAATGTTGGAAATAAGTGAGTTTTCAAGTCTGAAATCACTCTCATTAGGATTCCATTAAATACGTTATGTAACCAATCTTGGTAACTATAATTAGCGAGTTTGTTTTGAGTAACGCTTTTAAGAAATCAATTGGCAAGCTGACAAATGCAATCAGCCAGGCACCTCTTGTTGCTTCCCAGGCAGCCGGTTCAAGGCCAGTATTACACCGTGAGGCAGTTGCTGCACTGCAATGCCTGCCGGACAGTGCGTCTCTTCACAAGGCGAACGGCGACGCCCTATGGCTTTCAGACAAAAGCACTGCGCTTTTTAAACAGACTGAAGAGCAGATTCTGGGGAAGGGTTATCTTGACAAGGTAAACCCGCAAGACAAGCTTCTCATCCTCAAGGCATTCTCGGATGCAGCTGCCACAGATCAAAACCAGATCGTAAGGTTCAGGTCGCAGTTTTACACCCTGGATTGCGAAGACAATCATCATGACCTGAAGCATTTCGAGATAAGAATATCCCCCTATCATGCCGGGGGCATGTTGCTGGCATTGGTTCGCGATGTAACCCAGGAAGAAGAAGCTTTATACAATGCCAGACAAAATGAAGAGAAGGCTGAAAGTGCAAACAGTACAAAGAGCCTGTTTTTATCAAATATCAGTCATGAGCTAAGAACTCCGCTTAACGCAATTATCGGTTTCTCCCAACTATTGAGTGGAGAGGCTGCAATTGTCATCACGGATGAAAAGAAACATGAATATGCTGAATTGATCAACCAGTCTGCAAGCCATCTGCTGACAATCATCAATGACTTGCTGGATTTGTCGAAGATAGAAGCAGGCAAGTTTCAGGTTATTCCCGAGTTGATGAATCCGCACGAATTATTGCTTTCCACAGTCAAACTGATGAACCCGATTGCTGATGAAGCTGGAATTTCACTTTCGGCAAAATTGCAGGACAATTTGCCGGAGATCACCGCTGACCCGCGTGCCGTGAAGCAAATTCTGATAAATCTAATAGCCAATGCAGTGAAATTCTCGGGCGAGGGTGCACAAGTCAAAGTCAGCCTTAAACGTGAATTGCGAAAGGTTTGTTTTGAAATCTCGGATACCGGCATGGGTATGGATGAAGGTACGCTTGAAAAACTGGGCAATTCGTTTTTTCAGGCAGAGCAGCACGCTGCAAAACGTCACGAGGGCACAGGCCTTGGGCTTTCAATCGTCTTTGGTCTTGTAAAGCTGCATGATGGAAATATTTCATTCAAAAGTCATCCGGGCAATGGCACCACTGTTCAGGTAGAGCTGCCCATATCAAATGAGAAAACGGTTCCTGTTCCTTCAGATCCAAATGATGGAATAGTATTTCTGAACGAAATGAAAGAGCCTAATCTCATGAGAAAACTGAACTTCAATTCAACCAGATGCAAGACGGGGTAAACCATGGAACTTCTAAAACAATCATCAATGCTGGTATTGCGCACGATCCTGGAAAAACCTGCAAGCACTGCAGCACTTGCCGTTTTCGGGTTGGGTTTTGCGCTGGTTGCTGGCAATGCCCTGTATTCCCAGCAAGGTTCGCATCCGGATCCTATCTGGTCTACAGCCAAGGATGATGACAGCCTGTCGCAAACATACAACGAGGACATTGCATTGGTGAACCAGCGGGGAAAAATTACCCGGAGTGTGCTGACCCAGCGTGTCAGCCTTAAGAATGTACCCGTGCCAAAATCCAATCCGGTTCGGGGTAATTCTATTGCATCACAAAGTTCCCTCATACGCGATACACAGTCTGTCCTTGCAGATATCGGATTTTATACTGGCAAGATCGACGGAATTTACGGCAATGACACCCGAAATGCGATTGTACGCTTTCAGGAGCGCGCAGAATTGCTGCCGGATGGTGAAGCAAGTTATGAACTGTTACGCAATCTCAAATCAGTCAAGGCTGTCACAGGTATGAAGTTTAATGCGGCACGTGTCGCAAAGGCAGCTCCGGAAAAGAAGCCACAATCCGAGATTGCAGTCTTTGACTCAGAAACGGTAACGCGCATTCAAATGGGGCTGAGGGAAAACTTCGGTGATGAGACAATCGCTGTGGATGGTGTGATGGGAAGTCAGACACGAAACGCAATCAAGCGGTTTCAAAAACGTTTCAAGATCGATGCAACGGGTGAATTGAATCGCAAAACGCTCAGTAAAATGGTATCCGTTGGTGTGTTGAGCACGATCTGAATTTGATGATAAGAGACAGGACATCCTTGTGCGTTTGACCAGTGCAATGTGGTTTGCGGTTTTCATGCGAATGGAAACAGCAAGAGGGGCCTATGTATCTGTCCTTAAATCAGGTGCCCAGCAGGCAGGCGCCATGTTCATCGTGCATAATCATCTGGACGGAACTGCCAGTCTCTATTCTCCTGCACCTCAAGCCTTGGTGGATGATCCCCAGGCCGATGACCGAATCTTCGAGCGTGTCTTGAGTGTGGTGGGGCAACAGGATATTGATGTCTATCTTGAAAAGCAGAAAAATTTCGACCCTGATTTATGGATAATAGAAACGGAATCAGGCAGCGGTGATATATCCATCAATCTTGCAGCACAAGATTAATCAGGTCACCCGTACAACTGAATGATTTTTTGCTTCAGGCAGAAAGTCTAGTTGCTTCCGTAAATTCTTCTGAGCCAAGAGATTTTTCCTGTGCCGACAAAAGCGCACTTCTTCTTGCCCTTGCTGCAAGCGACAGCGCATAACGCGTAGTAGGGATATGATCCTCTTTCTTGAAATGCGTATGGGTAAAATCTGCCCCCATTTTTGTGAAGAAGGTAATACATTCCTTTAGATCAAGGTTTAGATATTTTTCTGAAACCGTCTTGAATATATAGGCGTTGCGTCCAATATCGCGGTTCGCCATAAGCAATATTCTGGCAGCTGTTACATCACTAACCTGTAGCGCCTTCAACAAGGTTGCGAGCATCCCGGCATTGTGTTCTTTCAGAATTCTGAAGGTTATCTGATTGTTTAATCCGCAAAATGACTGAATGGCCATCGAAAATTCCAGGACCTCCTGTTTGCGTATGGTGTCCAGCAATTTAGTTTCGATTTCCTGCAACGTAATTGCGCTAGCTGCCGTTTTAATAGGCTTGCCTATTGGTTTCTTGCGCAGCCTGCCACCTTTGTTGGCAAGGTTGAGCAGCTCGCTGGACAAGTCTCTTGAGGCTTTCAGAGGTGGGGTTGGGGCAAGTTTTTCTTCAGAAACATGTACAATGTTATCAGCTTTTTCCTCTTGCCATTGCGTGTTGTTTTTTGCCTTGCTGAGCGCTTTTAGAATTTCCATGTTACGGTTGAGTGCCTTGTTGGCTCTCAAGGTGTCCTGTATTTCAGCAGCTTCGTTGTCTTGCCTCAAAAGGGCAATCACATTGGTGCTATCGAGATTATTTCTTTTTGCAATAATCAGCGCTTTTTCAAATGAGGACTTCTCAATGATCAGATTCAAATCCGCAGGTTGTAATAATGGTGAATGTTCCAAAGGCAGTTGTGCAATCGCAATCTCTTCTAGCGCCAGAAAAATGATAATTGCCTTGGGTGCGTAGACGGTGTTGGCAAGCTGTTTGGCAATACTTCTTCTGTCCTTGCTGTTAGTATTCAGCACGAGGGTGTAAAATTGCTCTTTGTACAGGCTGATTTCTTTATGGGTTGGATTGTTTAAAGAGGCAAAGCGAAAAGTCACATCAACAAGAGTTGATTGATTGCGCCGTGGTTTCATGCGCGCACTGGGTGCCTTTATTTGGTTGGTTGATTGGTGCAACAAGGCCTCTATCCCCGCAATATGATTCGTACAGGAACAATGTTTCCATTAAATATCTTTACAACCTGTTAACCATGTTTAGTCTGTAATCAGATATCGATTCATACACATGTTCTGATTTGCATGAATTTTACCCAGTCACTTTCGAGTATCGGTTTTGGAGACTTGAAGCCAAGGCAAGGAGTAATGCAATGAGTACGATTTTGAAATTTCCTCTGGAACGCGTACAGCGCAGGTCCGTAGGCAGGCCTGATACATCCCATAATGCAAAGGTATTTGTATTCGAAGGTGTGCAGTACAATAAAGATGACAATAAAAGCGAAATTCTAAAAAAGAAGACAGCTCAAAAGGTCAAACTCAAACCTTGAAGCAATAAATTCTACAAGTTTTCATTTGCCATATTATCTTTATTCAACCTTCAGGCGTTACGGCAGAGTTGGTAACATACGGAATACACTCTGCACGTTTTAGAAAATCAAGCGATTGGGATTCCCAGCTTTGATCCGGTACAAGGGCTCTTAACAAGACAAATCCCCTCTCGGCCCTGCTTTCCACCAGAATTGAACTTTCTATTTCTTCCGGTTGCAATTGTCTGATGTCAGCCATTTGAATTGGATTGACAATAACCATTTTCAAGCGGTTTTGTATCGCTGTGCGGTCGTTCAAGCTGTATATGACACGACCACGTTCATCAAAGACCGAAGCTGACCAGAACGTACCTGTGTCTGGGCCTACTATTTCGATTGCGCTTTTCTCTAGGTCAAATTTGCAAACAGACAGTTTCAGGAAGGGATCCGTATTCGAAATTCCAAGACTTTTGCCGTCATTGATATAATAGAATTTTTGGGACACAAGCTGTCTTGATATCTGCTTTGCCGCATCCTTGGAGCCAAAATAGGGGATCAGCAGAATAATGATGATGTGTATGATTCCTGCCAGCAACAGGCCACAAAAAAATAGATAGATTAAACGCTTCTTCACTTTTGACACCCTGTTGATTGTATTCTTGGCATTTGAGTGTCAACAAGACCGGAATTGCTTGTGATAGGGGTGTCGTAAAGGCGCAAGACCAGCTTCATTCGACTATCGCCCCTTATGGGAAGCCAGTTTCCCGATTTGGGAGTTGAGCTTACATGCACAACAAAGGAAGAATCCGGGAATCTCACTATATTGCCTGAGTAAACTCCTGAAACAAAGACGCCATCATTGAGTATCAGCTTGCCGTCCAAATCATAGGCGGTCAGCGTCCAAAGTCTTGCGGTAGATGTGCTACCTGCAATTTCATAGGAGCAACGGGTATCAAGGTTTTTGCCTTCACGATCGCTTGTTGCCTCGAATGCAAGACCTTCCGCAGCGCCTAGAGGTATACTGCCGCTTGTCGTCGCCTTTGCGCTTGTGTAGGGGTCTACTTCTGCTCCACCAACAAAGGGCCATGCAGACCATGACCCTGTTGTCACTGCGCCTACTTGCAAACTACGCTGCAAGGCAAAGTTTGCGCTGAGGCCGCCTAGGCCTAGCCCGATAAGCAGTACAACAAAAATGTTTATCAGGATACGCATGAAGGATCTGGCTTGTCTGAAAGGGGGCTGAGATTATTGAGTTGCGATATTGCGTTCTTGTTTCGAGGCAAGCTCGCCGTTTAGCTTGAGCGGCTTGGCGTTTTGCAAGGTTCTCTCCAATGCGCGCAAGGTATCCTCGGACTCTTTTGAAAGCAGTTTTGGTCTTACAGGTGGTGTTGTTGCAACATCTTCTGTTTCAACAGTATCGACTTTTGGCTCCTCGGTTTTGCCGGGAAGCGGATTGTCTATGTATGGAATGGGGCGCAATTCAATATTCTGATGGGCATAAGTCATGAATTTCTGCCAGGTCATTGCAGGCAAGCGACCACCGGTCAGACGTCTGGTTGGCTGATAATTGTCATTGCCAAACCAAACGGCAGAAACATAGTTGCCAGTGTACCCGATGTACCATGCATCACGGTAGGCCTGCGTTGTGCCTGTCTTGCCCGCAGCGCGTATGCCGTTCAGGGCTGCACGTTTTGCAGTTCCCCATTCCGGGATTTGCACCATCATCTTGTTCATTGCGGCAACGGTTGTTTCCTTCAATATTCTTTTGCTGGCTTTCCCGTCCACCCGAATATCATAAAGAACATTGTCAGAAGTATCGAGAATTTGCGTAAAGGCATGCCGGTTGAAGGACTGACCGCCTGTCATGAAAGGTCCGTAGCCGGCTGCCATTTCGAGAACGGTCATGCCGTTTGAGCCAAGAACCATTGGCGGGTTTACGACCATATCAGATTCAATGCCCATGCTGCGAACCGTCTCAACCAGGCGCTTGCCACCCAATTGTTTGAGGTTATCGCGACCAAGATACATTTTAACAGGAACAGTATTGATTGATTTCACAAGAGCCGTTGTGAGGTTGGTACGGCCTCTAAATCTTGGTGTGTAATTTTTCGGACACCACTTCGTGCTTCTCACACAGACCTTGCCATCAACCACTCGTGTTTTCTCATCATAGCCAAAGTTTTCAATGGCGGAAGCATAGACGAATGGTTTGAAAGAAGAGCCGGGTTGGCGTTTTGATAGTGTTGCCCGGTTAAACTGGCTTTGTCCGTAGTCGCGTCCACCCACCATGGCACGCACCGCGCCACCGTCGTCGATTACAACCATGGCAGCATCTCTCACACCATATTGTGTGCCGAATTGTCTTAGATGGGATTCGACTGAATCCTCAGCTGCTTTTTGCAGGTCAAGATCAACCGTTGTTTTGACGACCAGATTGCGTGTCTTGAACTTGCGTGCCGTTTTGCGCACTTCTTCGTATGCCCAATCCAGAAAATAATTTGGCCCTTGCAGATCTTCACGGTCGACCACGCTTGCAGGTTCACGCCTTGCACGGATAACCTGCCCCTCTGTCATGAAACCGGCCTGAACCATATTGGTAAGCACTTCATTGGCGCGTGCGCGCGCAGCAGGAAGGTTGATATGAGGTGCATATTTGCCAGGTGCCTTGTAAAGCCCTGCAAGCATTGCCGCTTCTGCCAGGGTTACATCCTTGATGTTCTTGTCAAAGTAATATTGGGCGGCAGCTGCAATCCCGAAATTACCACCCCCCATATAGGCCCTGTCTATGTAGAGCTTTAGAATTTCCTTTTTCGAAAGATTTGTCTCCAGCCAAAGCGAAAGAAAAGCTTCCTTTATTTTTCGATCCAGTGTTCGTTCATTGGTCAGGAAGAGGTTTTTCGCAAGCTGTTGTGTGATGGTACTGCCACCTTGCACAACCGAGTTTGCTCTCACGTTTTCAACCATGGCACGAGCAAGGCCCAGAAAATCAATGCCGATGTGTTCAAAAAACCGACGGTCTTCTGTTGATAAAACTGCCTTGATGAAATGATCGGGCAGTGCATCTAGTTCTTCTGCTGCATTTTGACGAATGCCACGTCTGCCAATCTGTTTTCCGTTGCGGTCCAAAAACAGGACAGAGTAATTATCCTGACTGCGCCAGTCTTTTTGGGTTTCCTCAAATGCGGGCAAGGCCAGTGCCAACAATACAACTGAGGCCAGCAGTCCAATTGTGAAACTCTCGTCAATGATTTCGACCAGGAACTTTTTAATGCCCTTGACGCGAAACCTGCGGAAAAAGATTGTAATACTTTCCCAGCGTTCGCCAGCCTTGGAGAAAATCCCGTAAAGTGAGGAATCGATCCAGGAATCAAGATCAAGCAGCTTGTTCCAGCCGCCTATTTTTCCGGATTTCTTAAACGGATCACGCAAAACTAAATGTCCCTCTTTCTTCCCATTTCATACATTTATAACACATTGGATGTCTTTTGAATGCAAAATCGTCAATGTGCTGTATTGTTTTTAAAATTCTGGTAAACGCTGGTAACAATCAATTTGGATATAAATTATGGCAAATGAGCCTTTTTGGAAAACAAAAACGCTTGAGGAGATGTCTCCACAAGAATGGGAGTCTCTTTGTGATGGTTGTGGCAAGTGTTGTCTGAACAAGCTTGAGGATTGGGATACCGCAGAAATTTACTGGACAAATATCGGATGTGAATTGCTTGATTGCGAAAGTTGTCGTTGCAAGGATTATGAAAACCGCTTTGAGAAAGTTCCCGACTGTATTCAATTGACGCCGCAAACCGTTCGTAGTTTGCGATGGTTGCCACCCACGTGTGCCTACCGGCTGGTCAGGGATGGCGAAGAACTGTTTGACTGGCACCCCCTGATTAGCGGTGATCCGGAAACTGTTCACAAGGCAGGCATCAGCATCAAGGGCAGGGCAATTCCGGATGATGGCAAGCCTGCTGAGGAATATGAGGATAATCTGGTGGAATGGCCCAAGGAAATTTATATTCCCTAGTTATTTGGAAGTTGTATTGGGGCAGTATCAGAAATGAAAACGCATGCCGCAACCTATGACGTTTGGCGGTCTTTTTTCTTTTTGATCTCTTTATCTGCCAAAATACCAGGCAGCCCACTAGAGCCGTGAATGCCAATAGGGTTATCATTTTCATCAACAGCCAATGATTCGTTGTCGGTTTTTGGGAGAAATTGCGTGTCTATCGAACTTTCGTCTTTGCCTGCTCTAGGTTTTGCCACTGAACCACTCCCTACCCGTGACGGGTTTCGTTTTACACTTACAACACTTTTATCCACCCTGCTGACAGATGCAGAGCAAATGTTTGGTCCCCGTGATTTATCCTATACCCCCGTGGGGATCGAATTTTACGGGGATAGACCATATATATGGTATCCTGGTAACAATAAACATATCTCGATAATCTTAACAGACCATTCAAGGCAAGACACTTCACAGGCAATTTTTCAGCTTGCACATGAAGTTGTTCATTTGCTTTCACCAACAGGCGGGGCAAATGCACCTGTTATCGAAGAGGGGTTGAGTGCGCTGTTTCAGGAACGGGCAAACCAGATTTACAATCTCAATCTTCGCCTAGTGTCAAAACCCTATATTGTGGCAACCGAACTTGCCAACGAACTTTTAAGAGGGCAGCCGGACATCATTCGAAACCTGAGAAAGAAAGAACCAACCTTTTCCAATTGGACGCCGGACTTTCTGGTTTCGCAAGCCAATATTTCCTCAAGCCTGGCAGTACAACTGTGTGAACCGTTTCTGGATTTTGAAACCAGAATAAAATAATTTAAAAAAATAGGAATTTATTCTTGACACCGAAACGGTCTTCGAGTACATTCTTAATACGGTCGGAGAAGTGCGGCACAAAACGCAACTGACCCTTAAATTTATAATATATGACATCAGCCAATCTGAAAAATCAGGTTGGTTTTTTTGTTTTTGGTTCTGAATTGAAGGTGAACAACTTGTCTGAAAACAGGGATCTGCGGATTGGTGAACTGGAAAAAATTGCGATGCGATTTCGCAACTTGCTGTTCTCGCAACTTGCCGGTTTTGAGCATGAAAAAAACAGCGATACGAAAACAGAGGAACAAAAACTCAAGTCATATGCCGGCTTTTTCAAGCTGGTTCAAAGTCTTGAGGTAATGATAAATCGGATACAGATCGAACGTGACAAAAAATCCAGTCGGGGAGTGGATATATTGGAATTCCGCCAACAGCTTGAAAAGCAAATTGCCAAGCTTGTCGACGAAAATTCTGAGAAGCCTGTTTCTGGAAGATCTTGATGAAGAAGCGCTACAGCAATTAAGGCATGACTGGCCGATTTGGGCACGGTTAAAACAAAGGCCTCCAATTAGTGACTGGCGCACATGGTTGCTGCTGGGCGGAAGGGGAGCCGGCAAAACCCGAACCGGAGCCGAATGGCTAAAGGGAGTGGCTCTCGCTGATCCGCATTATCCAGGTAAGAGCGGTGGTCGCATAGCCCTGGTAGGCACCAGTTTTGATGACATGAAGGATGTCATGGTTGAAGGAGAATCCGGGTTGTTGGCGATCCATGCAAAGGCGGATCGTCCTCAATGGATATCGTCCCGCAGGGAGTTGATTTGGAAAAATGGAACAATTGGAAAGCTGTTTTCTGCCGCAGATCCGGAAGGTCTGAGAGGCAACCAGTTTGGAGCGGCCTGGTGTGATGAAATTTGCAAATGGAGCAGGTTGGAACAGACCTGGGACATGCTGCAATTTTGCCTGCGCCTTGGGCATCATCCCAGACAGGTTGTGACTACAACACCAAAGCCGCTCAAGCTTTTGAAACGACTTATTGAAAACCCGACTACAATTACCGTTCGTTCTACAACGTCTGAAAATGCAAATAATCTGGCGGACGGGTTTCTGGATTATGTGGAAAATATCTATGCAGGAACCCGCTTGGGCAGACAGGAACTTGACGGTGAAATTGTCGAACAGAATGAACACGCGCTATGGAAAAGAGAGCAGATTGAAATAAACAGAATTGACGAAATGCCGGAATTGAACCGTATCGTCATTGCAGTGGATCCACCAGCAACCTCAGGCTCAAAGTCTGCTGCTTGCGGGATTATTGCAGCTGGCCTGATGGCGGATGGCCGTTGCTGCGTGATTGCTGACAAGACCCTGCCACAAGCAACGCCGGACAGATGGGCAGCCCAGGCCGTTGCGCTTTATAATGCATTTGAGGCGGACGTCATCGTGGCAGAGGTAAATCAGGGTGGGGATATGGTGAAAACGGTCATCAGAACGATTGATCCTGCTGTGCCGGTACGTGCAGTCCACGCAAGCCGAGGCAAATGGATCAGAGCAGAGCCTGTTGCACTTTTATACGAGCGGGGAAGGGTTTTGCATGTGGGAAACTATGCCGACCTTGAAGATCAGATGTGTGCCTTCACGGCGGATGGCTTTGCAGAAGGCGTGTCCCCAGACAGGGTAGATGCGCTAGTCTGGGCCATTACGGAACTTGCCCTTTCAAGACGTGCACAGCCACGGGTACGCAGTGCATAATCAAACCAAGAAACGGAAATCAAGATGAACCGATTTTTTAAATGGATGAACATCAAGACACCAAGACCTGATGCGCTGGAAGAAAAGCAGGCAACAGGTTCGTTGATTGCATTTCATTCCGCAGGAAATGCTGTCTGGTCTGTGCTGGATGGGAATGGTTCTGCCAGCCAGGCATTTGTCAAAAATCCAGTGGTGTATCGGTGCATACGAATGATCAGCGAGGCAGCTAGTTCAATACCGTTTTCACTACGCATGGATAGAATGGAACTTAACGAACATGCCATGCTTGAACTTTTGGCCAAACCCAATGCCAGACAGTCTGGTCCAAAGTTGCTGGAGTGCCTGTATGGCCATCTACTCATCTCTGGAAACGCCTATCTGACAAAAATCGAGGTTACAGGGGAGTTACGCGAGTTGCATGTTCTGGACCCAGCAAAAATGCGTCCGATCCTGGATGCAAAAGGCTGGCCTGAGGCCTATGAATATACGATCGGTTCTACAAGAACACTATATACCCCTGATGAGGTATTGCATCTGGCATTATTCAACCCTTCTGATGACAACAACGGACTCTCACCGCTTTCCTCTGCCAACATGGCGCTTGATATTCACAACGCAGCAAGCAGCTGGAACAAGGCACTGCTGGATAACTCAGCCCGTCCGTCTGGTGCCTTGGTTTATGCTTCATCTGCTGGTGAAAACCTGACAGAAGACCAGTTCAATCGTTTGAAGGGAGAGCTGGAAGAAGGCTACACCGGGGCAACCCGCGCCGGACGTCCAATGTTGCTTGAGGGTGGCCTGGACTGGAAGGCAATGGGTTATAGCCCAAAGGATATGGATTTCATGCAGGCAAAGAATGGTGCCGCACGGGAAATCGCGCTCGCATTTGGAGTGCCCCCCATGCTGTTGGGAATACCGGGTGATAATACATATTCAAATTATCAGGAAGCCAATAAGGCATTTTGGCATCAAACCGTTTTGCCGCTGGTTGGAAAAACCGCATGCGATCTTGGAAATTGGCTCAGTGCAGGTTCATCAGAAGCCTTTGCAGTATTACCCAATACGGATTCCGTTGATGCACTTTCGCAAGACCGGGAAAAACTCTGGAAGCGTTTGGGAGAAGCAAGCTTTCTGACAGATAATGAAAAACGTGAAGCCTTGGGATATTTGCCAATTGAAGAACCGGGCATGCTGCAAGGCAATGGGGCTGCGAACAATCAGCCTGGAAATTAGAATGCCTTTTCCTTCACTGGCCAGCATTAGCGAAATCCCTGAACAGGTCTGGATATTCCTTGCAAAGGGTATTGGCGCTGTCTGTGGTTCAGCCATTTCCATTGCCTATCTGTTACCCAGAAATCGCCGGGAAGCTTTTTTGAGGTTCTTTGTCGGAATTACAATTGGCATGATTTTTGGAACATCGGCAGGCATAAAACTGGCTGACTATCTCAACATCACAGGCGAGATATCTCCTGTTGAAATTGCACTTTCAGGCGCAGCTCTAGCTAGCCTGTGTGCCTGGTGGGCACTTGGAATTCTGGCCAGGCTTTCAAACCGAATGGTTGAAACAAAATAACATCATCAAAGATGGAGAATAGCATGAATACTCGCAGGCTTTACGCTCAGCGTGAGACCAAATTTGCGCCTGTAACAATGGACACTGTGAAACTGGATGGCAGCTTTAGCGGCTATGCGAGTGTCTTTGGTGCAATAGATCAGGGTAATGACATGGTCGCGCAGGGGGCTTTTTCTGGAACGTTGAAAAATCGCAAGCCTGCGGATGTGAGAATGCTGTTTCAACACGATCCGGATCAGCCAATAGGATGCTGGAAGAAGATCATCGAAGATGAAAAAGGCTTGTATGTTGAAGGCAAAATTACAAAAGGTGTAAAGCGCAGTCAGGAAGTATTGGCCCTCATGCGCGAAGGGGCTTTGGATGGCTTGTCCATTGGTTTCAAAACGAAACGGGCGAAGGTAAATCCAACCACAAAAGTACGCACTATTCTGGCCGCAGATTTATGGGAAATTTCTATTGTTACCTTTCCCTTGCTGGAAGAGGCAAGGATTGAGGCAGTAAAGTCTGCAACTCCGAATTCTCCACCCAGTGCAAGAGAACTTGAGCGATGGCTAACGCGGGATGCGGGGCTTTCGCGGCGAGAAGCCAAGACGATTTTATCGCATGGCTATAATGCACTTCACTGTAAGCGGGATGCGACGGTGAACACAACACTTGCGAATAAAATTCGCAAGGCAACTCAACTCATATCTAAAAGGATATAACTTATGAGAACACAACAAAAACGCGCACCCGAAGCAAAGGCAGCGACAGGGCAGGCGCAGGACGTGGCCGAATGCTTTGATGAATTTATGGAAGCGTTTGAAGCCTTCAAGGAAACCAACGACGAACGCCTGGCTCAGGTAGAAAACCAGGTTTCCGAAGATGTTGTAACAGTCGAAAAAATGAACCGTATCAACAAGGCTCTGGATGAACAAAAATCTCTGATGGACACCCTTTTGTTGAAGGGCAAGAGGCCTTCTTTTGGTCAATCGGCAATTTCTTCTGTTGCAGGTATCGAGCACAAACAGGCCTTTGATAATTACATCAGGGGTGGAAATGAGGAGGGCCTGCGCCGACATGAACAAAAGGCATTGTCTTATGGTTCAGATGCAGATGGTGGCTATCTGGTTCCCGATGAAACAGCAACCGAGATTGGTCGACGTCTGGCATTAGGCTCTCCGATCCGGTCAATTTCAGGTGTACAGGTGGTTTCCTCCTCCATCTACAAAAAGCCGTTTGCCATATCAGGTCCGGCAACCGGTTGGGCAGCTGAAACTGATTTGCGAACAGAAACCGCTTCACCAACCTTGTCTGAACTTCAGTTTCCTACAATGGAGCTTTACGCAATGCCGGCAGCGACTTCACAACTCCTGGATGATGCTGCAGTTGATATTGATGCCTGGATTGCAAGTGAAGTGGAGCAGGCTTTCGCAGAACAGGAAAGTGCTGCCTTTATCAATGGTGACGGGGTTAATAAACCGCGTGGTTTCCTGACCCACTCGACCGTTGATGAAGGCAATTGGTCGTGGGGCAACCTTGGCACGATCTCTACCGGAGGCGATGGCACTTTTGCCGAAGCGGATGCTTCAGATGCGCTTGTCGATACCATTTATGCATTGAAAGCGGGTCATCGGCAAAATGCCAATTGGGTCATGAACCGTAAAACTCAAGCTGAGGTTCGCAAGTTGAAGGATGCTGACGGTAATTACCTATGGCAAGCACCGGCAGCAGCAGGGCAGGCTGCAAGTCTCATGGGCTTTGGGGTTGTGGAAGCA
>CALDZZ010000241.1 GCA_937944075.1 uncultured Rhizobiaceae group bacterium
CTGATGAAATTAATATCAGTGTTGATATCGGTCTTGGCAAGGGCAAGGCAAAAGTCTGGACTTGTGACCTGACCAAGGAATATGTCGCTATCAATGGCGATTACCGGAGTTGATAACCATGCAATCCCTTCCACAGGTCAGACGGCTGGAGGCAGTCAGTTTTCGGTCATTCCCATCCACATCAACCCATTACGATGGTACATGGGCCATACGTCTTACAGCAGGGCATCCTGCCAAGCGATTGAACTCTGTTAATCCGCTTGATCCTTCCGACCACGCCTATATTGATGCGAGAATAGAACTTGCAAAACGAAAGTTTGAAAGTTTCGGTCGTGAACTGATTTTCAGGCAATCCCCGCTTGCGCCACCTGAGCTTGAAGACATTCTGGATGACAGGGGCTGGCTTCGGTTTGATGAAAGCATTGTCATGATGCTGGATCTTTCCTCAGTTGATCTTTCAGTTCATCGCGATCATGTTCCGATGAAGGATATTGGCTATTGGGCAGATTCATTCCTTCAGCTTTCCAGCGAGAAAAAAAGCAGCAAACCTGGACTTGTAGAAGTTATCCAGTCAATCCAGCCAACCTGTGGGCTTTTTGTCAAAAATGAAGGTGATAATCATGTGGCCGCGGTGCGTTGTGTGCATGACAATGACCTTGTTGGTATTTTTGATTTGGTCACTGGCAATAGTCATCAAAGGCAGGGGCATGCCAGTTCCTTGATGGGCAGTGCCTTGAAGTGGGCAAAGCAATCAGGTTCAAAGCATGCCTGGTTGCAGGTTGTTGCAGAAAATACTGCCGCTTTTGAACTGTATAAAAGTTTTGGGTTTGAGGAACTGTACCGATATAGCTATCGCAAGGCGCCTGTGTGATCATGAACATGAAGCCGGATAACAAACCCCTCGTACTGGTTAGCGCATGCGCCCTTGTAGATGCTGATAACCGCGTTTTGTTGGCACAGCGCCCCGAAGGCAAGTCCATGGCAGGGCTTTGGGAATTTCCCGGTGGGAAAATCGAAACCGGTGAAACCCCTGAAGAAGCCCTGATAAGGGAATTGCAGGAAGAACTTGGAATTTTGACCTGGGAGACCTGTCTGGCGCCACTATCCTTTGCGTCCCATGCCTATGATAAGTTTCATCTCCTGATGCCACTTTTCATTTGTCGAAAATGGCAGGGCATGCCTGTCGGACGTGAAAACCAGCAATTGAAGTGGGTGCGTGGCAACAAGCTGCGCGAATTTCCAATGCCACCTGCTGATGATCCTTTTATTCCGGCGTTAATGGATATTTTATAGATTACTTGTAATTTGAATAATTATCGAAATGTACTCTTAATCAATTGCACATTCCAAATAGTTTTTCGGGACGGAAAAATGACAAGTAATACTCTAATGAAAACCCTTGGCGATTTTATTAAAAATCAATCAGGCGAAACAGCAATACAGACAAGCCTTGTATTCAGTCTTGCAGTGATTGTTGGTGTTGCGATCGGAATACCGATGTTAAGCACTGCCTCCAAGGAATATGCCTATCAAAAGCAGTATGGTGTGGATACGGTTCAAACCAGTTCTGTATCAACGACTGAGAGCAAGCCCAAGACTTATACCATCAGGAAAAGTATTCTTGATGCTGACAAGGACGAAGAAAAGTAAAAATGTAATTGAAATGAAAGTTTTGGGAAACCAAGGCTATTAACTTCAATTTCAAGACTACGTGTTTATCTGTCTGAAAGCGTAAAAGGATATCCAAATTGGTATTATTGAAAAAATTCATGAATGACACTAACGGTGCAACTGCAATCGAATATGCCCTGATTGCTGCACTTATTTCGATTGCCATTATTGCAGGCGCTACCCAGATCGGTACGACACTGGGTGACAATTTCAATAATATTGATGAGGAATTTAATAAATAAAAAATTTGATCAGGAAGTGAGATAGACTTCCTTCTAAATGCTGGGGAATGATATGGCGCATTTAATAAAACTAATCCAAAATACGAAAGGTGCGACGGCTGTTGAGTATGGCTTGATTGCTGCCTTGATGAGCGTTGCAATTCTTGCTGCGTTGAATAACTTCGGTGACTCAACCGAAAACATGTATAACTTCATCGAAAAATCCATTGTGGATGTTTCCTGAAGCATTTTGGATTTTACAGAAAATCTGAAAGCTTGTTTGTAGCGCTACCTCGCTTCAACGGCCTTTGTTGAGACGAATGCGGTGACCAGCCCGACAAGAATACAAATTCGACTGTGGCCCGGATTTTGCCATCGGCATCCTGGTATCGCTCACGGTAAACCTCTTCTGTCTTCTTGAAAAGTTCACGCGGTCCGAATTGTCTGTTTTGTTCAAGGCTGCTGGTGGCGCCCATGGCCCTTAGATCGGCGATCAGTTTTGACAGTGATGAATAACGCACAGTCATGAGTTCCGTATCTACAACGGGCAAGGCAAATCCGGCTCTTTGGAGAAGGCTACCAAATTGACGGACTTCACCAAACGGGTCCACGCGCAATGTCGCATTCCCGTTAATCATGCTCTCTGCTGTCAACATTGCGTCGCGCAATTCCATCAGGGTTCTGTCCCCGGGTAGTGCTGCCAGAAACAGCCCATCCTCAACCAGCGCGCTTTTTATTTGGGCCAAAGTACCTGGAAGGTCATTTGACCAATGCAAACCAAACACTGATGTAATCAGATTGGTTGAGCCGGGTTTCAGGGCTATCTCCTCTCGCGATCCAATAAGGCTTTTTACGGGTTGGCTTCCGCCAGTGGCATGAGATGACATCTGATAAATCTCATCGATTTTCCTTGAAGAAACCAGATGCTCTAGCATGGCGTCAAATGGCGAGAACATATCAACGCTAACATCAAAGTCCCGATTGGTTGCATCCAGTCTTTCTGCCATGATCAATGCAGCTTCCTTCACAAGAAAATCCGCATCATGCTGGGCGATGTGCATTGCCCGCTCTTCGATGGCTTTTTGCCGTTTGGGATTAAACAGGAATGGCTGACTCGTCTTTTGCATAAACTTCACATAGTCTGCTCGCATGGAAATATCCAGCAAGAGAATTCAAATCACTGGAAAAATCGGTAAACTCCTTTCCGGTTTGTCAGGTCTGTTTGTGCCCAGTACCTGCCTGACGTGTGAGCGTTTTGTGGATGTCCAAGGCGGGTGCTGTCCCAAATGCTGGAGTGAATTGCGATTTGTGACCAAGCCGTTTTGTGCGGTAATGGGTTCTCCTTTTTCCATAGATATGGGAGAGGGGTTTTTGAGCGCCGAGGCAATTGCTGATCCACCACCCTTTGATAAATTGCGCACTGTCTTGCTGTATGATGATCTGGCACGAAAGCTTGTATCCTCTATCAAGTATTCTGACCGAACAGACCTCTTGAGGTGGATTGCGGACTGGATGCATGTTGCAGGACAAGAAGTCATCAGTGAATCGGATATGATTGTACCGGTTCCCCTGCATCCAAAACGATTGAGGCAGCGACGTTTCAATCAGGCTGGTGATTTGGCTCAACATCTGGCTGTTTCAAATGACAAGATATATAACCCTGAGGTTTTGATCCGGCAAAAAGCCACAAGACAACAAGTCGGCTTGAGTGAAAAAGAACGTGCCAGAAATGTATCAGGTGCTTTTGCAGTACCGCAGGACAAGAAAATTGATGTCAAAGGCAAGCGTGTTCTGCTGGTTGATGATGTTTATACCACTGGCGCCACTTGCAAGGCTGCTACAAGGGCATTGAAACGCGCTGGCGCTGTTCACATTAATGTTCTTGTCTTCGCAAAGGTTGAAACCTATGTGGAATAATCTCTATATAAGAGGCGTTCAACCATTCAGGAAAATCATCATGCCGGAAGTAGTCTTGTATACCAGAAAGTTCTGCGGATATTGCAGTGCAGCAAAATCCCTTTTGAAATCCAAAGGCGTCTCGTTCAAGGAACATGACGGAACCTTTGACACGAAGGTCAAGGAAGAGATGATCCGCAAATCAAACGGTGGTCGAACTTTTCCGCAGATTTTCATCGGGGACAAACATATTGGTGGATGTGATGAATTGCATGCTCTTGATCGTGCAGGCAAGCTCGATCCCATGTTGAAATAATGATGTTGAAATAATCAGATGCGTGTTGCTTGTGTCCAAATGCGTTCAGGTACGCTCATTGATGATAATATTTCAGCAATGGATGTCCTGGTGCGTCAGGCTGCAAGTGAAGGCGCAACCTATATTCAAACGCCGGAAATGACAGGAATATTGCAAAAGAACCGGCAGGGTCTTTTTTCTGAAATCAAGTCTCAGGAAGATGATGCGCTTGTCATGCATGCGGCTCAACTTTCCAGGGAATTAGGTGTTAAGCTGCATATTGGCTCTCATGCTATTCTGGCAGGGGAAGGCATTGCTGCCAACAGGGCATTCCTCTTCAATGGCGATGGAAAACTGATATCCTCCTATGATAAAATTCACATGTTTGATGTGGATCTTGATAACGGTGAAAGCTGGCGTGAATCAAACGTGTACAAGCCTGGAGAGACGGCCGTGCTGGCCGATACAGGTGGATTCAAAATTGGCCTGTCGATTTGTTATGATGTCCGGTTTCCAGGGCTTTATCGTAATTATGCTATTGAAGGTGCCTTTGTTATTTCAGCGCCTGCTGCCTTTACCAGACAGACAGGACGGGCACATTGGCATATCTTGCAAAGGGCAAGAGCTGTTGAAAATGGTGCTTTCATGATTTCGGCTGCTCAAGGTGGTGACCATGATGATGGGCGCGAAACTTACGGACACTCCTTGATTGTAAATCCCTGGGGTGAAATTCTGGCAGAACTTCCACATGAGGAACCCGGTGTGATAACCGCTGATATTGATCTTGATGAGGTCAGGCAAGCTCGGCAAAAAATCCCCAATCTTGCCAATGCCCGTAGCTATGATTTAAAAACTGTATCATGATTAAGTATTCCCTTGTTTGTGACAAAGACCATGAATTTGAAGGCTGGTTTGGCTCAAGTGATGATTACGCCAAACAGCGCAAGCGTGGGTTTGTTGAATGTCCGCAATGTGGCTCAAGGAAAGTATCAAAGGCACTGATGGCGCCTGGAGTAGCTGGTACAAAAAAATCCGGAAATGATACCGCACTTGCAACGGTTGCTCCACAAATGCCTGAAGAGGTTGTGACCAAAATCCGTGAAATCAAACAGCACATTGAAAAGAACTCGGAGAATGTTGGTGACAAATTTCCAGAGGAAGCACGAAAAATTCACTATGGCGAAACCGAAGCCAGGGGCATTTATGGAAAAGCCTCGGTAGAGGAAGCGGTCAGCCTTGCTGAAGAAGGTGTGAATGTTGTTCCAATACCGGATCTGCCGGAAGACAAAAACTAGGTCACAACTGCCGCTTCAAACTTCATTGCCATATAATCCGGACGTGAGCCACAAGCCGCATCCTCGAAATTTCCGAACAAGAATAAATCTCTTAATTTATTGACGTGTCTTTTCAGGCAAACTAGAAACGATGCAATTGTACTTGTCAGGCACTAGTGGCCAAGAATTTCAGGAGAATATGCGTGTCCAGTTCCGAACCCAAAGTTATGGATAAACACCCCGGTCGCAACAGCCAGACTTATGGCATCGCACGAGAACTTGGCACAGACATGGAGCTTATTCACAGCCCGGCCGTAGGCGTGGTTGGCACCAAGGGTGACAGTCAGTGTTATCTGGGTGTTCAGGGCAAGGTTGAGGCAATTCATAAGTGTCTGCGTGAAAATATCGGCATGGAAGATGGCAAGATGCAGATGCGTCTGGTTCAGCCTGAATATACGATTGCAACTTCAGACGGCATGCGCAACGGAACGCGTGAAATGCGCTATTCGTTGATTGGCCGCGAGGTTACCAATGACAGTTTCTGCGAGCATTTGAGTGCATCAAACCTTGAAGGGGTGATTGCAGTCGTGGCGTGTGACAAGCCGCCTGTCGGAACTCTATCTGCGATTTTGGAACATAACCGCCCGGCCATTATCATGTCTGATGGGCCTATTCGTCCTGCAAAGGATTCTCGCAGTAACGAGATGCTGGATATTGTGGCAGCGTTTCAGGTCGCTGGACATCCGGATGAAGAATACAAAAAGCATATCGCGTGTGCTGCTTGTCCGGGCTATGGGTCTTGTGGCGGCATGTTTACCTATAACACAATGCAAACCTTCATTGCTGTTGCAGGCATGGAACCATTGCACATGGTTTCTCCGCCATCAGATGATCCAAGACGCCTTGAAGAGTTTCCTGCACAACTGGTTGGCTATCTCGATGCGATGGTTCAAAAAGGCATCAAGCCGAGGGATATTGTTAAGCGTGATAATCTTCGTAATGCATTGATAGTTGCCATGGCCGTTGGTGGTTCTACCAATGTTGTGCTTCATGTGCCTGAGATTGCACGCGCTGCAGGTTTTGAAAATTTCTGGCGTGATGTCATGACGCCTGAAGAGTTCAATCATCTTTCGCAACATCTCATTCCGGTTTTAACCGATGCGCGCCCTTACGGACTTTATTCCATGGTCGATATTGATGGCATTGGCGGGATTCAGGTTATCGTCAAGGAATTGATTGAAGCCGGACTTGTGAATGGAAATACCGATACTTGTACTGGTGAAACGCTTTCTGAACAGATTGCGAGGCTTGAAACTCCGGGGCCGGATGGTCGCGTTGTGTATCCGGTTGAAAAGCCCTACAAGCCGACAGGTGGTCTTCGTGTTCTGGGTGGAAACCTGTCTCCGGATTTCAGTGCGATTTTGAAACTTGCTGGCGTTGAAGGCGGACTTGAGAACAATGTTTTCAAAGGCAAGGCTCGCTGTTTTGACTCCGAGTTTGAACTGCTGGATGCACTTGATCAGGCGCCGGACAGTTTTGAAAATCATGATATGGTGATGGTACGCTATGAAGGCCCGTCTGGTGCGCCTGGCATGCCTGAGATGCTGGATTCGACTTCTCGCATTACAACACTTTGCCGCGAAAAGGATATTGTTGTTGGTCTTATGACAGATGCCCGTTTTTCCGGTGGTTCGGTTGGTTTGGTGATTGGTCACGTTGGGCCGGAGGCTGCTGTGGGTGGGCCAATCGCCCTTGTTGAAGATGGTGATGAAATCGTTGTTGATCTCAACACCAATGAGATTAATTGTACTGCGCTGGAAGATGATGCAACCTTCTCCTCACGCAAGGAAGCCTGGCAAAAAATTGTTGATGCCAATGGCGGCATGCATCCCTCTTGTGGGGATGCGGATACACGTCTTCTTGCGCGTATGCGGAATTCTGCAGTTTCTGCAATCCAGGGTGGGGGCATTCACCCGGGTCGTGAATTGTGGGTGAAGGATAAGCGTGAGCCGGTAAAAAGCGGGTTTGTTCCGAGCAACAAGTATCGCACTGGTGCCGAAAAGGAATTCTAGGCCTGCTTCTTTTACCTTGTCATTGGCGTCACTTTTTGCATTCATGCGAATACTAGTAGGGAAGTAAACGGATGCCACGCACAACCGATGATCTCATCAGGGACAGGGAAAGACTTCTGGGGCCGAATGTGGCAACCTTTTATAATGAGCCTGTACACATCGTAAAAGGTGAGGGTGTTTGGCTTTGGGATGCAGACGGGCGAAAGTATCTGGATTGCTATAATAACGTGCCACACGTTGGGCATTGTAATCCGCGTGTGGTTGAAGCCATTTACAAACAGGCAAGCACGTTAAACACCCATACCCGTTATTTGCATGACACTATCCTGGATTATGTTGAACGGCTGACCGCAACCATGCATGCCAGTCTTGATACGGCGATCATGACCTGCACGGGTTCTGAAGCAAATGACATAGCGCTCAGGATGTCAGAGGCTACGACCGGAAAACGTGGTATCATTTCAACAGATGCTACTTACCACGGTAATACAGCACTCGTCAGTCAACTTTCCCGCTCAAACATACCAAGCGTTGGTTTTGGACTTGATCAGTATTTCCGCTTTGTTGAAGCCCCTGACAGCTATCGAAATCCTGATCCGGACGGAAGCCTGTTTGCCGAAGCGGTTCTCGAGCACATTCACGAATTGGAAAAATCCGGTATTGGCTTTGGGGCGCTGGTGATTTGCCCTTATTTTCTAAATGAGGGTTTTCCCGAATACAAGGACGGCTGGCTCAAGCCTGTATCAGATGTGGTAAAAAAGGCTGGTGGCTTGCTGATTTGCGATGAAGTGCAATCCGGCTTTGGTCGAACGGGAACGCACTTCTGGGCGCATGAGAAAATGGGCGTTGTTCCGGATATCGTAACCCTGGGAAAGCCGATGGCGAATGGTCATCCGGTTGGTGGCGTGGTTACAACAAGAGACATCATGAAAGAATTCCGCTCCGGTTTTCGCTACTTCAATACCTTTGGTGGAAATCCGGTTTCTTGCAGTGCGGCTATGGCTGTGCTGGATGAGTTGGAGGAAAAGGATCTGGTTTCCAATGCATTGACGGTTGGTTTGCATGCCCGAAAGCGCCTGGATGAACTTAAATCCAGACACATTGCAATCGGTGATGTTCGTGGGTCGGGGTTGATATTCGGCGCTGAAATGGTGCTTGACCGCGAAAGCATGGAACCGGCAAGTGATTTTACGGACAGGGTCATTAATGCAATGCGTCATCGCGGGATTATTCACTCAAAGCTTGGGCGGCACAAAAACACCCTGAAGATCAGGCCTCCAATGCCTTTCTCAATTGAAAATGCAGATCTGCTGTTTGATACGCTGGATGAAGTTCTTGCAGAAACGCCTGTATCTACATGAGTGACATTGTTTCAAAAGCGCTTGTGCAGTGGGGCATGGAAGGCGCGGAGTTTAACCTGATTGCAGCAAGAGAAAATCAGGTTTTCAGAGTTGATCATGATGGTGCGGCATATGCCATGCGCTTGCATCGCTCAGGGTATAGAAGTGATGCGGAGTTAAAATCAGAACTGCAATGGATGCGCGGTGTTTCGCAGGGTGGATTGAATGTTCCAGTCCCGATCGTTTCAAACGATGGCAGTCTTCTTCACAATGTAGATAGTACCCAGGTTGACATGCTCACCTGGTTGCCGGGGAAACCTCTTGGTTCTGCCAGCGATGGCTTGAATGCAAGCGATCATATTGGCGTAATGCGCAAGGTTGGTTGCGAAATGGCTCGTCTTCATTTGGTATTTGACCAATGGCGACTGCCGCAAGGCTTTGCCCGTCCAGCTTGGGACAGAGAGGGCCTTGTGGGTGACGAGCCTATTTGGGGAAAATTTTGGAACAATCCGGAATTGAGCGCGGCAGACAAAGCGCTCTTTTTAAAGGTGAAAGAGGTTGGGAAAACTGTCTTGATGCAACAGGAACAGAGCCTTGATTATGGGTTGATCCATGCGGATCTTGTTCGTGAAAATATCCTGATCAATGAGGATATCATACAGTTTATTGATTTTGATGATGGGGGATTTGGCTTCAGGCTTTTTGACCTTGCCACAACATTGCTTCCGAATATTTTTGAGCCAGATTATGAAGAAATGCGGCATGCACTCATTGAGGGTTATCATAGTGTTCGGCCGCTCGATATTGCCTTGCTTGATCTCTTTATGCTCTTGCGTGCGATGACTTATATTGGCTGGATTATACCGCGAATGCATGAAGAAGCTTCACAAGCACGCAATCATCGCTTTATAAAGAGAGGCCGACTACTGGCAAACTTATTACAAGACAGAATTCAGACAGGAAATAGACCATGAAATATCGCAGACTGGGCAAGGATGGTGCCGAGATACATCCTGTAGGATATGGCGCCATGTCGTTCTCAGATTTTTATGGCAAGACCACGGAAGCCGAAAGCTTTGCGATCATGGATATGGCACGCGAACACGGTGTTAATCATCTTGATACGTCAAATGTCTACGGCATGGGGCGATCTGAGACTGTGATAGGCAATTATCTGAGAGAAACCCCGGAAGCAAAGCATCATTTCAAAATTGCAACCAAGGGCGGTATCAAACGCAATTCGGATGGAGATGGCAATGTGTTTGATAATTCTCCCGAACATCTCACTGAAGAACTCGAGAAAAGCCTTCAAAAGATGGGTGTAGATTGTGTTGATCTTTATTATGTCCACCGTCGAAACCCGGCGGTTCCAATTGAAGAGGTAACTGAAACCCTTGCCGCGCTGGTGAAGGCAGGTAAGACGAAATCCATTGGCTTTTCCGAAATTGCACCAACAACCCTGCGCAAGGCGCATGCGGTTCATCCGGTTGCTGCGGTGCAGTCTGAATATTCCCTTTCGACGCGTTCGCCTGAAATGGGCCTGGTGCAAACCTGCAAGGAGTTGGGCGTGGCATTGGTTGCCTTTTCACCGGTTGGCCGTTCTTTCCTAACAGATACGCCGCTCACCCATGAAGCGGTTCAGCAGATGCCGTTCCTGGTAAACAATCCGCGTTTCATGCAGCCCAATTATGATGCCAATATTGCGGCTGTTGAACCTTTCAGGAACCTTGCATCCGACTTGGGTTTGTCAACGGCAGGACTTGCCAT
>CALDZZ010000242.1 GCA_937944075.1 uncultured Rhizobiaceae group bacterium
CCAGAAAACACCGACCACGCTGTACCCCTTGACCAAAGCCAGATTGACGGGAAACTTCGGAATATCCCCATCGGCAAATCCGATGACGAGCAAGCGCCCATTCCAGTTTATTGCCCGTGAACAGGCATGAAAGACATCACCCCCCACCACATCAAAAACAACGTCTGCGCCCATGCCGTCCGTGGCCGCCTTCAAGTCATCCTTGAGATTTTCATAGCCAAGTGTGATATCCGCACCATTCTCTTCACAGATCTTGCGCTTTTCCTCGCTGGAAGCAATCGCGATAACCCTTGCACCCATCGCCTTGCCAATTTGCACTGCGGCTAATCCAGTCAAACCGGAAGCACCGGTGACTGCAAGCGTCTCGCCAGCTTTCAATGCCCCACGTTGTTTTAGCGCATGATGAGCAGTGCCATAGCCACACATCAGTGCTGTAATTTCACTCGCAGCCGCATCTTGCGGAATTGGCATGACCATCGATTTATGAACTTTGACCTTCTCGGCAAAAGCGCCAATCATACAGACGGAAGCCACACGGTCACCCACGTTAAAGCCTGAATTTTCACCTGCAAAACTAACCGTTCCCGCAAGTTCCATGCCCGGCACAAATGGCGTCGGCGGCTTGACCTGATAAAGCCCCTGCACGAGAAGCCCATCTGGAAAATTGACCCCAATCGCTTCCGCGTCAATCACGACTTCATTGGCATTTGCAACAGGATCATCCATCTCCTGAATTTCAAGCGCATCGATGGGGCCGAATTCCTTGCAAACGATAGCCTTCATCATATTTTTTCCTGCGTATATTTGCGCAATTCGTTTCGGGCAACTTGTCTGCGGTGTACCGCATCAGGACCATCAGCCAAGCGAAGGGTTCTGACATGGGTCCATGCACGAGCAAGCGATGTATCCTGTGAGATGCCCTGCGCACCATGCATTTGAACCGCTTCGTCAATCACCTTGAGTGCCATGATCGGGGCAACCACCTTGATTTGTGATATCCAGGGGGCAGCAGCTCTGGGATCGCCCTGATCCATCATCCAGGCGGCCTTCAGACAAAGCAGTCTTGCTTGTTCAATTTCCATGCGGCAGTTGGCAATGATGTCATAATTCGCCCCCAGTTGTGCAAGCCGTTTGCCAAAAGCCTCACGCTGCATGGAACGTTTGCACATGAGTTCCAGAGCGCGTTCAGCCTGACCAATCGCCCGCATGCAATGGTGAATACGCCCTGGCCCAAGCCGCCCTTGCGAAATCTCGAACCCGCGCCCCTCACCCAACAAAAGGTTTTCAGCCGGAACCCTCACATTCGTGAACTTCAAATGCATGTGACCGTGCGGTGCATCATCATGGCCGTAGACCTGCATCGGTCGCAGTTTCTCAATACCGTCACTTGCGGCATCTACAATAATCTGGGAGTGCTGCTGGTGTTTGGAGCGGCTATCATCCGGCGTATGCACCATGACGATATAAACCGCACAACGCGGGTCCCCTGCGCCCGATGACCACCACTTTTCACCATTCAAAACATATGCATCGCCATCTCTCACACACGACATGGAAATATTGGTTGCATCAGAAGAAGCCACATCGGGTTCTGTCATCAGATAGGCAGAACGAATTTCACCTTCGAGCAGACGCGCCAACCATTCTTTCTTGTGCGTAGCAGTACCATAGCGTTCAAAGACTTCCATGTTGCCTGTGTCAGGCGCGGAACAGTTGAACGTCTCGGCACCCAGATGCGCCTTGCCCATTTCCTCGGCCAGATAGGCATATTCAACCGTGGTCAGGCCATAGCCGCGCTCTGAATCCGTTAGCCAGAAATTCCACAACCCGCGCTCTTTGGCCTTGGACTTCAAGCCTTCCAGAATTTCCGTCTGACGAGGGGTATATTCCCAACGATCACCCGTTTCGACTTCTGCCAGAAATTCTTCATCAAGGGGAATGATTTCCTCTGAAATCATCTTGGCCACTTTTTCGTGGATCGGTCGAAGGTTCTCGGTCATTCCAAGATCCATTGCTGATACGGAATTTGATGTTGGCATCTCTGTCTCTTCTTCCTATTGGGCAAATTTGTGCTTTACGAATACGTCAAAATAGGAGCATTGTGTAACAGGGAAAGTCAATCGCTAAACGGTATTTGGAGGAATGATTTGGGTATTCTTGACAAACTCTTTTCACTGGAAGGCAAGAACGCACTCGTGACTGGCGCCGCAACCGGAATTGGCCGCATGGCAGCTACAGCGCTAATTGAGGCAGGCGCCACCGTTATGATTGCATCTCGAAAAGGGGAAGCCTGTGAAGCAGTTGCAAAAGAACTGAATGCCATGGGTGCAAAAGGCAAGGCCGTCGGATTTGCCGGAGATGTTGGCACGGAAGAAGGCATCAATACACTGGTTGAAGAAGTGAAATCCAGAACAGACACGCTCAACATTCTTATCAATAATGCAGGCGTCACCTGGGGTGAGCCAATCGATACATTCCCCTATGCCGCCTGGTCAAAGGTAATGGATGTCAACGTAACAGGTGTATTTCACCTCTCGCAACAACTCATGCCATTGCTGGAGGCAGCAGCCACCAAGGAAGATCCGGCAAGGGTTATCAATCTTGGTTCTGTCATGGGCGACGCGGCTCTGGGTGAAGGCGCCTACTCCTACGCTGCCTCAAAGGCTGCGGTTCATCACATTACAAAAATCATGGCGCGTGAACTGGCAGAGCGCAACATTACATTCAATGCTTTCGCCCCTGGCCCATTCCAGAGCAAAATGACCGCTTTTGCAACGGCCACGGAAGAACAGGCAGACCACGTGGGTCAAGGCGTTCCCCTGGGCCGCATTGGTGAGCCGGATGATATTGCAGGCGCAACGCTGTATCTATGCGGAAAAGGCGGCGCTTATATTACCGGCGCGATTCTGCCGCTTGACGGAGGCATCCATGTTAATCCGGCACCCGATCTATTTGGCATGCACAGGTAATCTCATGGGCATGATATCTATACAGAACTTTCAGGCACAGGCCGGCAAATGGGAAGCAAGATCACCATGGGTTGAGGTAACCCAGGAGCTTATCGACACATTTGCAGATGCAACCCTTGATCATCAATTCATTCACGTGGATGAAAAACGCGCTAAAGCAGAAACGCCTTTTGGTGGAACCATTGCACATGGTTTCCTGTCCCTGTCCCTGCTTTCCAAATTTATTAGTGATGTTATTCCACAAATAGAAAACAAGGAAATGGTGATCAATTATGGCTTTGACAAAATCCGCTTTCTGATGCCTGTCCCTTCAGGATCACGCCTGCGCGGCCACATCAAGCTGATCGAATGCAACGAACGCAAACCGGGTGAATACCTGTCGCGTTATGATGTTGCGGTTGAAATTGACAATATCGAAAAACCTGCACTCGTAGCCGAGTGGCTGGGGTTGACCATTTTGAAGAAGGATTAAACATGACAATCTCGTTTGAAGGCCAGGTGGCAATTGTAACAGGTGCGGGAAACGGACTTGGACGATCCCATGCGCTGGAGCTTGGCAGACGCGGCGCAAAAGTCGTGGTGAATGATTTCGGCGGTGCAAGAGATGGTACCGGTAGTGCGCTGGCTCCTGCAGAACAAGTTGCTCAGGAAATCATTGATGCAGGTGGAGATGCAATCGCCAACGGTGCAAACGTCACGAATTTCGCAGATTGCGAAGCCATGGTAGCCGAGGCGGTTTCCAAATGGGGTCGTGTCGATGTTCTAATCAACAACGCAGGCATCTTGCGCGACAAGTCTTTCGGTAAAATGGAAATGTCCGACTGGAATTCAGTCGTAGATGTGCATTTAAACGGCTCAGCCAATTGCACAAAGGCTGTCTGGAACCAGATGAAGGAACAGAACTACGGTCGCATTTTGATGACGACCTCCACATCCGGTATTTATGGCAACTTTGGTCAGGCAAATTATGGAGCGGCAAAAATGGGGCTAGTTGGCCTGATGAATACACTTTGCATTGAAGGCGCCAAGAACAACATTCAGATCAACTGCCTCGCCCCGACCGCTGCAACCCGCATGACGGAAGACATTTTGACAGAAGACATGCTTGCAAAGCTTGATCCAAAGTTTGTAACGCCGGCAGCCATATTCATGGTTTCCAGGGAAGCGCCCAATCATGTGGTCATGTTTGCCGGTGCCGGTTCCTATACCACTCTGCAAATAAGCGAGGGAGCCGGACTTCACCTTTCACAAGAAGATCGTACAGCAGACGGCATTGCTGCAAACTTTGACAAGATCAACGACATGTCAAAACCTGACGTTTTCCATTCAGGCACAGAGCATGTCGTCAAAGTCGTTCAGATGAGTAAGTAAATTGACCAAATCAAAACTAATCACAATTTTTGAAACAACCGGTTCGGCCTTGGCAATAGCCTATGCCATGCTTATCGCTTCCAATACAGGTAATGAGATACTGGGTTTCAGCCTGCTGCTCGTTTCTGCCCTTTTGTTTGCAGGCTGGGCAGTAATCGACAAACGCTGGGCATTCTTGTTGCTACAGTTTTTCTACATCGCATCCGCAATCATCGGCCTTATCCGCTGGAGCTAAAAGGAAATTACCATGAGATCAGCAGTTATTATTTCAACCGCGAGAACCCCGATTGGAAAGGCGTATCGTGGTGCCTTCAACGACACTCAGGCGCAAGCGTTGGGCGGTCATGCCATCAAGCATGCCGTTGAACGTGCAGGCATTGACCCGGCAGAAGTAGATGACGTCATCATGGGCGCAGCCCTGCAACAAGGCTCGACCGGAACCAATATTGCCAGACAGTCATTGTTGCGTGCCGGCTTGCCGACAAGTGTTGCAGGCCAGTCCATCGACCGTCAATGTTCTTCTGGCCTGATGTCGATTGCAACCGCAGCCAAACAAATCATCTCGGACGGCATGACGGTCACTGTAGGTGGTGGCCTTGAATCCATTTCACTGGTGCAAAACGAAAACATGAACCTCTATCGCGGCATTGACCCATGGCTCATGGAAAACATGCCGGCTACCTATATGTCCATGCTTGAAACTGCCGAGGTTGTTTCAGAACGCTACGGAGTATCCCGCGATGCACAGGACGAGTTTGCACTGCAATCCCAAATGCGAACAGCTGCTGCCCAGGAAGCAGGCAGGTTTGATGATGAAATCGTACCCATGACATC
>CALDZZ010000243.1 GCA_937944075.1 uncultured Rhizobiaceae group bacterium
GGATGATAAATGCCAAAGTCATCTGCAGAAAAGCCACGGCTTTCAAGCAGGGCGACAGCCAGCGCATCGCCCAATGCCATTTGCATGGTTGTAGAGGTGGTGGGAGCCAAACCGTTCGGACAAGCCTCTTCAACATTCGGCAGTTCAAGGCATACGGTTGCCTCCTTGCCGAGTGCCGAATTCCGGTTTCGCGTGATGGCAATCATTGGAATTGAAAAACGACTGGAATAGGCTATCACGCCTTTCAGTTCTGCGGTTTCACCAGACCATGACAAGGCAATGATTGCATCGTCACGCGCAATCATGCCCAGATCACCATGATTGGCTTCTGCTGGATGCACAAAAAATGCCGGCGTCCCTGTAGAGGCAAGTGTGGCTGCAATCTTGGTTCCAATATGACCACTCTTGCCAACACCGGTAACGATCACTCGCCCGCCAATATCACGCATGATGTTGCATGCCTTGTCAAAACCTTCACCCATGCCATTGGCAAGTGCGCTTGATACAGCTTCCAGCCCCTTTCGCTCAAACTCGAGCGTTCTGAGGGCAGATTGGATATTGGGTAAATCAGACATGCAAAAATTCCACAACGGGATGGCAAATATACCAAGCCTTAAACCATTCATTAACCGTAAATGTTTACGATTTGCAAAGGATTTGAATTCCTTTCAATCTCATTAAAGGACAATGGCGCAAATGTCCAAAGCGGGCAAACAACTTGGCAATTTTTTTGTGGGTAGTCTTTTGGCAACCACACTGCTTTCGCCTGCATTCGCACAAAGCGTACCATCTGGTGACGCTAATCAGGTTTCTGTCTTTTCATCACAGGGCACGTCCGGTGATAGAAGTTTCAACGATCTGTCTTCAGCAGAAGCAAGACGAAACCAGCTTCTTGGTACAAGCCAGCGCGCACCAGACCCTACGCCACCTGCGCCGGTTGAACTACCAGATAATACACAACGAAGAGCCATACCAGCAGGACCTGCAGGCCCTGTCTCAAACCTTTCGACCCTTGACCAAACACCACTTGGCAATGCGCCAGAAAGTCCTGTTCAAAGCGGCACACCTTCCGCGCCAGAGACCGATCCATTTGCACCGACCGGCTTTCGACTGGGCACTTTCGATGTCAACGTATCGCTGGAACAGGCAATCGGTTATTCAGACAATGTTTCACAACAAGCAGGTGGTGAGGCTGGTGGTTTCTCGGAAACAAGCCTTGATGCAACCATCACATCAAACTGGTCACGCCACCAGTGGCAAACCAGCATCGATGGCTCTTACAGGCGTCCCTTTGATGGTGATGAAGTTGATCAGCCACAATTGCAGCTCAATACATCCCTGCGGCTTGACCTGATTGATGGGTACACCGCTACAACACGCGGGTTTTACAACATATCCACCCAAGGGTTTACCAGCAGCACGCTTGCGCCTGGAGCTGTTGATAATCCGATACAGGAAAACTGGGGTGCCAGCCTTGAACTGCAACGCACTGATCGAAAACTACAGTTTTCCCTGACCGGTGACATAGACCGTGACGAATTTCAACCTGCGGATCTTGGCAATGGCATCATTCAAAACGAAGGTGACCAAAACAACACCGAATATGGCATCACTGCAAGGGTTGGCTACGAAATTTCACCGGCACTTACACCATTTGTGGAAGGTCGATATGCAATTCGTGACTTTGATCAGGAAAGTGACCGCAATGGCAATGATCGTGACAGCAACAGCTTCGAACTGCGTGGCGGCGTTGAAGTGGATATGGGTGAAAAGCTGACCGGTGAAATTGCGATCGGATATGTCAGCGAAAGTTTTGAAGACCCTGCGTTGAACGATCTCGATGCCTTTACACTGGATGGTCAGTTGAACTGGTCGCCGGAGCGCGACACACAGGTATCCCTGACTTTGGGCACCTCAACAAACAACTCCATCAATGCAGGTGAAAACGGTTCCATTATTTACAGCGGCCGTGTCGAGGTTGATCGTCAATTGACCAGCAGATTATCCATGAACGCCTTTGCAAGTGCTCAAGTCGAGACCAATGAAGAAAACAACACAATCATGGAAGCAGGCGTAGGCGCACAATATTGGGTTAATCGCTTCATGGCAGTAACCGGACAGATTGACTACCTGCGCTTTCAGAGTGATGCACCAGGTTCTAACTTTGACGCAACAAGCGGACAGATCGGCATCCGCTTGCAACGCTAAATCAACAAATCGGTTAAAGTGTCAGGAAGCGGGACAGAACCCATTTCTTCAGATCGCTCAGAACTTCTCCCCTGATCGCCTTGTCTTCCAGCGCATAGGAAATATTGGCACGAATAAAGCCCGCCTTTGAACCACAGTCAAAGGTCTCGCCTTCAAAGACATGGCCATAGAACTTTTGTGTCTTGGCAAGTGTCAACATGGCATCGGTCAACTGTATCTCGTTACCCGCACCTGGCCCCTGACTTTCAAGAACGTCAAAGATTTCCGGTTGAAGAATATAGCGACCATTTATGAAAAGGTTGGAAGGAGCTGTACCAGGCTCGGGCTTTTCGACCATGCCGGTAATTTCAAACCCTGATGCGATTGCCTCGCCTTTTTCGATAACACCATATTGATGCGTTTCTTCCCAGGCGACCTCTTCAGTGGCAATGATGTTGCCGCCCGTCTTGTTGTAGAGGTCTATCATGCCGGAGGTACACCCTTTTTCATCCTTCATCACCATATCCGGCAATAAAAGCGCAAAGGGTTCATCTCCTACCAGTTCTCTTGCACACCATACAGCATGCCCCAATCCTAGTGGCGCCTGTTGGCGTGTAAAACTTGTCTCACCCGGTTTTGGAAGATATTTGGAAAGCGTATCAATCGCTTCCTTTTTATCCCTTTTTTCAAGTGTGTCCTGAAGCTCATAGGCAAGATCAAAGTGATCCTCGATAACAGCCTTGTTGCGGCCTGTAACGAAGATAAAATGCTCAATACCGGCTTTTCTGGCCTCGTCAACCGCATATTGGATAACCGGCTTGTCCAATACAGTAAGCATTTCCTTCGGCACTGCCTTGGTAGCTGGCAGAAAGCGTGTACCAAGCCCCGCTACAGGAAAAACCGCCTTACGAACACGTTTCAACTCAGTCATGATTAAGAACCCCGATAGTGATTTGCACCGACATATAAGCCAAATTGATGGTTAATAGAAGATGAATAAATTCGATTGCATTCTAAAATCTGAATTATCCTGATCCTAAGGCAAATCGATTACAGTGATTGAACAGGTGGAAACAAGGGTATTTTACAATGACGGTCTTGGTAACAGGTGGCGCAGGTTATATTGGCTCACACATGGTATGGGAGCTTCTGGACAACGATGAGCAAGTGGTTGTCGTCGATAATCTGGTAACGGGTTTCGAATGGGCAATTCCGGAAGGTGTAACCTTTGTAAACGCCAATATTGGCGATCAGCAAGTCATGGAAGACGTTCTTCGCGAGCACAAGATTGATGCAATCATCCATTTTGCAGGCTCGGTAGTCGTTCCTGAATCCATTGAAAATCCGCTCAAATATTATGACAATAATACCGGGAATTCACGCAATCTGATTGCGGCGGCCGTCAACACAGGAGTTAAAAAGTTCATCTTCTCCTCAACAGCTGCCGTTTATGGCAATCCGTTGACCGAAGGTCCAATCAGCGAAAACGCGATCCTGAACCCGATGTCACCTTATGGCACATCAAAACTGATGACAGAACTGATGATCCGCGACACCGCTGAAGCCCATGATTTTTCATACGTAATCCTGCGATATTTCAACGTCGCAGGCTGTGATGTAAAGGGACGTACCGGTCAGTCAACCGAGGGTGCAACCCACCTTATCAAGGTTGCCTGTGAGGCTGCCAGTGGCAATCGCCCAACGATGAAAATCTTTGGCACCGATTATGATACGCCAGATGGAACATGCGTGCGTGATTTCATTCACGTTGGTGATTTGGCAAATGCGCATTACACGGCGCTTGAATATCTGCGCAATGGCGGTAGAAAATTCACAGCCAATTGCGGCTATAGCCAGGGTTATTCAGTCCGTGAAGTAATCGACACCGTGAAAAGAATTTCAGGCAATGATTTCCGTGTCATTGAAACAGAACGCCGTGCAGGTGACATTGAATCCCTGACAGCCAATGCAAGCCGCTTGATGACAAGGCTCGAGTGGGCTCCAAGGCACGATGATCTTGAAACAATTATCTCAACAGCCCTTGATTGGGAAAAGAAACTGCCAAGTCTCAAGAAGTCAGCCTGATCAGGCTCACGTTTTTATTACAAAACTTCCTCCAGTCGCCTTAAATCTGTCCATTTATTCCGGATGATCTAAAGGCTATCATGACGCAAGGTCATTGATTCGATACTCAATGGCACTGTGACTAGCAATATGCTGGAGGGAAAATTTATATGAAATGCGGCTTTTTTCACAACCTGAAGCAAACCGGCCTTGCGATCAGCATGAGCACGGTATTGGCATCAGGTCTACTAATTACACCTGCAAGCGCGGATGCAGGTTTTCAACAATGGATCAGGGACTTTCGGGGAGTTGCTGCCAAGAATGGTGTTAGAACAAGCACCTATGATGCAGTCTTTTCAGGCATCAAGTCACCTGACCCTGAAGTTATCAAATCAGCAAACTTCCAGCCTGAGTTCAAATCAAAGGTCTGGGACTATATGGACAATCGCATTACCAAGTCCGCGATTGAAAAAGGCCGCGAACTGCGGGCAAAATACAAGCCATGGCTGGATATCATTGAGCGAAAATATGGTGTTGACCGCAATATCTTGATGGCGATCTGGTCAATGGAGACTTCCTATGGCGCAGCACTGGAGCGTGAATCTGCCCTGAGAAGTGTCGCAAGGTCACTTGGCACCCTTGCCTATCAGGACAAACGCAGAAGAAAGTTTGCCAGATCTCAATTGATTTCAGCGATGAAAATCGTACAAAACGGTGATGTATCAGCCAGAGGCTTGCGCGGTTCCTGGGCCGGCGCCATGGGGCATACGCAGTTTATTCCAACCAGTTATCAGACCTGGGCGGTTGATATCGATGGCGATGGCAGACGCAACATCTGGGAATCTGTTCCCGATGCCTTGGCTTCTGCAGCAAACCTTCTCAAAAAGAACGGTTGGCGAACTGGCCAAACCTGGGGATATGAAGTACGTACACCCCGCGGCTTCAGCACATCACAGGTCGGAACAAAAAGCAGAACCCTGGGCGAATGGGAAAGATTGGGCCTGAAGCGTGTAAAGGGAAAACAGTTCCCAGATCGCAATCGCAAGGCAAATGTCAAAATTCTGGCTGGCCAGAATGGACCAGCCTTCCTTATGACCAAGAATTTCTTCGTATTGAAAAGCTACAATAACGCTGACAAATACGCATTGGCAGTTGGCCATCTTGCAGACCGAATTGCAGGCTATGATGAATTTGTTGTTGATTGGCCACGCGGCTACACACGCTTGAATGAAGAAGAAAGCAAGGAACTGCAATCACGCCTTCTGCAAAAGGGCTTTTATGACGGTGAAATCGATGGTAAGATTGGCGGTGGCTCTAGGGCTGCAATCAAGGATTACCAAAGAAGCGTCGGATTGGCCCAGGATGGCTATGCTTCCAAAAAAGTGTTGCGCAGGTTAAGAGGCGGCTAAAAAACGTCACTCGTGCAACATGGGGCGTTTGGGTTAAGAGTAATTGAGTAAAGGACCTGGTACCCGTACCAGCTATGGTAACATGTTACGTCGTTTGACATTAATATTGATGATTTTGATGGGCATCAGCTTTGCTGTGCCCACAATACCTGTTTTCAGAACCGCTTTGGCGCCTTTAATCGGCGTGGATGAAGCGCATGCCCAGCAGAAGAAGAAACGTAAAACCCTTTTCGATATCCTTTTCAAAAAACGCAAAAAGAAAAAAAACAAGGTGACGGTCAGAAAGACCAAGCCTTCCATTCAAAAGGTCAAGAAGGCTAAACCGACTGTTCGCAAGAAAAAGAAACAGGTCACGACAAGCAGAAAAACCAAACCCGTTGTTCGAAAGGCCTCAACCAAGAAACGACGCGTAACACAACCTGTCAAACCGAAGGTTATTGCAGTAAAAAATGAGAATGCGCTTAAGGTTCTCGTTGTTGGTGACTTTTTGGCGGGCGGCATGGCAAGAGAACTTGAAAAACTCTATGCCGATAACGCTAACCTTCTAATCATAAACAAATCAAATCCTTCATCAGGCTTGGTCAGGGAAGATGTTGTGAACTGGCCGGAAGCACTCCCCTCCCTGGTTGAGGAATATAAGCCTGCTGCAATCATCACATTGGTGGGCATGAATGACCGCCAGAAGTTATGGAACGTCAAGGGAAGTCCTGCGAAACTCTCAGCTCAGTGGGTTGAGGAATATACCGCCCGCGTTTCCAAGCTGACCAGCACGGCAGTAACCAACAAGATACCATTGGTATGGGTCGGGCTGCCGCCAGTACGATCCGGCAAGATGAATGCAGATTATCTGATCTTCAACGAGTTCTATCGCTCAAAGGTAGAAGCAAGCAACAGTGGCGAATATGTCGACATCTGGAATGGCTTCACAAACGAAGAAGGCAAATTCGTCAGCGCCGGCCCGGACATTAATGGCCAGATTGTCAGACTGCGCGGCTCCAAAGGCATTAACATGACCAGAGCCGGCCGCGCCAAACTGGCATTTTTTGCCGATAAGGCCTTGCAAAAAATTGGCATCACCGGCAATGCGCAAGGCTTTAACTATGCAGCATTTGGTACAATCAATCCAAACATCGCACAACCCAATGTGCCTCAGTATGACCCTGTTGGAAGCGGCAAGACTGTTGTTATCCCACTGGGCACCCCAGCACTTGATGGCGGAATTGAGCTTGAGGGAGAAAAAGACGTTCTCGCAGCCAAAAACAGCAAGGATAGTCTGAGCTTCGACCTGGTGGAAAAAGGACAGATTTCCTTGCCAAGGTCAGGCCGGGTGGATGCTTCGTGGGGCAAGCCAAAACCGGATGCACCTGTTGTAGAACCTGTCGAGGTCAAGAAACCCAAGACAGAAGGCAAGAAAACATCTTCTGTTTCAGGTGATGATAAACCGCGCCTTAAAGCTTCGACACAAGCGACATCTCAGCCAACTACAACTATCAGCAACTAGGCTTGCTTATCACTTTCATGCGCTGCTGATAAGCAACGCATGATATGGTGTGGCTTATAGAGGCAGGGTTGTTTCGCCCATGAGATCAAGATCAATTGCACGAGCAGCCTGCCGTCCCTCACGAATAGCCCACACAACAAGCGACTGGCCACGGCGACAGTCACCTGCCGCATAAAGACCGTCAACTGAAGTCTTGTAGTCCTTCTCATCAGCATCAATCGAAACATCGCCACGCGAACTGGTCTTGAGTTCAGGCGACAACTCCTTGATGAAGGTATCCTTGAGCGGGCTACCAAAACCGATAGCGATAAAGGCAAGGTCTGCTTTCATCAGAAATTCGGATCCGGGAACAGGTTGGCGCTTTTCATCCACACGGATGCATTGCACACCAATGAGTTTTCCATTCTTGCCAACAAACTCAAGGGTTGCAGCCTGAAACTCACGTTTCGCGCCCTCTGCTTGTGACGATGATGTCCGCATCTTGGTTGCCCAATAAGGCCAGACCATCATCTTGTCTTCACGCTCTGGCGGTTCAGGCCTGATATCCAGTTGCGTAACGTTGACAGCGCCCTGACGGAATGAGGTACCGATACAGTCTGATGCTGTATCGCCACCCCCAACAACAACAATGTTCTTGCCAGCAGCCCAGATTTCCTCTGAAGGCCAGCCCGTACTGTCGATAGCCTCGCCACCGACGCGGCGATTTTGCTGAACAAGAAACGGCATTGCATCATGAACACCCACAAGATCAGCACCGGGAATGCCCGCAGCACGTGGTGTTTCAGAACCGGCCGCAATCAAAACAGCATCATGTGATGTCTTGATATCGTTTGCAGAAACATCCACACCTATGTTCTGACCATAATGGAACGTAACCCCTTCCGCTTCCATCTGCTCGACGCGAACATCAATATAGTGTTTCTCCATCTTGAAATCGGGAATACCATAACGCAGCAAACCACCCGCCCTGCTTTCACGCTCATAAACATGTACCTCGTGCCCAACACGCGCAAGCTGTTGCGCAGCGGCCATTCCGGCAGGACCAGAACCAATGATTGCAACTTTTTTGCCGGTCTTCTCGGCAGCAGGCTGTGGCTTGATAAGACCTAGCGAATATGCCTTGTCCGAAATTGCCTGCTCAACCGTTTTAATCGCAACAGGCTCATCCTCAAGGTTAAGCGTACAGGCTTCCTCGCAGGGAGCAGGACAAATCCGGCCAGTAAACTCCGGAAAGTTGTTAGTCGAGTGAAGATTGGCAACCGCTTCTTCCCACTCACCATTATAGATCAGGTCATTCCAGTCCGGTATCTGGTTGTGAATCGGACAACCCGTATCCCCATGACAATAAGGAATACCACAATCCATGCAGCGTGCTGCCTGTTTGGTAACCTCATCATCCGTCATCGGAATTGTAAATTCTCCAAAATGACGAACACGGTCAGATGCCGGACGGTACTTTTGTACCTGACGATCTATTTCAAGAAATCCTGTAACCTTACCCATGATAAATCTCCTTACTCCGCTGCCACTTTGCCAAGGCGCATGTTTTCCATTTCCTTGAGTGCGCGGCGATATTCAACCGGCATGACTTTTACAAACTTCGAACGATAGGTTTCCCAATCACCCAAGATTTCCTTGGCCCTTGCAGAACCTGTGTAATGCATGTGGCTCGTGATCAACTGGAACAAACGCTCCTGGTCAAAGCGGGTCATGTCAGAGGTAATATCCACACGCCCCTTGTGCATCAGGTCACCACCGTGGTGATGAAGTTTTTCAAGCAACTCGTCTTCTTCCGGAACAGGCTCAAGTTCAACCATTGCCATGTTACAGCGTTTTTCAAACGTGCCGGACTCGTCCATGACATAAGCAACGCCACCAGACATGCCTGCGGCAAAATTGCGTCCTGTACCACCCAGAACCACAACAACGCCGCCTGTCATATATTCACATCCATGGTCACCAACACCTTCGACAACAGCAATGGCGCCAGAGTTTCGAACAGCAAACCGCTCACCTGCAACACCGTTGAAATAACATTCACCGGAAATCGCTCCGTAAAGAACGGTATTGCCAACGATGATCGAGTTTTCAGCTTTCAATGGCGAATCCTCAGCAGGGCGAATAACGATACGCCCGCCTGACAATCCCTTGCCGACATAATCATTGCCATCGCCTTGCAGATCGAACGAAATACCCTTTGCAAGGAAAGCGCCAAAGCTTTGTCCGGCTGTTCCCTTCAATGATACGGCAATCGTGTCATCCGGCAGCCCTTCGTGGCCCCAAACCTCAGCAAGCTTGCCAGAGAGCATCGCACCGGCAGAACGGTCAACGTTTGATATCTCCGTTTCAATCCGCACTGACTTACCGTCTTTAAGCGCAGGCTTGGCCTCTTCAATCAGCTTGCGGTCAAGAATGGTATCAATCGGGTGCTTCTGCAGTTGGGTTTGATAGATCTCTTCTTTCTCTGCCTCAGGCTTGTAGAAGATGCGAGAGAAATCCAGCCCCTTGCCTTTCCAGTGGTCAAGCATCGCAGTCTTTTCCAGAAGATCGCTTTCGCCAATCAGGTCATCAAACTTCGTAAAGCCCATTTGTGCCATCAACTGGCGCACTTCCTCTGCAACAAAGAAGAAATAATTGATAACGTGTTCAGGTGTGCCACGGAAGCGTTTGCGCAGAACCGGGTCTTGCGTGGCGATGCCAACAGGGCAGGTATTCAGGTGACACTTGCGCATCATCAAACACCCGGCAGCAATCAGAGGTGCTGTCGAGAAACCAAACTCATCCGCACCCAAAAGCGCACCCACAATCACGTCGCGACCCGTCTTCAAGCCACCATCTACCTGCAACTTGATGCGTGACCGCAGTTTGTTGAGAACCAGTGTTTGCTGTGTCTCGGCCAGACCCAACTCCCACGGGCTTCCGGCATGTTTCAGCGAAGTCAGCGGGGAAGCACCCGTTCCACCATCATAACCCGAGATCGTGATATGATCGGCACGTGCCTTGGCAACACCGGCAGCAACTGTACCAACACCAACTTCAGCCACAAGCTTCACCGAGATATCGGCACGCTCATTCACATTTTTCAGATCATAAATAAGCTGAGCCAAATCCTCGATTGAATAGATGTCATGGTGCGGTGGCGGAGAGATCAGGCCAACGCCTGGTGTGGAATGCCGCGTCTTGGCAATGACCGCATCCACCTTGTGCCCTGGAAGCTGGCCACCTTCACCAGGCTTTGCCCCTTGTGCAACCTTGATCTGGATCATGTCCGAGTTCACCAGATATTCTGTAGTCACCCCGAAGCGGCCAGAAGCAACTTGTTTGATGGCAGAACGTTCCGGGTTTGGTTCACCATTTTGTAGCGGCAAGTAACGGTCAGGCTCTTCA
>CALDZZ010000244.1 GCA_937944075.1 uncultured Rhizobiaceae group bacterium
CAGAACTGGTGGGAGCCGGTTGGAAATGAATGCCGCATCTTGAGAGAGAATGCGGGCATCATCGACATATCGAATTTTGCAAAATACCATGTGAAAGGTGAGGGTGCATCAAACTGGCTTAATTCAATTTTCGCCAATAACATGCCCAAGGCCATCGGGCGTTCCTGCCTTGCACCACTTATTGGTGTACGTGGCGGGATTGCTGGCGACTTCACAGTCACAAAACTGGATGATGAAGAATTCCTGATTGTAGGTTCTGGCATGGCAGAACGCTATCATGCCCGGTATTTCAACAATTCCAACAAGCCGGATTCGGTAAGCTTTGAGAGCAAAACAGAAGCCATGTGCGGATTTAATGTTGCTGGACCAAAGTCGCGAGACATGTTGCAGCGCATGACCAATGCCTCTCTGGCAACAGAAGACTTTCCATTCATGCGATCACAAAGAATAACCTTGGCAGGCATAGAACTGGTGGCCTTGCGGGTTTCCTTTACCGGAGACCTTGGTTGGGAACTTCACTGTAACACGGAACACCAGGAAGAGCTTTACAAGGCACTGCTTGAAGCCGGGAAAGAATTTGGCGCAGCCCCTGTTGGATCTCGCGCCTTGATGTCTTTGCGTATTGAAAAAGGCTATGGGTCCTGGTCGCGGGAGTATAGTCCTGAGTACTGGCCACAGGAAGTCGGCCTTGACGGTCTTTGTAAAATGGAAAAGAATTTCATGAACAAACAGGCTGCGGCAGATAATATGGCCAAAGAGCCGCGTGAGAAACTGGTTGTATTTGCACTTGATGAGGCTGATGTAACCGCCTCAGACGCTGATGCAACCGGAGGAGAGCCTGTTTTCAAGAACGGGGAGCCTATCGGTCGAATATCATCTGGCGCTTATGGATATACTGTGGGTCAGTCCCTTGCGTTGGGCTTTGTAAAAAATGCGAACAAAGGAGATCGCGTTGAGGTTATGGTACTGGGCAAGCCGCATGGTGCCGTAATACTTGAACACCCGCCTTTTGATCCAACAGGTGAAAAGCTGCGAGCCTGAGTTTAGGGAAACTCTATTTCTGATTGATTGTATTTTGTACTGCCAGTTGCCAGGATTGATAGCGTTGTTCACGTGTATCATCATCCATTTCGGGCGTGAACTGACGTTCAAGTTTCCAGGCTTTGGCAAACCCTTCCATGTCAGGCCAGATACCTGCTTTCATACCTGCAAGCCATGCAGCACCAAGTGCAGTCGTCTCCAGAATGTGTGGGCGATCAATGGGTGCATCAAGCATGTTTGCCAGGGTTTGCATCGTCCAGTCACTGGCAACCATGCCACCATCTACACGCAAAATGGTCTTGGCATCGCTTGTTTGCCAGTCTGACTGCATTGCTTCCATCAGGTCGCGCGTCTGATAACAGACTGCTTCGAGCGCTGCGCGTGAAAGTTCATTTGGGCCTGTATTGCGGGTGATTCCAAAAATTGCCCCACGCACATCAGGCTCCCAATAGGGCGCACCCAGTCCTGAAAAGGCTGGCACAAGGATAACATTTTGGCTGTCATCAGCCTCAGCAGCAAGATCGCCAGACTGGTTTGCCTCGTCCAGGATTGAGAGCCCGTCGCGTAACCATTGTATTGCAGCGCCGGCAATGAAAATGGAACCTTCAAGGGCGTATGTGGTTTGCCCGTTCAGGCGATAGGCAATTGTTGACAGTAATCGGTTTTTGGAAGCTGTTCTTTCAAATCCGGTATTCAGCATCATGAAGCAGCCTGTGCCATAAGTGGATTTGGCCATGCCCGGTTTGAAACATGCCTGACCGATGGTTGCGGCATGTTGGTCACCTGCCATCCCCAGAATTGGAATGGAAGCACCGAAAAGCGCTTTTTCTGAATGCCCGAACTCACTGGCACAATCCCTTACCTCAGGCAGTAAGGAGTGCGGTATGTCAAAAATTTCCAGAAGTGTATCGTCCCATAGATTTTCATCCGTATTGAAAAGCAGCGTACGGGACGCATTTGTGGCATCGGTCAGATGGGCTTTGCCGCCTGTCAGGTTCCATAACAGCCATGTATCAATTGTTCCAAACAGCAAGTCGCCATTTTCCGCCAACTGTCTCGCGCCTTCAATATTCTCCAACATCCAGTTGATTTTGGTTCCGGAAAAATACGGATCAAGCAACAGGCCGGTCTTGTCAGTAATTATTGCTTCAAGGTTTTGCTGTTTAAGTTTGTCACAAAATTCAGCTGTGCGCCTGTCTTGCCATACAATCGCATAATGTATTGGCTTACCGTTATTCTTGTTCCAGACTACCGTCGTTTCACGTTGGTTGGTAATGCCAATACCTGCGATCTGATCGGGCTTTATACCAGCCTTGGAAATTGCATTACGACAAGTCTCCAGGACAGATTGCCAAATCTCTTCTGCATCATGTTCGACATGGCCTGATGAGGGGAAATATTGGGTGAATTCTTTTTGGTCTGAAGCAATAATGGAAAAATCATCAGCAAAAATAATGGCGCGTGAAGATGTTGTTCCCTGATCAATTGCAAGAACATAGGTTGCCATGATTATTCTCCAAAGCCTGTTCTAGGAATCAATTTGTTGTTCTTTCATCCAGTCATCAAGCGTGGAAATTTCTTTATCACTCATCCGAATGCCAAGCTTGGTACGTCGCCACACGATATCTTCAGCAGTTTGCGCCCATTCATTTTGCATGAGGTAAATCACTTCAACTGCATAAAGAGACGATCCAAAATCTTTGCCCATGTCTTCCTGGTTCTTGATGTTTTCAAGCAGCTTCCACGTAAGCGTGCCGTAAGCTCTTGCATATCGCCAGGCAAGCGGTTGTTCAATAAAATCATGTTTTTGAGTGATCCCGAGGACCAGGTCATCAAAGGCCTCAACTTCAAAATCCCCACCGGATAGATGACTGTCAGCAGTCCAAGAAGGTTTTCTTGCGCCAAGGATTTTTTCAACCTTGCGCAACATGTTTTCTGCAAGTCGTCTGTAGGTCGTTATCTTGCCGCCAAAAATATTGATGACTTTCGGCTGGTCCTCATCACCGTCAATGCGCAGGATGTAATCCCGGGTGGCTTCTTGTGCGGCTGTAGCGCCATCATCATAAAGCGAGCGAACCCCTGCATAGGTCCAGACAATTGTTTCTTTTTTTACCGGCTTCTTGAAGTATTCACTTGCTGCATCGCAAAGATAGTCAATTTCCTCTGGCGTGATTGCAACATCTCTGGGTTCACCTTCGTAATCACGGTCAGTCGTGCCTATGAGTGTGAAGTCCTGTTCATAGGGAAGAGCAAAGATAATGCGATTGTCTGCATTCTGAAAAATATAAGCCCGGTCATGATTATGTAGCTTGGGCACTACAATATGTGAGCCCTGAACCAGGCGAACGTTCTTGGGGTTATTGTGACCCAGACCCTTTGCCATGACATCGTCTACCCAAGGACCGGCTGCATTAACAAGAAGCCTGGCTTTGCAGGTTTCGCTCTCGCCTGTATTAAGGTTTTTTATTTGAACCTTCCAGTGATTGCCCTGGCGCTGTGCAGAAACGAATTGCGTACGTGTTTTTATCTCTGCACCGCGTTCACGTGCATCGGTAGCATTTAGCACAACAAGGCGGGCATCGTTGACCCAGCAATCTGAATATTCAAATCCTTTTTTAAAGTCGTCCTTTAGAGGTTTGCCAACCTCTGAGCTGGAAAGGTTCACGGTGGACGTACCTGGGAGAAGCTTTCGAGCGCCAATGTGATCATAGAGAAAAAGACCAAGCCGCAATAGCCATGCGGGTCTTAACCCCTTGTGGTGAGGCAGCACAAAGCGCATTGGCCAGATAATATGGGGGGCAGACTTCAAAAGCACTTCACGTTCGCTCAATGCTTTTCGTACGAGGTTAAACTCATAGTGTTCAAGGTATCGAAGCCCGCCATGAATGAGTTTGGAGGACCAGGAAGATGTACCGCTTGCAAGGTCATCCATCTCCACGAGGCATGTAGCATACCCACGGCCTGCAGCATCGCGTGCAATACCAACACCATTAATACCGCCACCAATGACGAATACATCAAATTCTTTTTCCAAGAATACCTCCGGCCTCTTTGGATTATCTCATTGCAAGATTGCATATTCGCATGAGACACGAAAGCAGATGAACAGAAATTTTACCCATGGGATTTGAGTTGTGTGCAAATCACAAAACTTGTAGTCATGCTGAACACACACATTTTTTTGCAGGCGATCAATGTCGACTACTCTTTCCATCACTTTTGAAAATGATTTTGCTAATACCATGGAAGGGTTTTATGTGCCCTGGAAAGCAGCCAAAGCAGAGAAACCTGAAATTGTTGTTTTCAATGAAGAACTTTGCAAGCAGCTTGGACTGGATGAAACAGCGCTGAACTCTGATGAAGGGGCTCAATTCTTTTCGGGTAATGTAGTTGTCGAAGGTTCAAAACCAATTGCCCAGGTTTATGCAGGACATCAGTTTGGTGGTTTTTCTCCACAATTGGGGGATGGCAGGGCGCTTTTGCTGGGTGAGGTCATAGACGTTGATGGCGCTCGCAAGGATGTTCAATTGAAAGGGTCAGGGCGTACACCGTTTTCGCGAAATGGTGATGGCAAGGCAGCCATAGCGCCGGTTTTGCGGGAATATTTGATGGGCGAAGCAATGCACGCCTTGGGAATTCCGACCACCAGGGCACTTGCTGCGGTTACGACGGGTGAGAAGATTATCCGGGAAGGCTTCCAACGTGGAGGAGTTCTCACTCGGGTAGCTTCCAGCCACTTGCGGGTCGGAACTTTTCAATATTTTGCGGCACGACAAGATCATGAAAAATTGAAGCAGCTGGCTGATTATGCGATCCAACGCCATTATCCGGAGCTTGCAAATGAAGATGAAAAATATCTGCTGTTCTTGAAAGAAGTTCAGGAAAGGCAGGCCAGTCTTGTTGCAAAATGGGTGTCTGTCGGTTTTGTGCATGGTGTGATGAATACTGATAACATGACCATCTCTGGCGAAACCATTGATTATGGTCCTTGTGCATTCATGGATGCCTATGACCCAAAAACGGTTTTTAGCTCAATAGATGATCATGGGCGCTATGCCTATGGTAATCAACCGGTTATTGCGCAATGGAATTTGGCACGATTTGCAGAAACACTTATTCCCTTGATTAATCCTAAAGACAGTGACGCGGCAATCAAGTCAGCAACCGATATTCTCAATGGGTATCTGGAGATTTATCAATTGGCATGGCTCAATGAAATGCGAGAAAAGCTTGGTCTTACTGAGCGCAATGAAGGTGATATCGAAATGGTAAATCATCTTCATACAATCATTGAGGGTAAAGCGATTGATTACACACTGCTGTTTAAAAACATGGCAGGTTTTGCAAGGGGTGAGGAAACCGCCTTGCTGGAGATGTTTGAAGATAAGGCAGAAATTGAAAAATGGCTTGAAGGCTGGCTAGGCCAAATTCATGCATCCAATAGGGCTGTTGAACAAACTGCAAACGCGATGGATTGCGTTAATCCGGTCTATATTCCGAGAAATCATCTTGTAGAAGATGCGTTGCAGGAAGCATCTGACAATGAAAATTACAAACCGTTTAACATATTGCTGGATCTTGTAAAAAGTCCTTTCGAGGAAAAGCATGGATTTGAAGACTATAAAAAACCCGCTCCCAAGGGGTCTGCGCCATACGTCACTTATTGCGGGACTTGAAGTTATTATCCTTGCGGTGAGAATAACTTTAGTGCCTTGCAAATGTGTTGCGAATTCAAATAACTAGCTTGAATTCGGTTCAAAAGTGCGCAAGCATGATGAAAGTCATGCAGAAAACAATACAGCATCAATGCATGAGTATAATCTGGAGGAGTTAGATTATGAAAATTAGCAGAAGAATTCTCGGATTGGGCGCAGCCGCCCTTGTTTCTTCTACCATGGCCTTCGGTGCCATGGCACAGGAAGTAACCTTGAAAATGCATCAGTTCCTGCCACCACAGGCGAACGTACCAAAGCTGATCCTGGATGTATGGGCAGACAAGGTGGAAAAGGCTTCCAGCGATCGTATCAAGGTCAACCGTTTCCCTTCCATGCAACTTGGCGGAAAGCCACCAGAACTGATGGATCAGGCTATTGATGGTGTTGCAGACATTGTCTGGACAGTTGTTGGATATACGCCGGGTCGTTTTCCACGCACGGAAGTGTTCGAGCTTCCATTCATGATGACAGACGCTGGTGCCGCATCGCGCGCATATTGGCAAATGTTTGAGAAACATATGAAGGACACTGAATTCAAGGATTTGAAAATACTGGGTACGTGGGTGCACGGTCCGGGTAATATTCATTCCAAGGAGCCAATCAAAACAGTTGCAGACTTTGAAGGTGTTAAAGTGCGTGGTGCATCACGTACCGTTACTCGTATGCTTGAAAAGTTTGGCGCTACTTCAGTAGGTATGCCCGTTCCAGCAGTGCCTGAAGCGCTTTCAAAAGGTGTAATTGATGCCACAACAATTCCATGGGAAGTAACCGGAGCCTTGAAAATTCCGGAACTTGTCAAGAACCACACAGAGTTTGCAAATCGTGCACTTTATACCGTGACCTTTGTACTTGCCATGAACAAGGCCAAGTATGACGCCATGCCAGATGACCTGAAAAAGATCATCGATGAAAATTCCGGAGAAGAGTTTTCGGTTTTCGCAGGTTCAACCATGCAGGAAGTTGATGCGCCAGCAAGACAAAAGGCGTTGGACGCAGGCAATAATGTTATCACCCTTTCGGATGCAGAAGCTGCTGAATGGGAAAAAGCAACACAGTCCGTTTACACAGACTGGGCTGCCGAGATGAAAGAAAAAGGTATTGATGGCGAAGCACTTATTGCAGAAGCAAAAGAGCTGATTGCCAAATATTCCAAATAAAAACTTGTAAGGGCGCTGCACAGGGTTTCCTGAACAGCGCCCTTTTTGTATTTGTATTTCACATGGCAGGCGACAAGGGAGGAATGTATGCTGGGCTTCATCCATAAAATGGCGAAGGCTTTGGCTGTTGCAGGCGGCATCGTTCTACTGTTGATTGTAATTGTTACATGTTCAAGCGTCATGGGAAGAGGGCTCAATACATTGGGTAACTCTGACTTTGTTGAGGCCTATCTTCCTTTCCTGGAAAGTCTTCTGAAATTCTTTGGTCCAATCAATGGCGACTATGAACTGGTGGAAGCAGGCACTGCAGTCGCGATTTTCATGTTTCTGCCCTGGTGTCAGTTAAGCAGGGGGCATGCAAGTGTTGAACTGTTCACGTCACTCTTGCCGGCTAAGCCAAATCGTTTTTTGGCGTTACTTTGGGAGATCGTTTTCTCCCTGGTCATTATTCTCATAACCTGGCGTATCTATGAAGGCATGATTTCAAAGCTGCGAAATGGTGAAACCAGTTTTCTGTTGCAGATGCCAATTTGGTGGCCTTATGCGATTTGTACGTTTACGGCTTGCATTGCAAGCATTGTGTCGATGATGTCTGTATGGCTGCATGCAAAAGATCTCGGCTCTGTTGAAGCGATCGGTGATCCTGTGGAGGAAACCACAAGGTGACAGATCTTCAAATCGGTATCTTTTCAATACCATTCCTGTTGTTTCTAATATTCTTGCGCATGCCGATTGGCCTTGCAATGCTCGTGGTGGGGTTGGGAGGCACGGCATGGGTAACTGGCGGCTCATTGGTTGTACTGGCGAAACTGAAAACTGAAACCTATTCAACATTTTCAAGCCATTCATTATCGATTGTACCCTTGTTTCTTTTGATGGGACAGTTTGCAACGGTGGGGGGCATGTCCACAGCCTTATTCAAGGCAGCCGAAAGCTGGCTGGGTCATCGCAAGGGTGGGGTCGCCATGGCAGCAGTCGGGGCATGTGCAGGGTTTGGGTCTATCTGCGGGTCATCACTTGCAACCGCAGCCACCATGGGACAAGTGGCAATGCCCGAGCTTAAGCGTTACGGCTATTCAGGAGGGCTTTCCACCGCAACACTTGCAGCCGGCGGCACCTTGGGTATTTTGATTCCCCCTTCAGTCGTGCTGGTTATCTATGCCATTTTGACAGAGCAAAATATTGCCAAGCTGTTTTTGGCAGCGTTTATTCCGGGGTTTCTGGCAGCTTTGGGCTACATGATAACGATCTCGCTTTACATGCGATTTAGCCCGGGCAATGCGCAGGTGCGCGAACGGGTTCCCTACCGCGAGCGCATGAAGGCAATGTGGGATGTTTGGCCGGTACTAATTGTGTTTTTGATGGTCGTAGGCGGAATTTATACAGGCCTGTTTACGCCAACAGAAGCTGCAGCCATTGGAGCGGCTGGTACTGGTCTGATTGCTTTGGCAAACAAGGGTTTGACCAAACGCAACTTTCAGGATTCAATTCTGAAAACCGCAAATAATACAGCGATGATTTTCATAATCATACTGGGCGCAAGCTTCTTCAATTCGTTCCTGGCCCTGACCCAGGTTCCTCAGGAAATATCCTCTTTTGTTATTACACAAGGGTTTAATCCTTGGACAGTGCTCATAATCATACTGGGCATATATCTTGTCTTCGGTTGCGTCATGGACAGTCTTTCCATGATCCTGTTAACAATACCAATATTCTTCCCGATTATCTCCAATCTTGATTTTGGTCTGACAGCAGAAGAAACTGCAATCTGGTTTGGCATATTGGTATTAATCGTCGTGGAGGTTGGGTTGATAACCCCGCCGGTCGGTATGAACCTGTTTGTTATTAACGCCATGGATCGCAAGACGCGCATTATAGACACCTATAAAGCTGTCATGCCATTCATCGCTTCAGACATTGTACGCACAGCGATATTGGTAGCTTTCCCGGGCATCACCCTGTTCCTGATGCGCTGGTTTTACTAGCATCAAAAATTGAAAGGCATGAAATGACTGTCAGTATCAGGAAAGAAGGTTCCATAGCGATTGTCACAATGGACAATCCTCCCGTGAACGCCATTGGTACAGCAACACGTGAAGGTTTGTTGGAGGTGGCCCAGATACTGGATAAGGATGAAAAAATATCCTTTATT
>CALDZZ010000245.1 GCA_937944075.1 uncultured Rhizobiaceae group bacterium
TCCTGATTTGAGCAAGTGCCGGATACTCACCGACGCCATCCTGCGTCAGTGTTTCCAGCTGGGCAATTGCCTCATCATGCTTGCCATCATTGGAAAGCTCTATGGCTGCCAAAAACTGATCACCGGATGCACCTGCAACCCTTTGGGTGTAAGACTCCCAAAACCGGAAGCCCGCAGTACCCACAACAATTGCAACTGCTCCACCAATGATGAAGAGTTTGTACTTCTTCCAGAAATTACTTACCTTATCGCTGCGAAGTTCTTCTTCAACTTCGCGCATGAAACTGTCGTCTGACATGCTCTCAAATCCGAATAATCTTAAAATCTATTGCCCTTTTAGCGACAACCTGAAACTTATGCAATCGCTGGAACACCAATCAACCAGGTGTGAAGCCACATCGCAAAACCAAGCCACAGGCCAAGGCCTATGACGACGGCAGCAATGTCCGGTTTTGCAGAGGTTGCAACAGGCGGGGCAAGGCCCCTTTTCTTGATGCCTATGACCGAGAATACCGCCCAGGCGAGCAAGGAACCGAACAAGACAATGCTTGCAAGATCACCATTGATAAGCAGGTGAGCAATGGCCCAAACCTTGATGCCAATCAACATGGGGTGTTTCAGCTTCGCCTTGATGTGCCCTGTAGCAGGCAGATTGCCTGCTACCACAAAGATAAAGGCAAAGGCCATAAGCAGAATGGTGATATGCCCCATCCATAATGGCGGATCGTAAACGACGGTAACACCTTCTGCACGATAGGCACCATAGCCCTTGCCCATCAGGTAAACCCCAGCAATGGAGACAACTGCATAGAGTATTTTCCAACCCATTGTGCCCAATTTGGCAAGGCCTGCTTCCCTCAAACCAGGTGCTACAATTCTTACCAGGTGCATTCCTATGAACAAAACCAGACCAAGTATTAAAATGCCCATCACCCCATCTCCTATCGATGATTAGTTGTCTTATCTATTGGGACGAACTTTCATTCGCCAGATATTCCTTGTCTTCAACCGGCAGTTCTTCTCCGTCCAATATTGCTTCGAAAGCTTTCAGGCGTTTGTGTATCGAAAGCAGTTCCACAATTGTGCTCCAGGAATTCACCAGATACTGGAAGGAATTGGAGACCTGTCCGAAAGCAGCGGCAATCTGCTGGAACAGACCCAGCGTCAAGGTGCCTGCTGCAAAGCTTGGTATCAATATCAGGATTGTGAAAATATTATCTGCCTGCAAATACATGTATCTGGCGACATTGAAATACATGTAGTGAAAATAAAGACGGAAATAGTTTTTGCGGACGTTGTCAAAAAGTTCCCACAAGGTTGGCGGCGCAGCCCTTTCCATGTCATCTTCCCCATAGACCAGCTCCTTACGATAGGCAGCTTCAACTTTTTGATTGTTGAAATAAAGCCCCGGCAATCTGATCCCTGCCACAACCAGAAGTACCGTACCAAAAAGCGACCAGCCAATCGCAGCAACCACCAATGGATAGGGAATTGCACCAATAATCGGAAGTTCTGTTACATTCTCACCCAGGCGAATAAGAATTGGCATAAAGGCAATCAGGGTCAAAACCGCGTCAATCGCGCTTGTCGCAAGGTCTTCCATGGTCTTGGCAAAACGCTGCGTGTCTTCCTGCACACGCTGGGAAGCGCCCTCGATGTGGCGCAGACGTCCCCAATTATCCTGATAATGTTCGGTCATGGCCTTGCGCCAGCGAAACAGGTAATGGCTTGTGAAAAATCGTACCATGACCAATACGGCAATAAAAACAAATGCAATCAAGGCAAAATCGACAATGCCCCAATACAGCTCCGAAGCCGGAAGGTTCTTTTCGTTAATGGCCTGATTGACCTTGTCAAAGAATGGTCCACGCCAATTGTTTAGAGCAACACTTACCTGTACCGAGTAACCGACCGAGAATATAATAAAGGCCGAACCCAGCACCGACCACCATTGCCACCTGTGTGGAGCCATTTTGAACCAGAACACGGTAAAGGCCAGCACGCATAATGCATAATAAATGTAATACCACAGGATGTTGTTGGTATAAAAGAACCGAAGGTTTGCAACCTGGTTTGCACCTTCTTCCGGTGGCAGGCCAACAATACCGCCCCATTCACTGGCTCCCGCCACATGCCATAATAACATGGTAAAGGCGCTCCAAATCAGAAACGAGGGAAAAAACACTCTTGGATTTGGAAAAAACGAATGAAACATCAGGTATTAACCTCCAAAATAGTCCACCTCTAATCTCTAGAGTGCATAGACCAATCGAGCAAGGTAAAATCGATTAATTCCTCGTGACCGGAAAAACAGTTCGCGACTGTTCAAAGTGTGTCAAAATGCACATTCAGAGTTTGCGCAAATGGTTAGGTTGGTTTCATCGGAAGCACACTTCCGGTTATGGCAATCAATCCCCCACCCATCTTGATTGTCATGTTAATAGCCCATCCGGTCGCCCTTACCCGGATGGGTTATATTTTTGAAACAGGCTTTGGACCTCCCTCCCAATTCAAAGCTTTCACCTTAGGCCACCACCTCTTCTCAACCATCAGACTTGAGGTGGTGGCTTTGTTTTTGTGGATGGATTGAGTCCGGAATTAACCCTTTGCTTACCAAGAATTAACTCCCTGATTACCTAGTTACGGCAAACTGTAACCAAGTTAGCGAATCGTATGGAGTACGCTTAAATGAGTAGCAAAAATAGTGACAATGATTTCCCAATGAAACTGACTGATATGGCTGCAGCAGACAAATTTGCTGAAGAAATGGACGATGTACTGCTGGATATAGCTGACATGAACCCTGAAATTTGCCCGCCTGATCGTCGCTTTTACAAAGGCGACCGCGAAGCATGGGTTTATGAACACGGCAATATTTCCGAGCTTGTTTTTGTGAAAGTTGATTAATCAACTCCCGATTAATCTGAAGTTTCCAAGCCCCCCGACGAGCGTCTCAGGCGTTCGCAAGCTTCAATCAATTCTCAATTGATTGATTTTCAGCAAAGCAGAAAACTGCTTTTGCCCTCGGCTTGGGTCTCAGGCGTTCGCAAGCTTCAATCAATTCTTAATTGATTGATTTTCAGTAAAGCAGAAAACTGCTTGCTCACTCCCACTCAATCGTGCCTGGCGGCTTTGAAGTTACATCA
>CALDZZ010000246.1 GCA_937944075.1 uncultured Rhizobiaceae group bacterium
GGGGATAATTTCCGGGGTGGGAATTATCGTTATCGGGAAGGTTGGAGGATGGATCGGTTCCTTTCGAACACGATCAATAAGGTAGACAAAAAGGGTAGGGTTTCTATCCCTGCGCCGTATCGACCAATTCTCGGCAATACCAATAATTTGATTATCCTGAATTCTGTTGACCAGCCCAGTGTTGATGCCGGCGGGATTGAACTCATTGAACGCAAGGAACGTCAACTTGAGTTGATGGATCCGTTTTCGCCAAATTACGATCTTTACTCGTTTATTATTCATGGCGATTCATTTGAACTGAAGATTGATGGCGAAGGTCGTATTGTCCTTAATGATGCCATTCGTGAACAGACGGGAATTGATGACCGCGCTGCATTTGTTGGCAGGGGGCATTTTTTCCAGATTTGGGAGCCTGAGAATTTCCGTGCCTACCGTGAAGAGGCGCGCAAAAGAGTTGCGCAGATGAGAAGTGCGCAAAGCATGAGTGCTGCGGGGGGCGCTCATGGTGAAGTTGCGGCAAGACAGAAAGAGCAGGATATATGACGGGCAACAATATCATCGATGATGTTGTTGGCGGACCAGTTCGCCATATTCCAGTTATGCTCAACGAGGTTCTGTCTTGCTTGCAGCTGTCGCGGGATGTCAACGCTGTTGTCGGTTCTCTCAAAATAGTTGATGGCACCTTTGGTGCAGGTGGATACACGACAGCCATGATAGAGGCGGGTGCGGATGTAATGGCGATAGACCGTGATCCAAACGCCATTCGCGATGGTGCGTCTCTAGTCAAAGAATATGAAGGCAGGCTTTTGCTTGTCGAAGGTGAGTTTCGATACCTGGATCAACTGGCGCAGGAAAACAGCTTTTTGCCGGTTGACGGCGTTGTTCTGGATATAGGCGTTTCTTCCATGCAGCTGGATGAGGCAGAACGCGGCTTTTCATTTCAAAAAGACGGACCGCTTGATATGCGCATGTCGCGCACAGGGGTTTCCGCTGCTGATGTTGTAAATACCATGCAGCAGGGAGATTTGACCCGTGTCATTGGCATTCTGGGCGAAGAGCGCAAGGCTTCCCAGGTTTCCAGGGCGATTGTGCGTGAGCGCGAAAAACTTCCCTTTTCAACAACACTGCAACTTGCACACCTGATTGAGAAAACCCTTGGCAGAAGAGCCACTGACCGCATCCATCCGGCAACGCGCACCTTTCAGGCGCTTAGAATATTTGTCAATCAGGAGCTTGAGCAATTGGGTGAAGCCCTGTTTGCAGCAGAGCGCCTTTTGAAAGCTGGTGGGAGGCTTGTTGTTGTTACCTTTCATTCGCTTGAAGACAGAATGGTCAAATTATTCTTCAAGGACAGGAGTGGCAGGCAGGAAGGTTCCAGACATTTACCATTGGTAAACCATAAGGATGCAACATTCGCGACTCACGGCAAAGGTCTTTTGAAGGCCGGTCGGGATGAAGCAGATATGAATCCAAGGTCGCGTTCGGCAAAACTTCGCTGGGCAGAGCGCAATGAGACGCCATCCGGCAAGATGGACATGTCAATCTTTGGACTACCCAATCTGGTTTCGCTTGACAGTTTGCAGACAGTAGGAGGTGGATGACATGAAATTTGCGCCAGTATTCAGAAGCCTTGATATCCTTATGATTGCTGCATTGATTGCCTCTGTCGTCTGGACTTTCAAGATCAAGCACGACAGTCAGGAAGCGCTGGACAATGTCGCCAGACTTCAAAAGCAGATTGAGTCTGAGGAAAACCGGGTTGATTTGCTGAAGTCGGACTGGAGCCTGCTGACCAGCCCTGCAAGGCTTGAAAAGCTCGTAAAACACTATGGCGGTCAGCTGGGGCTTGAACCTATTGAACCTGCCCAACTGGCAGATGATAATACCTTGCCCGGTATCAAACAGCCTGAAATCACGGTTGGTGATGAGGGGCGCGAGAGAAATGCAGGTGTCGATGACCTGATTTCAACCGGTAGTGTTCGCCAGGCTCAACCAAGAGGTGCTCAATGACCATGCGCTTCAAGCCCAATGCAAATGCTTCGCGGTTGAGTTTTGACGGGACTGGCAAATCTGCTGATGTTCAGGCCAAGTCACGCATTGCCCTTTCCATGATTTTGCTGGGCGTTGCCTATACAGTCATTCTAGGCAGGCTTGCAATGCTCGGGTTTGTGGAGCCGGGTGAGGCCAATGCAAGGTTGCGCCCTGATATTTCGATTACAGCGCAACGACCTGATATTCGTGACAGAAATGGCGAGACGCTTGCAACCGATATTGTGACATCTTCCCTGTTTGCAGAGCCAAACAAGATTGTTGATGTGGATGAAGCCGTTGAAAAGCTTCAAATCGCGCTTCCTGATATTGATGTAAAGACGGTTCACCGTCGCCTAAGCAGCAAGGCAGGCTTTGTCTGGTTGAAGCGCGAGCTGACACCGGCAAAGGAAAGCCAGATCCTTTCCTTTGGTATTCCGGGTATTGGTTTTCGCAAGGAAACCAGACGGTTTTATCCAAATGGCGAGACCGCTTCCCATCTGGTTGGCCATGTCAACATTGATAATGTAGGCATTGCCGGTCTTGAAAAATACATTGATGATCGCGGGCTAAAGGAATTGCGTTCACTCGGTCTTGCCAGCAATAAGGACATGCAGCCGGTGCATCTTTCAATCGATTTGCGCGTACAGCACTATGTGCGTGAAGAGCTGGTTGAGGCCATGCGCCGATACAAGGCTATTGCAGCTGGTGCGGTGGTGTTAAATGCCAAAACCGGCGAGGTTGTCGCCATGGCATCCCTGCCTGATTATAATCCAAACAAACCTGTTGATGCGTTGAAGAAGGAAAACCTGAACCGTATCAGTGCGGGTCTGTTTGAGATGGGCTCAACCTTCAAGGCTTTCACGACAGCCATGGCGCTTGATAGTGGCAAGGTGAACATGAACAGCCGCTTTGATGCGCGTTATGCGCTCAAAATTGGTGGGCACACCATTAATGACTTCCATGCCAAGCGCAGAATTCTGAGTGTGCCTGAAGTGTTCATTTATTCATCCAACATTGGTACGGCAAAAATGGCTGATGTGGTTGGCGTAAAAAAACACCGTGAGTTTCTTCACAAGATTGGCTTGTTAAGTCGTGTGCCGTTTGAACTGCCGGAAGTTGCCTATCCGGTTGAGCCAAAAAAATGGCGCAAGATTAATTCGGTTACAATTTCCTATGGTCATGGTGCAACTACGACACCCTTGCAAACTGCTGTTGCTGGTGCCGCACTTATCAATGGTGGCAAACTTATCAATCCGACGCTTTTCCCTCGCTCACGTGCGCAAGCTGAAGCAGAGGCCGTACAAGTCATTTCTCCGAAAACCAGTAACCAAATGCGTGAATTGATGCGCAAGAATGTGGTTGAGGGATCAGGCAAGCGCGCAGAAGTGCCCGGCTTCAGGGTTGGTGGTAAAACAGGCACCGCTGAAAAGGTAGTCAATGGTCGTTATTCAAGCAAAGTCAGGTTTAACGCATTCCTTGCAACATTCCCGGTAGACGATCCAGAATATATCGTTTTGGCCTTTGTGGATGAGCCCAAGCCGGAAGACGGCAAGAAAAGTGCAACAGCCGGCCTCAATGCTGCCCCGCTTGTCGGCAATATCATTAGACGATCAGCATCGGTTTTAGGTGTGGAAGCTGATTTTGGTAATATCTCAAATCCCTTGTTAATTGCGAATTAGACGGGCAAACAGAAACAGGGAACATGAACCGATTCGCTGTTTATTAGGGAAACTGCGCGTATGAGACTGGCAAGTAATGAAGCGTTAAATCTGGTAGTGCCGAACGAATTTGCCGATTTGGACTTTTCTGCCCTTGCTTCAAGTTCTTCAGATGCAACACAATCCTCGCTTTTTTTCGGACTTCCTGGCACAAATGTTGATGGCGCTGAATTTACGCCACAGGCGGTTGAAAATGGAGCCATTGCTGCTGTTGTGTCAACTGATTCAGACGTGGGCGATGTTTCAATTCCTGTTTGGCGTTGTGAAGATCCCAGACGTGTGCTGGCCTTCGCTGCTGCACAATTTTACGCTTCTCAACCCAGTATTATTGGGGCGGTAACGGGTACTGCGGGAAAAACCTCGGTTGCAACCTTTTTGCGTCAGATATGGGAGGCCGACAATCAGGTGGCTGCAAGTCTTGGCACGACGGGTGTCGTTGCACCAGGGCGTGATGACTATGGCAACCTGACAACGCCTGATCCGATTTCACTTCACAAGCTTTTGGATGAACTTGCAAAAGACGGTATTACCCATGCTTCAATGGAAGCTTCTTCGCATGGTCTGGATCAAAGAAGACTGGATGGCGTTCGGCTTTCAGTTGGAGGGTTTACGAATCTGGGGCGCGATCATCTCGATTATCATCCAACAGTTGAAGATTACCTAGAAGCCAAGATGCTTCTTTTCAGGGAACGCCTGCCGAAGGGTGCGCCTGCTGTAATCTTTGCAGATGATCCCTTTTCGCAAGCAGCCATTGATGCCGCAAAAGAAGGAGGTTGCAAACTGCTGACGGTCGGTCGTGAAGGGGAATACATATCGCTCAAAAAAGTGGAGCACCTTCAATATGGTCAGACGGTTGAACTCTTGCATGCGGGCAAACATTACAGAATAGAATTTCCACTGGCTGGTGATTTTCAGATTGCCAATGGGCTGGTTGCAAGCGGTATGGCAATCGCAACGGGTACAAGGCCGGAAGTTGCCTTCAAGGCGCTTGAAACCTTGCAAGGGGCATCCGGACGACTTGAACTGGTTGGAAAATCTGAAAGCGGCGCGCCAATCTATGTAGACTATGCGCATAAACCCGAAGCCCTTGAAAATGTCTTGCAATCCTTGCGTCCGTTCACATCAGGCAGAATTATTCTTGTCTTTGGATGTGGCGGTGACCGTGATCCGGGGAAACGCCAGATCATGGGAGAGATTGCTGCCCGTCTGGCAGATGTGGTTATTGTAACTGATGATAATCCACGCAGCGAAGACCCGGCAAAAATTCGTGCTGCAATCATGGAGACCTGCAAGGAGGCGCTGGAAACCGGAGATCGTGGCATGGCCATCCGTCAAGGGTGTGAAATGCTTGAAGCTGGTGACTGTCTTGTCGTTGCAGGCAAGGGGCATGAGCAGGGGCAAATCATAGGCGACAAGGTTTTGCCTTTTTCAGATCATGAGGCTGTTCGCGGTGTGCTTGAAGGAGTGCGGGCTTGAGTTATTTATGGGAAACAGATGCAGTACTAGCTGCAACCAACGGCAGGCCTGTTGGGGACATGCCGGAGGGCATTACCGGTATCTCGATTGATTCCAGAACCCTGAAGAAGGGTGAAGCCTTTTTTGCCATCAAGGGTGATCAGTTTGACGGGCATGACTTTTTGCCAGCCGCACTAAGGGCAGGGGCGGCGTTTGCAGTTGTAGATGAAAACAGACTGGTTTCAATGGGCGGGATCAATCTGCCCCTGATTGTGGTTCGTGATGTGCTTGAGGCGATGACGCATCTTGGCCTTGCCGCAAGAGCACGTTCCAAGGCGCAGATAATAGCTGTAACAGGCAGTGTTGGAAAAACATCGGTAAAGGAGATGCTCCGAACCGTGCTTTCCTACAGTGGTGAAGTTCATGCATCGGTTGCTTCCTTCAACAATCATTGGGGTGTGCCACTAACGCTTGCACGGATGCCTTCAACCACGAATTATGGCATTTTTGAAATCGGGATGAATCATCCTGACGAAATAAGGCCATTGGTCAAAATGGTTCGCCCGCATGTTGCCATGATCAATAATGTTGCTGCGGCTCATTTGGGGGCTTTTGATTCCATAGACGATATAGCGCGTGCCAAGGCCGAGATATTTGAAGGCGTTGTGCCCGGTGGCTATGCGGTTATCAATCACGACGACAAACGATATACCCTGCAAAGGGATTTGGCGCATGAGGCAGAGATTGAGCATCTTGTCACGTTTGGTACCAAACGTGGGTCTGATATCTGGCTGCGAAACCTGGTACAGGAAGATGGTGGCCTGAAACTTGATGTCCGTATCAAGGGCGAAGACTATCAATATGCAATGTCAATGACAGGCGAACACATGGCGATGAACAGTCTGGCTGTTTTGGCGGCTGCAAGTCTTGCCGGTGCTGACATCAGAAAAACGGCTGAAGCCATGGCGCGGGTAACACCGACCGATGGTCGTGGAACGCGCTACACCATCGGTGGGTCCGGTTCCATGGGAATTACCCTGATTGACGAAAGCTATAATGCCAACCCGGCCTCCATGGAGGCGGCACTCAATGTCCTGGGCAGTTTTGAAAGTGCCAAGACCAAGCGACGCATTGCCGTTCTGGGTGATATGCTTGAACTGGGAAAGCAATCTAAAAAACTGCATGAAGGGCTCGCAAAATTCATCGCTGATGCCAAGGTTGATCTGGTGTTTCTAGTTGGCCCAGAAATGGAAAATCTGGCAAAAATCCTGCCCAATGAAAGACTGGGTGGGCATTATCCGGATGCCATTAATCTGGCGGAGCGGTTGAAAGTTGTTTTCAAGGGGGGTGATGTTGTGGTGTTCAAGGCATCAAACAGCATGGGCTTTTCAAAAATAGTACAAGAAATACTGGAATAATTATGAAGGCGTGTTGTGCGCCGGGGATGTAACAAATGCTTTATTACCTTGGACAGGAATTATCGAGTGATTATTCCGTTCTAAATATTTTCAGATATATCACGTTCCGTACAGGGGCAGCACTTGTTACTTCTGCAATGCTTGTTTTCCTGTTTGGGCCAAGAATTATTGCAAGTCTGAAAATCAGGCAGGGCAAGGGACAACCGATCAGGGCTGATGGTCCCGAATCGCATTTTTCAAAAGCCGGGACACCTACCATGGGGGGGTTGATGATTTTGTTTGGATTAATCATCTCATCGCTTTTGTGGGCCAATCTTTACAGTGTTTATGTCTGGGTTATTTTGTTGGTTACATTGGGCTTCGGGCTTATAGGTTTTTATGATGATTATTTGAAAGTTACAGCTGCAAGCCACAAGGGGTTTTCCGGCAAGGCAAGGCTGGGGCTTGAGGCGTTGATTGCCGGGATTGCCTGTTACTTCATCATGACAAGTGGACAGGAACCGTTTTCCTCTTCCCTGACCTTTCCGTTCTTCAAGGACCTGCTTGTAAACCTCGGCTGGTTCTTCGTGCCGTTTGGGGCTTTTGTTATCGTGGCTGCGGGTAATGCGGTTAATCTGACAGACGGGCTGGATGGTTTGGCAATTGTACCTGTCATGATTGCGGCTGCCTCTTTTGGCATGATTGCCTATCTTTCAGGGAATGCCATTTTCGCAGGGTATCTACAGATTCACTTTGTACCTGGAACCGGTGAAATTGCGGTGTTGTGTGGTGCGCTTATTGGTGCCGGACTTGGGTTTCTTTGGTTCAATGCACCACCTGCTGCGATATTCATGGGCGATACAGGGTCGCTTGCGCTTGGCGGGATGATTGGCGCGATTGCAGTTGCTACAAAACACGAGATTGTTCTTGTAATTATCGGTGGGCTTTTTGTCATTGAGGCCTTGTCTGTGATCATACAGGTCGCGTCTTTCAAACTGACTGGCAAACGGGTTTTCGCCATGGCGCCGATCCACCACCATTTTGAGAAAAAGGGCTGGACGGAAAGTCAGGTTGTGGTTCGGTTCTGGATTATTTCAGTGCTGCTGGCGCTTATTGGTCTTGCAACCCTGAAGCTGCGCTAGGAAGTTTTTGATAATGATCCCGGTAACAACACGCAAGGACCAGACCATCGCTCTCTTCGGACTGGGCGGATCAGGCATGGTCACTGCGCAAGCGCTTGTTGCTGGTGGTGCAAATGTTGTTGCCTATGATGACAATCCTCAAAAAGTCGAGGAAGCGGGCAGCAAGGGCATTCCGACCCAGGATTTGCGGGAGTTTGATTTTTCAAACGCAGATGCCTTCGTGCTTGCGCCCGGTGTGCCACTGACCCACCCGAAACCGCATTGGTCTGTTGAGCTCGCGCATGCCAGGAATGTGCCCATCATTGGCGATGTTGCGCTCTTTGCTGATGAACGTCGTATGCATGCAGGGCACTCAGACTTTATTGCAATCACGGGTACTAATGGAAAGTCTACTACCACTGCGCTTGTTTCTCATGTTCTTGCAAGTAGCGGGCGAAATGTTCAGATGGGCGGTAATATTGGCCGTGCGGTTCTTTCGCTTGATGGTATTTCAAATGACATGGTCTATGTTGTGGAGTGTTCATCCTATCAGATTGACCTGGCACCGCAGCTCGACCCTTCCATCGGAATTTTGTTGAATCTTGCACCGGATCATCTTGACCGTCACGGCACCATGGAAAATTATGCCGAAATCAAATCGCGCTTGGCAGGGCAAAGCGCACAGGCGATTTTGGGTAATAATGACAGCTATACAAAAGCCATATCAGACCAGTTTGAATTTGAAGGCAAGTCAATCACACGGATCTCGAACGAGCGGCTTGAAACAGGCTTTGGGGTTATTGATGATCAGATCGTTGAATTTGGTTCAGGTGATGAAAGCTTTATTGCCAATCTTCACGGGATAGCCACCTTGCTCGGTCGGCATAATGCACAGAATGCAGCAGCGGCTGTGGCGGCATGCAAACTTGTTGGTCTGAGCGATGAGGAAATACAGGCCGGATTAGAGACCTTCCCGGGACTTGCGCACCGCATGGAAATTATTGGTAGTGTTGCAGATGTGTTATACGTCAATGATTCGAAAGGTACCAATGCGGATGCGGCAGCAATGGCGCTTGCCAGTTTTGATAATATTTACTGGATTGCAGGGGGGCTTGCAAAAGAGGGTGGTATAGAAACCCTTCGCCCTCTGTTTGGAAATATCAAAAAGGCTTTTCTCATTGGAGAAGCTGCGCCAGAGTTTTCGGCCACGCTGGGTAGTGAAGTTGATTTTGAAATATCCCAGACGCTTGATGTAGCCGTTATGAATGCAGCCAGGGAAGCTGAAGAGGCAGGGGAAAAGGCAGTGATAATGCTATCGCCTGCTTGTGCAAGTTTTGATCAGTTTGCAAATTTTGAAATTCGGGGTGAGGCCTTCAGGGCCGAAGTGGAAAAACTGGATAATCTGGTTCCATATGGGGGAAGTTAAGCGATGGTGAGTAGAGCTGATAAGAGTCTTCTGGCCGAGTGGTGGCGCACAATCGACAAACCACTATTGGCAGCGCTTCTGTTCCTGATGTTGTGTGGTTTCCTGATGTCATTTGCTGGCAGCCCGCCAGTTGCAGAGCGTATTGGTGTCGATGAATTTCACTTCATCAAGCGCCACGCCGTTTTTCTCGTTCCGGCAATCATCATCATGATTGGCTTTTCCATGCTGACACCCAAACAGGTGCGCAGGGTTGCATTCGTCTTGTTTGCCTTTTCGATTTTGGCCTTGCTTGCCACTTTATTTATTGGCTCAACAGCAAAAGGTTCCAGCCGATGGATTTATATCGCAGGCTTTACATTGCAGCCATCCGAGTTTGTAAAACCGGCCTTCGTGGTCATAACCGCATGGCTGTTTGCTGAAAATTCTAGAAGGCCTGATATTCCTGGAAACCTCTTTTCAATCATTCTTTTTGCCATTGTTGCTGCCCTTCTGGTCGTGCAGCCCGATCTGGGGCAAACCATGCTGATTGCGATTGTATGGGGGGCCTTGTTCTTTATGGCAGGCATGCCCTGGATATGGATTGCTGTGCTTACGGGCATTGGGGTTGTGGGTATGTTTCTTGCGTATCTGCTGTTCAGTCACGTTGCCAGCCGGATCAATCGGTTTATCACCGGTGAAGGTGATAACTATCAGGTTGATCGCGGTATTGATGCGATCGTCAACGGTGGCTGGTTAGGGCAGGGTCCAGGCGAAGGGACTGTAAAAAACATTCTGCCTGACAGTCATACCGACTTTCTGTTTGCTGTTGTTGCCGAAGAGTTTGGTATCATTGCCTGCATGCTTCTGGTTGGAGTTTTTGCTTTTATTGTAATGCGTGGTCTGGCCAAGTCGCTGGATGAGAAAAATGCCTATGTGCGCATGGGTGCTTCAGGGTTGGTGTTGCTGTTTGGGTTTCAGTCAATGATCAATATTGGCGTTAATCTCAAGCTCCTGCCTGCAAAGGGCATGACGTTGCCATTTATCTCCTATGGAGGCTCTTCAATGCTGGCCATGGCGATGGGAATGGGATTCCTGCTTGCGCTTACTCGCTCCAGACCTGAACGCAGGCAAAGTTCTTCAATCGGCTTTGGCATGCATATCGCCAAACCATAGGGAGCAGGGTTATGTCCAAGGGTACTATTCTTCTTTGTGCTGGTGGAACGGGTGGGCATTTGTTTCCTGCCGAGGCTGTTGCACATGAACTAAAGCGTCGCGGCTATACCATTCACTTGGCGGCAGATGACCGCGTTGAACGGTTTGCCGACAATTTTCCGGCTGCTGAAATACATCAGATAAAGTCCGCTACACTTGGTTCCAAGAATCCATTGGCGATCTGGCGGACATTGAAAAGCCTTTGGGGTGGCTACAAGCAAAGCCGCATGTTGCTTGCCAAAATTCAACCGATTGCGGTGGCTGGCTTTGGTGGTTACCCGACTGTACCACCGTTATTGGCTGCTGCGCGTCTGGGAATTCCAACGCTGGTTCATGAGGCTAATGCGGTGCTGGGAAGAGCCAACCGGTTACTTTCAAAAAAGGTCAACAAGGTTGCTCTTGGTTTTGGTGAAACCATACATGCTGGTGATACGAATGTCGTGGTTACCGGAAATCCGGTAAGACCGGATATCCTGAAATCGGCCATTCAGTCCTATCCACAACGAACGGCTGATGCAAAATTTAACCTGTTGGTTTTTGGTGGCAGTCAGGGTGCTGCGTTTTTTAGCGAGGTTTTACCGCAGGCTTGCAAACTCCTTAGCGAGAAAGAGCGCCAGCTTCTCAATATTGTCCAACAAGCGCGGCCTGAAGACAGTTCTGCTTTGGTTCAGGAATATGAGGCAATGAATATCAAGGCAACCGTTGCTTCCTTCTTTGATGACATGGCCAGTGAAATGCAGGCTTCCCATCTGGTTGTTTGTCGGGCAGGTGCCTCTACTGTGAGTGAATTATCGGTGATGGGCAGGCCTTCAATCCTGGTTCCCTATCCCCATGCGCTTGACCATGATCAGGCTACCAATGCGGCAGCTGTCGCATCAGAGGGCGGTGCAATGCTGTTTAAGCAGTCTGCTTTGACACCTAAGCTATTGGCGGATGAGTTGTCACGTGCTATCGCAGACCCGAAAAAACTTGCTCTTGCAGCCAGTAACGCCAAAAAGACTGGCAAGCCGGATGCCGCAAAGGTATTGGCGAACATGCTGGAAGCGCTGGCGGTTTAAACAAATAATAAAGTTCAGGAATCTGTTTTCATGAAAATGCCCGAAAAAATTGGCCTTGTTCATTTCGTTGGAATAGGCGGTATCGGAATGAGTGGTATTGCCGAAGTCTTGCATAATCTTGGTTACGATGTGCAAGGATCCGACATGAATGAAAGCGCAAATGTTCAAAGATTGCGCGACAAGGGAATTGCGGTTCACATTGGGCACCGTGCTGAAAACCTGGGCGATGCTGAAGTTGTTGTTGCTTCAACGGCAATCAAGCAAGATAACCCCGAGCGGATTGCAGCGCGTGAACGAAACCTGCCAATCGTACGCCGCGCGGAAATGCTTGCCGAGCTGATGCGATTCAAAAAAGCAATTGCAATCGGTGGAACCCACGGCAAAACAACAACAACAACCATGGTCAGTACATTACTTGTAGCAGGTAATCTGGATCCGACTGTCATCAATGGCGGTATCATTAATGACATTGGCACAAACGCCCGAATGGGTGATGGTGAATGGATGGTTGTTGAAGCAGATGAGTCGGATGGTACCTTCCTGAGGCTGCCGGCAGATGTCGCTGTTGTTACTAATATCGATCCTGAACACCTGGACCATTACGGTGATTATGAAGCTGTTAAAAAAGCTTTCACAACCTTTGTGGAGAATGTGCCTTTTTACGGGTTTGGTGTGATGTGTCTCGACCATCCTGAAGTTCAGGCACAGGTTGCCAAAATTACCGATCGGCGTGTTGTAACCTATGGCGAAAACAAGCAGGCAGAAGTTCGTTTCAAGGATGTGGTATCCAAAGGATCTACTTCTCATTTTACCATTGAGCGCAGAAACAGAAAAACTGGTGCGGTCAGTTATATACATGATCTGGTTCTGCCAATGCCTGGCCTTTACAATGTTTCAAATGCCACGGCTGCAATTGCAGTCGCGCTCGAACTTGGGGTTAGTCATGATGATATTCGCGATGGGCTTGCCTCATTTGGCGGTGTAAAAAGAAGGTTCACGCATACTGGCAGTTGGAATGGGGTAGAGATTTACGACGATTATGCACACCATCCGGTTGAAATCAGTTCTGTCCTTTCTGCCGCGCGTCAGGCCAGTTCCGGCAAGGTCATCGCCATCAAGCAACCGCACCGCTACACAAGACTGGAAAGTCTGTTTGGTGATTTCTGTTCATGTTTTAACGATGCAGACCATGTGTTGGTTGCTCCTGTCTATGAAGCAGGTGAGAAGCCGATTGACGGCATTAATGCCACTACGCTGGCTGAGGGGCTGAGATCCGGTGGTCATAGAAGTGCCGTTGCCATTGAAGGGCCTGAAGCAATTGCTGCCAAGGTTCGTGAACTTGCCGAGCCAGGTGATTTTGTTATCTTCCTTGGGGCAGGCAATGTGAGCCAGTGGGCTTATGCACTTGCTGATGAGCTTAAGGCGCTTGGGTAAGCATATGTCAGGCGAAGCGCTTCTTAAAAAACTTGAAAGTAACCTTGAGGGTGTTCGCGGACGTCTTACGCCTGATGCCATGATGTCAAAACTGACCTGGTTTCAAGTGGGCGGCCCTGCCGATATTTTATATCAGCCTGCTGACGAGGATGACCTGGCATATTTCATGAGCCGTTTGCCACAGGAAATTCCTGTTCTGGTCGTGGGCGTTGGTTCCAACCTTCTTGTACGCGACGGAGGGGTTGAGGGCGTTGTCATTCGTTTGTCTGCCAAGGGTTTTGGCATGGTTGAAGATATGGGCGATGGGCGTCTCATGGCAGGTGCAGCCATTCCTGACAAGCGGCTTGCTGCCAAGGCACTTGAATTGCAATTGGGTGGTTTTGAATTTTACCACGGGATCCCGGGTGGTATTGGTGGTGCGCTTCGCATGAACGCAGGAGCCAATGGTACGGAGACAACCAATCGTGTTGTCGAGGTTCATGCTATCGACAGGCAGGGTGAAAAACACGTGCTCTCGCATGCGGACATGGGATATTCCTATCGTCACAGTGGTGCGGACAAGGAGTTGATTTTCACCAGGGCTGTGTTTGAAGGTGTTCGCGATGATGCAGCCTCAATTCAGGCTCGTATGGATGAAGTTCAGCATCATCGTGAAACGGTTCAACCGGTCAAGGAAAAGACTGGTGGGTCGACCTTCAAGAATCCGGATGGTCACAGTTCATGGAAGCTGGTTGATGAAGCAGGCTTGCGCGGTTTCAGACTTGGTGGCGCACAAATGAGCGAAATGCACTGCAACTTCATGATTAACACTGGCGACGCGACTGCAAGCGACCTTGAGAACCTTGGAGAGCATGTTCGAACCCAAGTTCTTGAAAAGACTGGCATTCAGCTTGATTGGGAGATCAAGCGCATTGGCAGGCATTCAGTCCGCTAAAAAAAATTATTAACTTTTTCGAATAATACGGTTGGAAAATCTTCAAACTTGATTAGAATCGCATCAATCAAGTGATTTGCTTATGCAAGTTACTTGTTGGGGGTTTGTCATTTCGATCTGCTTATGCAGTAGGCTTAATAACAACGAAATTGATAAGCTAAGGTGAGAAACTGGAAAACCAGTCCGACCTTTGAGTTAATTAGTAACAGGCGGGAACAGTGTATTTTGCGTACTTTCGGTGCGTAGAAGTCATTTTGTTTAATTGAATTAAACGAGAGTTTAAACTGGGGCGATTTTGAGTACGGGGAGTGTTTCGCATGACGGGCAAACATGTTGCGGTCTTAATGGGGGGGTGGTCATCTGAAAGGGAGGTTTCGCTCTCTTCTGGCAAGGCCTGTGCCGATGGCTTGCGCAATGCAGGCTACAAGGTAACAGAAGTTGATGTTGACCGGAAAATCAGTTCCGTACTTCGAAACCTTAATCCTGATGTAGCCTTTAATGCGCTGCATGGTCCTTATGGTGAAGATGGCCTTATTCAGGGTGTTCTGGAGTTTCTAAATATTCCATATACGCATTCTGGTGTGCTGGCTTCTGCGCTTGCAATGGACAAGCAAAAGGCCAAGCGCATTGCCAAGGCCGCGGGCATTCCGGTAGCCGAATCTGTTTTGATTGATCGCCATCAGGCGGCCAAGGAACATCCCATGAAACCGCCTTATGTCATCAAGCCTGTATCGGAAGGGTCCTCCTTTGGCGTGCTGATTGTACAGCAAGATGCCATGCATCCGCCGCAGGAATTAACCCGTGATGACTGGCCTTACGGGGAGCATTTGATGGCAGAGAGATTCGTTGGTGGACGGGAATTGACCTGTTCTGTGATGGGTAATGTTGCCCTAGCGGTAACTGAAATCCAGACAGGAAGCGAAAAATTCTACGATTTTGAGGCAAAATATAGCGATGGGGGCTCAAAACACGTAATTCCTGCAAAAATTAAACCAAATATTTACCAAGAAATACTGAAACTGTCCCTGAAAGCTCATGAAGTGATGGGATGTCGTGGTGTAACACGTTCTGATTTCCGTCTCGATGATGGGCCGATGGGGTCGGGCGAACTGATTTGGCTTGAGGTGAATACCCAGCCAGGAATGACCGCTACGTCCCTTTTACCTGAACAGGCAGCTCACGCTGGGCATTCCTGGGAAGAATTGTTGAGTTGGATTGTGGAGGACGCTTCTTGCAACCGTTAGGCGGAAATAAACATCATCCCGATAGGGGTGAGAGCCTGTTTGTCGATGGCAAGCAGGATTCTTCTGTTTTCGGGTTTGCCAACTCTCGTAATGCACCACGGTTTGTGCGCAAGGCTGCACGCTTTCTTCAGGTTTTGACACCGACACGCTTTGTAACCAGCAAGACGGTGCACATGATTGCTCTGGGTGCTGTCGTCGTTGTGGCTTCAGGGTTTTTGATTAATTCTGATAGTAAAAACAGATTAATGGCATCAGCCAGTTCGGTAACCGGCTTGCAGGCCAGCAAGCTTGTCGTGAATGGCAATGAAAATCTGGATATCAACGTTTTGCAGGCAAGACTTGCTACCCAGCTGGGAAACTCGCTGTTCTCGTTCAAGGTGGATGAGGCGCGTAAGGAAATTCTCAATGACCCATGGGTCGAGGATGCGAAAGTCAGAAAAGTTTATCCTGACACGATTGTTGTTGATGTGGTTGAAAGAAAGCCTGTTGCTCTATGGCAATCGAAGGGTGAAGTACATCTGATTGCAAAAGACGGGTTTGTCATATCCAAAGCTGGTCCAAAGCACATGAATTTGCCTCAAGTAGTGGGTGAGGGCGCCAATATGGTCGCGACTGAATTCCTGTCTGCAATTAGTCGTTTTCCTGTCATCACAAAAAAGGCAAGCGCATATGTGCGCGTCGCCGGGCGTCGTTGGAATGTCCGATTTGGTGAAGGGCCACAGGTCTTGTTGCCGGAATCGGATTGGCAGGTTGCACTGTTTGAATTGCAGGATCTGCAAACCCAGAAGCGTTTGCTTGACCGTGACATACTGCAAATTGATATGCGCCTGCGTGATCGTCTTGTCCTGAAGCTCGATCCAAAAGATGCTGAAGTCAGAAAGACGGCTATACGAAAATCCCTCAAACGCGATTGGCACAAAACATGAGTATGTTGCGCTCAGATGGTCTTTTGCCACGCATGAGACCCTTGTCAGACAAGCGTTCCACGATTGTCAGCGTTCTTGATATTGGTACGTCAAAGGTTTGTTGCCTGATCGCAGAACTTACTCCGCGTGATCCGGGTGAAGCCGTTTTGGGGCGAACTCATAAAATCAAGGTCCTGGGGCTTGGGCATCAAAGGTCACGAGGCATTAAATCCGGCGTTATTGTTAATCTGGATCAGGCCGAGCAGGCAATTCGCCAAGCCGTTGAAAGTGCCGAGCGCAATGCAGGCATGACGGTTGACAGTCTGATTACCAATGTTTCATCAGGTCGTCTGGTCAGTGAGGCTTTTTCTGCTGATATTTCTTTGGGTGGGCATCCGGTTGAAGAAAGCGATGTAAGCCAGGTTCTTTTAGCTGGTGCACAACATGCGCTGGCTCCGGAGCGTTCTGTCGTTCATTCAATTCCAATCGGTCATTCGCTTGATGGAGAGCATGGCATCTCCGATCCGCTTGGCATGATCGGTGAACGTCTTGGTGTTGATATGCATGTCGTGACTGCAGAAAATGCACCGCTTAGAAATCTTGAGCTTTGCGTTAATCGGGCTCACCTTTCGATTGAAGGCATGGTTGCCACGCCTTACGCAGCTGGGCTTGCAACGCTCGTTGATGATGAAATGCAAATGGGGTGCGCCTGTATTGATATTGGTGGTGGAACAACAACGCTTTCTGTCTTTATTGACGGATCATTTGTTTATTCCGACGCAATTGCCATTGGCGGCTCTCATGTAACAATGGATTTGGCGCGTGGCTTGTCTACGCGTCTGGATGATGCGGAAATGCTTAAAATCAAGTTTGGTTCTGCTCTTCTTGGGTCTGGCGACGATGAAGCAATGGTTACCATTCCGCCAATGGATGATGCTGATAATGATGTTGCCGGGCAGGTTAGCCGTGCGCAGCTCACACGCATTATTCGCCCACGTGTTGAAGAAACGCTCGAAATGATCCGTGACAGGCTTGCAAATTCCGGGTTTGCCGATGCAGTTGGCAAACGCCTGGTATTGACCGGTGGTGCAAGTCAGTTGAACGGCATGTCCGAGGTCGCAAGGCGAATTCTTTCCAGAAATGTACGTCTTGGAAGACCGATGGGCATTGCAGGCATGCCAGAAATGGCAAAAGGTCCGGTATTTTCGACTGCGGTAGGTCTTTTGATCTACCCACAGATTGCAAAGATTGAAAACTTCTCCACTCCCAACAAGTTTGGCTCAATGCTGGCGACGGGAACCAATGGTCCTTTGGGCCGTCTGGGGAATTGGTTTAGGGAAAGTTTTTAATATGACGCTTCTAACGAGGCGTCATTCATAAGAGTTGTTTAGGTGTTTTGAAAATAGTGAAGAGCGGCTTCACTCAAAACACCAAAGAATGCGGCAGTGATGGCAACATCACAAAACTAGGTTCTGGCGGGTTTTCTCGTCTGACCAAAACGGAGACGAGAAAAATGACTATTAACTTGCAAAAGCCTGATATTACAGAGCTTAAGCCCAAAATTACTGTGTTTGGTGTTGGCGGCGGCGGCGGGAATGCTGTCAACAACATGATCAACGGTGGTCTTGAAGGCGTTGAATTTGTTGTGGCAAATACGGATGCACAGGCACTTACGATGTCTGCAGCGGAAAAAATCATTCAGCTGGGGACCGATGTTACCGAAGGTCTGGGCGCGGGTTCAATGCCTGAAGTGGGTGCTGCTGCTGCTGAAGAGTGCATGACTGAAATTCAGGATTATCTTGCAGGGACGCATATGGCATTTGTAACCGCCGGCATGGGCGGCGGTACCGGTACCGGTGCTGCACCGGTTGTGGCACGTGCGGCACGTGAAATGGGTGTTCTTACTGTTGGTGTGGTTACAAAACCATTCCAGTTTGAAGGTCAGCGACGCATGAAAACAGCAGACTCCGGCATTGCCGAACTGCAAAAGCATGTTGATACATTAATCGTTATTCCGAACCAGAACCTTTTCCGCATTGCCAATGACAAAACAACTTTCGCCGATGCCTTTGGCATGGCTGACCAGGTTCTGTATTCAGGCGTTGCCTGTATTACGGATCTTATGGTCAAGGAAGGCCTGATCAATCTTGATTTTGCTGATGTACGCTCAGTGATGCGTGACATGGGCAAAGCCATGATGGGTACAGGTGAAGCTGGTGGCGAAGGTCGTGCAAGACTGGCCGCAGAAGCTGCAATCTCCAACCCATTGCTTGATGAAACAAGCATGGCGGGTGCTCAAGGTCTTCTCATCTCGATTACCGGTGGCAGAGACATGACACTCTTTGAAGTGGATGAAGCTGCAACCCGTATCAGCGAAGAAGTTGATCAAAGCGCAAATATCATTGTGGGTGCAACCTTTGACGAAAACCTTGAAGGCGTCATTCGCGTTTCAGTGGTAGCAACAGGTATTGATGCTGCTGCGCGGGCATCCGACATTGCTCCGGCACAAAAAACAGTTGATGCGGTGTCTCGTGCCTTGCCAAAGGCAACACCAGCAGCAGCGCTGATTGCTCAGCCTGCAGCAGAAAAGACTGAAGAAACCAAGGAAATTGCCCAGAAGATTGAAAAAACTGCTGCAGCAATGGCTTTGCCAAAAACTGACGAGCCTGCAAAAGAGCAGCGTATTGAGCGTGATGGTGTCGGGATTGCCCCGTTCAAGCCTGAAGCCAAGGCTTTTTCTGATCCTCAGGTTGAAGAAGAATTCAAAAATGCCCTTCAGGAGGAAATCATGCCGCAAGAGAGCAATTTTGTTCCACCTGCAGCACAAGAACCTCAAGGCATTGTTCAGCCAACTTCAATTCCAAAGGTCGAGGATTTCCCGCCAATGGTACAACAGGAAGTTGCTGCAAAGTCTGAGCCTGCACCTGTTGCTGCAAAAGCGGATGGTTCTCATGGCCCAATGGGCTTGCTGAACAAGCTGAAAAACAGTTTTGCAGGCCGTGAAGCTGAGGAAAACTCTGCCCAGCCAGTTGCACCAGCAAGACCTGCACAGCCAGTACCGGCTGCACCGGTTGCGAGCGCGCCTGTAGCGCCTGCACCAGCAACGGCACCTGCGGCACCAACACCTGCATCAGCAGCCAGAGTGGATGACAACCCTTACGCTCCCAAACGTGGGCAACTTGATACAATGGGTCGAATCAATCCTGCTGAAAGCCAGCCCGTTGAAGATGATCAGCTTGACATCCCTGCCTTCCTTCGCAGGCAGGCAAACTAGTTTAACGACTTGTTAACAATCCCCGCTGTAACTGTTGTGTTACAAGCGGGGATTTTTTTATCTAATTGATTTTTATAGGAAAAATATCCAATGTTTTTCCTTTTGGTAACAAAACGTAAGAAACCGTGATTTGTTGTTATCACTCTCCAGGACTATAAAAAGTGAGTTTTGCGGTTAAGGGCAACTGATGCAACTACGCCCTGACCACAAATAACGCATTCACCACTAAATGAATGCCTGGGCAAATTGGGGAATATATTGTTAGGTCATCAAACTACACTTCGCGACAGCCTAAACTTTTCGGGTGTCGGTGTTCATTCAGGGCAAGAAGTCAATATGACCTTGTTACCTGCAGACGCTAATACCGGTATCGTGTTTAATGTTGCAGACCCTTCCTCTCCAGGTAAAACCGTGGATTTGCCAGCTAACATCAGCACTGTTGGTGCTACTGATCTTTGCACCGTACTGGGTTCTATAACATCAGCACATGTTGCCACTATCGAACATTTGATGGCTGCCTTGCGTGCGTTGAACGTTGATAATGTCATTGTCGAACTTGACGGTAACGAAGTTCCGGTCATGGATGGTAGCTCCTTTGTTTTCGTTGAAGCCATTCGTTCTGTTGGCCTTGCTTCCCTTTCTGCGCCACGCTGTTACATTCGTGTCAATAAGCCAGTGCGGGTCGATATGGGTGCTTCATGGGGTGAATTCATACCTTACGAAGGTACACGCTTTGAAGTCGAGATTGATTTTGAATGCGAGGCCATTGGCCGTCAGAAATTTGCTTCAGATATTACTGAAGACATTTTTTGCGAAGACCTGAGCCGTGCCCGCACTTTCGGCTTTATGAAAGACGTGGAACGCCTTTGGGCTGCCGGCTTCGCACTGGGTTCTTCACTTGAGAATTCTGTTGTGATTGGGGATGACAATAACATCATTAATCCTGAAGGGCTTCGCTACAAGGAAGAGTTTGTACGCCACAAGACGCTGGATGCCATTGGTGACCTCGCGCTTGCAGGTGTTCCGATTATTGGTTGTTACCGCTCTTATCGCGGTGGTCACAAGCTGAATGCAATGGTTCTTTCCGCTTTGATGTCTGACAGTGCGGCGTTTGATTTTGTCGAGCCGCCAATGTCTCGCCCAAGAATCATGCATGGCGAACTTGTTGCCGTAAGCGCACCCGCCTATGCAGCCGTGCTTGTATAAGCACAACTCACTGTAATTTTAAGCATAACACACTGCAATTGTTGCTTGTTTTCAAGTCTTGCCATATTATGGCGGTATTCACACTTCACATCATTGGGAAGTAAATGGAACAAGCTTTATTCTTTGCTCCAAAAGTGTTAGGTATCGCTAGTAAGAAAAGACTGGCAGTAGGTGGTATGATGTTTCCAAGTCTCAAAAAATCAGGTCGAAATACTCCAACATTGAGAAATGCCGCTCTTGCTACATGTTTGCTTGCGGTTGCGGCTTGTAGCAAAACGGATGGTAAAAGTTCGGATTTTGCGGTTGAAGAGGTTATTGCGCCAGATACACTTTATAATCAGGCCCTGGCCAATCTGGATTCAGGCGATCTGACCGAAACCCAGAAGCGTCTTGAAGTCCTGGACAGACAGCATCCCTATTCTGAATATTCACGCCGTTCGCTAATACTCAATACATTCATCAATTACCGCAAAGGCGCTTATGCAGAAGCAGCCAATAGCGGGAACCGCTTCCTGCAGCTTTATCCTGGTGACAAGGACGCTGCATATGCGCAATACATCATCGGGATGTCTTACTTTAAAAGAATTCCGCACATCACGCGTGACCAAACCATGGCGCGTCGTGCCTTCGGTGCAATGACTTCCCTGGTTGAGAAATACCCTGAAAGTGAATATGTCGAGGATGCCAAAAAGAAAATTCTGGTTACACGCGATCAACTTGCCGGCAAGGAAATGCTGGTAGGGCGTTATTATCAGGAAAGACGCGAGTTTCTTGCTTCCATCAATCGATACCGCAAGGTTGTCGAGAATTACCCTCAAACACGCCATGTAGAGGAAGCACTTGCCCGATTGACTGAAAGTTATTTCTCGCTTGGTCTGGTAGAAGAAGCGCAAAACTCTGCTGCTGTTCTCGGGCACAACTTCCCGGACAGCAAGTGGTATGCTGATTCATACAAATTGTTGCAAACGGGTGGCCTCGAGCCGCGTGAGTCTCAAAACTCATGGTTGCAGGATTTGTTCGGAACGAACACCAAGAAGATTTAAGTGGCTGTTTAAGTCATAATCACAAGCCTAACTCTTGATAATGTAAATCAGCACTGCAAAAATGCTTGCAGTGCTGATATGAATCCGTTCAAATCGATATTTGTCGTAACAGTTTACGGTTAGGTTTTAATGCTAGTTCAGCTTTCCATTCGTGACATTGTTCTGATTGAGAAACTCGACATCGAGTTCTCGGGTGGATTGTCTGTGCTGACTGGCGAGACCGGGGCAGGCAAGTCCATCTTGCTGGACAGCCTGGCCTTGAGCCTTGGTGGGCGCGGCGAAGGCGGTTTGGTGCGTAATAGTGTTGAAGAAGGCAGTGTGACCGCAATATTTGAGCCACAAGCCGGTCACCCGGTTCACAAGACCCTCGATGAGAATGGTATCTCTACCGATGACGGATTGATTTTGCGACGGGTTCAGAAAAAGGATGGCAAAACACGGGCTTTCATCAATGATGCGCCCGTGTCTGTGGGGCTGATGAAGCAGATCGGCAGCCAGCTGGTGGAAATTCATGGTCAGCATGATGATCGCGCCATGCTGGATGCCTCCACCCACCGTAACTTGCTGGACGCTCATGGCGGGCTCGAAGCACTTTCGCAAATGACTGCAAATGCATGGCGAGGCTGGAAAGATGCTGAAGCAAAGCTTGATCGTTTAAAGGCTGAGGTTGAGGAAGCCCAACGTGAAGCTGATTATCTGCGGTCTTCATCTGAAGAATTGAAATTACTTGCGCCGGAAACAGGTGAAGAAGGAAAATTGGCTGATCAACGCCAGAAGATGATGAAGGTTGAGCAGGTTGCCACAGATTTGGCAGAGGCCAATGAAACGCTTTCAGGCAATGGCTCTCCGGTTACCAGTATCTCAAACCTTGCCAGAAAGCTTGAGCGTAAACGTCAGCAGGCGCCGGAACTCATTGATGAAACGCTTGAATATCTGGATACTGCGCTCAATGCCTTGTATGCAGCGCAAAATTCACTGGAAACGGCTTTCCATGAAACACATTTCGATCCGCAGGAACTGGAGACTTCCGAGGAGCGCCTTTTTGCGCTTCGTGCTGCTGCCCGCAAATACAATGTAGCGGTTGAGAACCTTCCTGACCTGGCTGTGCGCATGGCGGATAACCTTGCAATGCTGGAAGATGGTGAGGGAAGGCTGTCTGAACTTGAAGCTGAGGTTAAAACTTTGTATGACGAGTTTTACCGTCTTGCGCACGAATTATCGCAAAAGCGCCAGCTTGCGGGTGAAGTGCTGGCGCAGTCTGTCATGAAAGAATTGCCTTCATTGAAGCTCGAACTGGCGAAGTTTATCGTGCATCAGGAAATTGATGAGGCAAATGCAAGTGCTTCAGGAATTGATGCGCTAGAATTTTGGGTGCAAACCAACCCAGGCTCCAAGCCGGGTGCCATGCGCAAGGTTGCTTCAGGGGGGGAGTTATCCCGCTTTATGCTGGCCTTGAAGGTAGCACTTGCAGATCGTGGGTCTGCACCGACGCTGGTCTTTGATGAAATTGACTCAGGTGTTGGAGGGGCAGTAGCCGATGCGATAGGCAGGCGTCTTGCGCGGTTGTCAGAAGTAGTACAAGTGCTTTCTGTAACCCATGCACCGCAAGTTGCTGCAAAGGCCTCAGGCCATTACCTGATTGCAAAATCCGCTGTTGAGGGCAGTGAACGGGTTGCTACTGCCGTAACGCCGATCCGAGATGATGTTCGGCTTGAGGAAGGTGCCAGGATGTTGTCGGGTGCGACCGTAACAGACGAGGCTCGTGCGGCTGCAGAGAAGCTGATGAATCAGACGGCA
>CALDZZ010000247.1 GCA_937944075.1 uncultured Rhizobiaceae group bacterium
TTCATCACTGGATAATCCCATTAGGTCACGAACGCCCTGAACAGCGGCATCCTTGTAGTTTTCCGGATTCTCCGACAAAAGTTTGTGCGTCAAAAGTTTGCCTTGAGGTGTGCGGGCAACGATATCTGTAAAGGTGCCACCTCGATCAATCCAAAACTGCCACATGGCAATATTCTCCTTCATTCGCTGATCAGAACCAGCATTCGTCATCATTATATTTTAACAGGTTCAAATTGCTATGTAGTGCCTCAGCCGTACACAAGAGAGGGAAGCCATAAGGCAATTTGCGGGAAAGCCAACAACAATGCAATCATTGCAAACATGGTGACTACAAAGGGGATGGCACCTTTCATCACATCAAGCATCTCGCCTTTCTCGCGTACGGCTTGTACCACATAAAGATTGATGCCAATTGGCGGGGTTATCAGAGCTGTCTCCAACAATACCATCAGCAATATGCCGAACCATACAGGGTCATAACCCAGATTTACCACAATCGGTGTAATCAGGGGTGCTGTCACCAGTAGCATGGAAAGGGTTTCCATGAAGCAGCCTAAAAAGATCAGTAGTGCAATAATCATCAGCAGGGTGTGGAATGGTGATAGCCCAAGGCCTGTAACAAAATCTGCCAGCGCCTGCGTCAGGCCGGTGACCGATAATACAAAGTTCAGGAAGACGGCAGCCAGTATGATCAGCATGATCATCGCAGTTGTACGCATGGTTCCTTCGATGGCGGATTTCAACATGGAGATGGTTAACTTGCCATTCAGGGCTGCAAGGATCATTGCAGCTACAACACCAAGTGATGCGGCTTCCGTTGGAGTGGCAATGCCTGCATAAATAGAGCCAACGACCACCAGAAAAATACCAACGGGCGGAATGAGAGATGGAAGCGCAGCAATGCGTTCGTTCCAGTCCGCGTTGACGGTCTCGCCACCCCAACCTTCGCGTGCCTTGCACAGTATGATAACGGTGATCATGAACAAAAGTGCAAGCAGGAAGCCCGGCAGGAAACCAGCCAGGTAAAGTTCTGGCACTGAAGTATCCGTCAGAAGCCCATAAAGAATGAGGTTGATGGATGGAGGTATCAGAATGCCGAGCGTTCCACCGGCAGCAATGGTTCCCAGGAAAAGCGGTTCATTGTAACCGCGTTTTTCAATTTGGGGTACGGCAATGGTTCCGATCGTTGCAGCAGTTGCAACGGATGATCCGGATGTTGCTGCAAAGAGTGCCGAAGAGCCAATGTTTGAATGCATCAGGCCGCCGGGCAACCAGCCGAGCCATTTGACAATGCCTTCATACATTTTTTCGGTAATGCCGGCACGAAGCAGGATTTCACCCAGCATGACAAACATCGGAATGGCAACGAGCAGAAAGTCGGTTCCGGTTTGCCACATCATGTCACCAAGCGCCCTGTGCAGTGGCATTGGGCTATCGAGAAACTGCAGGGTCAACCCCAGCCAGCCCAGTGAGGCGGCAATCGGTACTGCAAATGCGATCAGGGCAACCAGAATGAGGAGTGGTTTCGTTACCATTACTGCGTCTCCTCTTCGACTTGCTCATCCAGCGTTTTTGCGCCGATGAGTTCTTGAGCACGCCTGACATCCTTGCGGAGGATGGCGATGATTGCAGCAAGGATCAAAAGCAGGCCACAGAATACGAAATATATCCATCCAAACAACCAGGGAACCTGCGGGAACACGAGAGGTGTTCGAAGCGGTGTGATGGAATGTGAATTATGGGTTATGGTGTCACCAACAAGTTGCCAGGCCATGACAGTGACAATGCCTGCAAAGCCTGCAAGCAATATGATGCCAACAAAATCTGCGACAAGTTTCAGCCAGGCAGGAAAGAGATTATAAACTGCATCAACCCGGATATGTGCCCTTTGAAACAGGGCATAGGCAAATCCGAAGGTCGTTGCTATTCCAAAGGCATAACCGGACAGCTCATCTGCCCCGCCAAGACTGATGTTGAGTGTTTTGCGCAGGATTACTTCCACGGTTACAAGAAGGGCGGACAAGATGATAAGTGTGCCGCCTATCCAGACCAGAATCTGACTTAGCTTTTCGGATATGTTGAGAAGTTTATTCATGATGGGCAATCTGTTTTGAAAATAAGGGGCAGCGCAAGGCTGCCCCTAGGCTGTTTTGGGAGAGGTTATTTTGCTTTTGCTTCCAAGTTGAGGATAGAGCCAACTGTCTTGTTCCAATTGGCTGCGCAATCTTCACCACAACGTTCTGCCCAACGGGCGAGAATGACCTCATTTGCGATCTTGTCGCGGGCTGCCAGATCTTCTGCTGTTGGTTCCACCAGTTTCATGGCACCAGGCTCACCAATGTCACATTTGCCACCGGTAATACAAGCAATTGCAACTTCGTCTTCTGTTGCAGTCTCGTTCCACATATTATCCGTGAGTGATTTAATCTCTGTTTCCAGAACAGATTTTTGTGCATCTGAAAGCTTGTTCCATTTATCCAGATTCATGGCGCCAAATGCCAGACCCCAGCCAACCCGCAGGGTGTAAGCATGCGTGGCTACCTGATGCCATTTTGCCTTGTAGGCTGACATTGTGCCGGTGATACCACAATCAACAACGCCTTTTTCCAGTGCAGGGATAACTTCTGCAAACGGTACGGTAACGGATGTGCCACCAGCACCTTCAACAAAATCACCAAGCGTTGTAGAGTAAACACGTATGCGCTTGCCCTTAAGATCAGCCAATCCGTTTACTTCTGCATTGCACCAAAGTGTTTGGCTTGGGAAGGGGTAAAGCATCATCAGCTTTGCGTTGTAGGTTTCCTCAAATGCCTTTTCAAGTGTTGGGAAATAGGCATCTGCAACCTTGCGCTGTGTTTCAATGTCCTGTGTGACGGATGAAAGATCGCCACCTTCAAAAATTGCATTCTCAGCAGCAACATAGCCTGGAAGACCAAATGCAAAATCAAAGACACCATTTTTTACAAGGCGCATGATTTCAAAGCCTTTCAGACCCAATTCTGTTTGTGGCTTGATATCACCAATGATGGTGCCGCCGCTTGCTTCTGCAATCTTGTCGTTCCAGAACGGACCTTCGTGCTTTTGGAAGTTGGTCAGGCTGCCCCAGGTGCCGACAGCCTTGATGGTTGCAGGTTTGTCTGCAGCAGTGGCAACGCCTGCCGACAAGGCCATGACAGAACCTGCCAGTAGTGTTTTGAACGTATTTTTCATTTTACTCTCCTTTAGTGATTTGATTTCAGGTATTTTCAACAAAATTCTGCATGCCGGTGATAGGTGGGATTCCCTTTGATGAGTGCACATCGGTTACAAGCATGTGTCCGGGTGCATGGGTGATGCAAAGTCTTGGTTTGGCGCGCTCTATTGCAGCCTGCGGTGTTACTCCGCATGCCCAAAATACCGGCACCTCGTCTTCTGCAACAAAAACCGGATCGCCATAATCGGGTTTCTGCAAATCATCAATTCCGATATCTGCCGGGTTTCCCCAAAAAACGGGTGTGCCATGTGCATGGGGATAATGTGCACAAATATCAAACACGGCCGGGATGTCGCTCGCCTTGTAGGGGCGCATAGTCACGACCAGCGGGCCGTTGAAAATTCCGCTTTTGATAGTCTGAATACCGCATTTGAACATCGGAACATTTTGCTTGTTTTCAATATGTCGAACCGAAAAGCCGTTGCGAATAAGTGCCTCTTCGAAAGTAAAAGAACAACCCAGTACAAAGGTCACCAGATCGTCGGACCATAATGTCTCGATGTCTGAAACCTCTTCCTGCAACACACCATCATGATAAATCCGGTAGCGGGGAACATCATGACGAATGTCAATATTCTCTCCCAGTTCCGGCAAGGAAGATTCTCCCGGTTTTGAAAGAGCAATCAAAGGGCAGGGTTTTGGATTATTCTGACAAAACTGAAGAAAGTCGGAAGCAAATTCCTTGGGTAGTATAACGACATTGCCTTGTAAAAAATCAGGTGCCTGACCGGCTGTCTGGTCGTTGAATTTTCCTGATCGAACAAGGGATCTGAGATCACTACCTGTCTTGATGTTCATCGTCATGTTCATTCAGAATACCTCCTGATGAACAGGAAAATACGAATGCAAAGGAAAAGCAAATCGAATTAATTTTTTGAATTCAATAAAAAATTTTTATGATTCTCTTCGAGAAAGCCAAGGACACTCTCGTTGATATCCAATATCAATCCGGCTAATGGCGAGGCTGAAACAAACGAGGCGGTAAATGAGATAGGTGGCATTTGGACGTTCGTCATTATCTCCATGAGTTCCCCCGCAGCAAGTTTGTCTGCAATCACGGCTCTTGGTATTGCGCAAAGTCCCATGCCGGATAGCGCCAGTCGGATAATTGCTCCCAGTGAGGTAGAGGTTGTCATTTTGGGTTGCTGGGTGTCATTGGACAACAGTTGCCTGAGTTGTCTGCTTGGTTTTGTATTGGTTGCAAAGGTGAGAATTGTTTCGGCTGAAATATTTTTAAGCGTCCAGCTTTTATGCTTGTTTCTTAATCCAGGCTGTCCGGCAAACACCATTTCGAAGGCACAAATTTCGCAGTTGGTTACACTAACCTCTGCAACAGGGCCCATTAAAAATGCCAGATCGATTTCGCGAGCAACAAGTGCATTTCGAAGGTTGTCTGTTGAATCAACTCTCAGGTCAAATGAAAGTCCCGGCTTTGACTGACTGTAGGTTCCCATGAATTCAGGCAGCCAGGTGGAGACGATCGTCTCTGATGCACCAACGCGAATGGTTTGTTCAACTGCGGTTGTTTCAATGAAAGCGGATAAAATATCCTGCTCAAGATTCATTTGTCGCTCGGCAAACCCAAACAGTTTGCGCCCTTGCGGTGTTAATTCGGCATTTCGGGCTTCGCGGACAAAAACCTCTGTCCCAAGATCCTGCTCCAGCACCTGAATACGGGCTGATATGGCAGGTTGTGTCAGGTTCAACTTTTCAGACGCAGCCCGAAAACTGCCCAAACTGGCGATCCAGTAAAATGTATCCAGGTTCCTGATTTTCAAACAGAGCACTCTTAAACTGATTATAAAATTCTTTTATAGGGAAAGAGAGATATAAATCAAAGTCTTTGTGTTTAGCGCTTTATATTTTTAAAGTACGACCAATGCCGTTCATAAAATGCTCTTTCGTCACGTAATGGCGCGCTTGATGGCCATGATGAGCCAAAATCACTCCCTTAGGCAATGATGGGTATGCATCCAGTAGACGTTGATGACAAAAAAATGGTGGGCGATACTGGGATTGAACCAGTGACCCCTACAATGTCAATGTAGTGCTCTCCCGCTGAGCTAATCGCCCTATTGGTGTGCGGTGTGTTTCCGCGCCAATTGGTTTTTTGCATACACCATAAAGTCAGTGCTCCGTCAATCGTTTATGCAGAACTGACGAGAATTATTCTGTTTCAGGGTGTCTGTTTTATGCTGCTGCCAGCATTTTTTCCACTTCATTGACCAGATCACGAAGGTGGAAAGGTTTGGACAGGACCTTGGCGTCCTTTGGTGCGTCCGAGTCCGGGTTTAATGCAACGGCTGCAAAGCCGGTTATGAACATGACTTTCATGTCCGGATCGATTTCTGTTGCACGGCGTGCAAGCTCTATACCGTCCATCTCCGGCATCACAATATCTGTCAGAAGGAGCGTGAATGGCTCCTCACGAAGTCTGTTATAAGCGCTTGCACCATTATCAAACGCGATGACATTGTATCCGGCTGTATCGAGTGCCTTCTCCAGAAAGCGGCGCATATCGTTGTCATCTTCAGCAAGCAAAATTTTGGTCATGGGCGTATACGTGTTCCGTAAATTTCGAAATTTCGCTCATTTCAAGGTATTTTGGTAAATATCAAGTGAACGATTCGAAAATATGTGTTTGAATGTTATATATTATTTTTGAATAACAGAATCAATATCGGGCGATTTATGACATTCGGCTATGACATCTCCTCTAATCCGGCGTTTGAGTTTTATGAGCCGAATGAGATTACATCCCCCTTTGTAATCAATTCACCCCACAGCGGACGAGTCTATCCTGAAAGCTTTCGGGCGCAATCCAGGCTGGGAAACCTTGCCATACGCAAGTCCGAGGATTTTCTGGTTGATGAACTTGTTGCTGGCTGCATGTCGCATGGCCTGCCGATGTTGAAGGCCAATTTTCCACGCGCCTTTCTGGATGTAAACCGTGAGCCCTATGAACTTGACCCCGCCATGTTTGATGATGCCCTGCCGGCATATGCGAACACGCGCTCGATGAGGGTTGCAAGTGGATTGGGGACGCTTGCCAAGGTGGTTGCGGAAGGTGAGACAATTTATTCGGAAAAGATACCCGTTGCGGATGGTCTTGCCCGCATAGAGCATATTTACAGGCCCTATCATGCATGTCTTCGCAGGCTGCTTGCCAAAACGCATGTGGCACTTGGTTATTCTGTTTTGCTGGATTGTCATTCCATGCCTTCCAATGTAGGGCAGGGCACGATGAGCAGTTCCAAACCTGATTTTGTGTTGGGAGACCGGTTTGGCAGCGCATGTCATGCCAGTGTCATCCACACGGCCAAAACCCTGCTTCAGCAAATGGGGTATCACGTTGAAATCAACAAGCCCTATGCAGGCGGCTTTATTACAGAGCATTATGGGCGTCCAAACAACGGCCTTCATGCGTTGCAAATAGAGATCAATCGCGGGCTTTACATGGATGAGATCAGAATGCTGCCCACGGTTGGGTTTTCCGAATTTGCAAATGACCTGACACTGTTTTTCAAGCAGATGAACAGCATGCAATGGGATAACCTTCATGCCACGCAACCGCTTTCGGCAGAGCTGGCCGCAGAATAGTTTCGCAAGTCAAAAAAGTATAAGTGTGCTTCATGGATATTTCACAGGAACAGCAGTCAGGCGAGCTTGCCTCGTTCTTAAACACCTTGTGTGATCTTGCCCAGGTGGAAACACTTGGCAGGTTCAGAAAGTCGGTTGAAATCTCCAACAAGCTGGATGATGGATTTGATCCTGTTACGGAAGCTGACCAGGCGGCGGAAACTGTTTTGCGAAAGGCCATACTTGAGCGGTTCGGTAATCATGGCATCCTGGGTGAAGAGTTTGGAAGCATCAATCCGGATGCGCAATATCAATGGATTATTGATCCAATTGACGGCACAAAGGCCTTTATTGCCGGTCTTCCGACCTGGGGGACCCTGATTGGTCTTTATAAGGACGGTCAGCCGTTTGCCGGCATCATGCATCAGCCCTTCACGGGAGAGCGCTACCTGTGTGATGGGCTCAAAACCATGCTCCACCATAATAAACAGAGCAGTTTGCTTAAAACCTCTAGCGTCTCAAGCTTGTCAGATTCAATCCTGATGACCACTTCACCGGCACTGTTTTCAAGTGAGGAATTGCCGGTTTATCAAAAGATTGAACAAGCGGTGAAGCTTCCGCGTTATGGTACGGATTGTTATGCCTATTGTCTGTTGGCGAGTGGGCATGTGGATTTGGTGGTTGAAGCCGGATTGAACGCATATGATATTGCAGCCTTGATTCCGATTGTCGAAAAAGCAGGTGGGGTTTTCACAAACTGGCAGGGTGGCAGTGCTGCACAAGGCGGGCAGGTTCTGGCAGCAGCCAATTCAAATTTGCACAAGGCTGCGCTTGAACTTCTGAACCGTTGAAATGCGTGTCAGCCTTCTGATCCGGGAATAAAACTGTCAAAGGCCGCGAGCAGTTGTTCACGGTATATGTCACGTTCCTGAAGCAACTCGTGTTTTGCCCCATCTATGGTAAGGGATTTGCCAGAGCGTAATTTGCGACTGAAACTTTCGATTGCACGGTTGGAGACAATGGTATCATTGCCTGCACTGACCAATAGGGTGGGGATCTTGATGGTTTTACAAAAATCAATGTCATTGATTTCATCCATTGTGCGGCATGAGGCATAAACCCATGCGGCTGTTGGTCCACCAATGGTGAGTTCTGGATAATCCTTGAGAAATTTTTTGTTGCGGGCAAACCTGTCCGGATCGGAGCTGTGAATATTGCCTTCAAAAGGCTGGTTCTCACCGCCTGATGCACCACCCGCCATGTAGATTTCACCAAGTCCAAACATGCAAAGGGTACCTGCAAGAAATCTTACCATGGATGTTGGTATGGGCTGTTTGCCAAGCCCCAGAAAGGGCGCTGCCAATACCATGCGCTTTATGGAATTGGAAAACTTTGGTGCAGACAAAATGGAAATCAGGGAGCCTGTTGAATGGGCAAGTATGTAATAGGGTGCCTTGCAATCGGGCAGGGCAACCTCATTCATGATGGTTTCCAGATCAATGGTATACTCATTGAAATCGTCAATGTAACCGCGTCTTGGGTTTTCCAGTAACCGGCTTGAGCCGCCCTGACCCCGCCAGTCAAAACTGATGACATCAAATCCGCGCCTGGTGATGTCTGCGACTGTTTCATAGGTCCGTTCGATATATTCAGAACGCCCGTGCAACACAAGAACGGTGCCCTTGGCAGGCTTTGTTGTCGCTTTCCAGCGCGCAAAACGCAATTTAATTCCATCTGAAGTGGTCACAAGGCCTGAAATAGCACCTTCTGGCATGGGATTATAATCTGGGTTCTTCAATAGCACTTTTTTGGTGTCCAATTCTTGAATTCTGATTTCTCAATACCCAAATTATTGTCAGGACGCCAGACGGGTCCTGCTAAATATGCCTCTGCCCATGACGGGAGAGGCAAGATACTGGCAAAAATGCCACAAACGCTAACGTCGCTTTAAGGAGGACATACTTATGCGTAATTTTGATTATTCACCCCTATACCGCTCAACTGTGGGCTTTGATCGCTTGTTTTCGCTGTTGGACAATGTGAGCCAACCAGACAATGCATCGACATACCCACCATATAACATTGAGCGTACGGATGAAGACAGCTACCGTATTACAATGGCTGTAGCAGGCTTTTCTCAAGAAGATCTGACGATCGAAGCGAAGCAAAATTCGCTTACTATTACAGCCGAGCGTACCGAAGAAGAAAACAGTGAAAACGAGGTATTGTTCCGCGGTATCGCTGCACGTTCCTTCGAACGCCGCTTCCAGCTGGCTGACCATGTGGAAGTGAAAAACGCCAGCCTTGAAAACGGTTTGCTTCACATCGATCTGGTACGTGAAATTCCCGAAGCAATGAAACCAAGAAAAATTGCGATCGGAACCAAGCCAAAGCAGATCGAAGCTGCCAAGACAAAGAAAGCTGCATAAAAAAGCTTTCTCCCGAATGCAGAAAGGGCAACCGTCTGGTTGCCCTTTTTTATTGCCAGTATATTTATACCGACCCGAAGTTTTATGAACTGAAAACCTCGGCAAGTTCATCAATGTTTTCCTGTTTGGTTATAAAGCTTGCAACCAGTCTGTAGAGTTGTTCGTTGTCCGAGAATTCACTCTCCATGCCTTTTGGAATAGGAAAAGGGTGGAAACGCGCACCCATTCCCAGCCATTCCTCAGCTTTTTGTCTGTCCGCAATAAAGAATACCTGGTTTGAATCAGTGGGCCATGCTGGCCGGACATGATTTGAATTTCTTAGAGTTTGCTCAATCGCAGTACCCATTGCGTTGGAATGCCTTGCCAGTTTGAGCCAAAGATCGTTTTCAAAATAAGCTTCAAACTGCGCACTTATGAAACGGGTTTTCGAAAAAAGATGTCCGGATCGTTTGCGAATAAACTTGAAGTGGGAAATCAGGTCCTGGTTAAAAACCACAAGTGCTTCAGCACACCAGCAGCCATTCTTGGTCGCGCCGAAGGAGACCATGTCTATGCCGCGTTTCCAGGTCATTTCTGCTGGCGTACAATCCAGACTTACAAGTGCATTGGCAAAGCGGGCGCCATCCATATGGTAAGTGATTTCGTGTTTTTGTGCGATTTCACCCAAGAGGGATAGTTCCTCCAGCGTATAAACAGTGCCTGCTTCGGTAGCCTGTGTAATGCTCACCATGGTCTTTTGACCGAGATGATTAAATTCCTTTGGATATTCGCTGGCGATTTCATCAAGTGAGCCGGGATCGATTTTTGCGTTCTTTCCTCCAACTGGTATCAGCCTTCCTCCGCCTGAGAGAAATTCAGGTCCGCCTCCCTCACTGGCAATGATATGCGCTTCATTGTGACAAAGTGTTATACCACCTGGTTTCATGGTTGCTGCAATTGCCAATGAGTTTGCTGCTGTCCCTGTTCCTACAAAAAAAACCGCGCATTCAGTTTCAAAGATTTCGTTGAATTTCTTTTCTATCGATTTGTCCAGGTCACTGTCGCCATAGGCAACTGCGAGCCCTTGTGAATGCTTCAACAGGGCTTGAGAAACCTCTGGCGCAGCTCCTGACCAGTTGTCGCTACCAAAAATCATGTCTTTCTCCTTACGCAACAAAACCCTGGAAGAAAGCTGGATTTTGAATCGTCATAATTATGTTTTCTTTCGCAACGGTTAAACAAACCGTCGTTTAAGACAAGACAAAAAGAAACCCAGCTTCAATTTCTTGAAGCTGGGGTATTAGCGCTCTAGCCAATTTCAACTTTATTCAAAAAAACTATTTCTGGGGCAAAGAAATGGTTTGATTTCAGAAAGTTGATAGTTCGCTATTCCCGCCAATTCCAAATGTGTAACAGTCAGTTGACTAAGTATGCGTGGATTAATTCCAATTGTAAATATTCCCCAAGGGAACAGTATCAGTTGTTTATTTTCTTGCAACCGGGAAATTTTACTGGCATGTATATAAGCCTAAAAGGTCAGTAATGCTGTCCTTTTTTGATTGAAATCTTGTTTTGCTGCGTTTGTTAATGCCTTAAACTTGAACCTGATGCCCTGCGCATTAATTCAATCGTATTCTTTATAGTCTGATGCCTTTGGTGCCTGTTGTGTAAGGCGCAAACTACAGGTGTTGTTTTACTTGGAGTTATAAACATGAATAAAACATTTGCTGATACATCGAACGCTGCCCCAAAAGTAGATGAAATTCGTAGCATAACTCCCAAAAAACAAGGGCTTTATGATCCCAAGAATGAAAAAGATGCCTGCGGTGTCGGCTTTGTTGCCAATATGAAAGGCAATAAAACCCATTCAATCATTGAAGACGGCCTTCAGATACTTGAAAATCTTGAGCATCGTGGTGCTGTGGGCGCGGACCCGTTGATGGGCGATGGCGCAGGACTGCTTTTGCAGTTGCCGACTGAATTTTTCAGTGAAGTCTGTGATTTTGATCTGCCGAAAAGCGGGCAATACGGTGTTGCCCAGGTTTTCATGCCTCAAGATAGTGAAACCGCAGCGCAAACCGAAGAAATTTTCATTGCCGGGCTGGCAGATGAAGGCATGAAACTGCTTGGTATTCGTGAACTTGAGGTTGATAATTCGGGCCTTTCACAAGATCCGGCAATCATGGCGACCGAGCCGGTTCACAAACAGTTCTTTGTTACTTCCGATCTTGCAGGCCAGGATGAAGATGCGTTCGAGCGTCAGCTTTATAAAACACGCAAGGTGATTTCAAACAGGATTTTTGCAAATACAAACGCGCGCGAAAGCGGCTTTTATATCGTTTCCTTTTCATCGCGTACGATTGTCTACAAGGGCATGTTCCTCGCGGACCAGCTTGGTCCGTACTACAAGGATTTGACAGACCCAAGGCTGACTTCTGCACTGGCGCTGGTCCATCAGCGCTTTTCAACCAATACATTCCCTTCCTGGAAATTGGCTCACCCTTACCGGATGGTTGCCCACAATGGCGAAATCAACACCTTGCGTGGTAATGTTAACTGGATGGCTGCACGTCAGGCATCTGTTTCCTCTCCGTTGTTTGGCGATGATATTTCGAAACTTTGGCCTATTTCCTATGAGGGGCAATCGGATACGGCCTGTTTTGACAATGCGTTGGAGTTCCTGACGCAGGGTGGCTACTCACTCTCCCATGCCGTTATGATGTTGATACCGGAAGCATGGGCTGGCAATCCGCTCATGAACGAAGAACGTCGTGCATTTTATGAGTATCACGCTGCATTGATGGAGCCTTGGGATGGGCCTGCTGCGGTTGCCTTTACAGACGGCCGTCAAATTGGCGCTACGCTGGATCGCAATGGTTTGCGTCCTGCACGTTACATCGTGACCAATGATGATCGCATCATCATGTCTTCTGAATCCGGGGTTCTTCCGGTTGAAGAAAAGGACATTGTTACCAAGTGGCGTTTGCAGCCAGGGCGCATGTTGCTGATTGATCTGGACAAGGGAACGATTGTTTCCGACGAAGAGATTAAAAAGGAACTTGCTTCACAGAACCCTTATCAGGACTGGCTTAACAAATCCCAGATTGTGCTTGAAGACTTGCCGGTTCCTGCACGTCCAAGCCCGGAGAGCCGTACACCATTGCTCGATCGCCAGCAGGCATTTGGTTATACCCAGGAAGATACAAAACTGCTGATGGTGCCAATGGCAACCACGGGTCAGGAGGCAATCGGCTCCATGGGAACCGATACGCCAATCTCTGCGCTGTCTGACAAGCCGAAACTTCTCTACACTTACTTCAAGCAATTGTTTGCGCAGGTTACCAACCCGCCGATTGATCCAATTCGTGAAGAATCTGTCATGAGCCT
>CALDZZ010000248.1 GCA_937944075.1 uncultured Rhizobiaceae group bacterium
AATGGTGATTGCCCCCGTTATGCAGGTCGAGATTAAAGAAGGCTCTCTGGCTAGTGAAACCGAACGTGGCAGTGGTGGATTTGGCTCAACCGGCGTTTAGCAAATACGGGAAGCCAGTTCCTCTGCGCTCAACAATCCATCAGTTGTATTTACATATGATACAACCGAAGAAGCATTATGGGCTGCTTGCAGCAGGGCTTTTTTTGCATCATCTCCGGAACGCAATCCCCAGGCCAGCGTTGAAACAAAGGAGTCTCCAGCGCCTGCCGTGCCTGCAACCGTTGTCGGGATGACGGCTTGGTGGTGCAGGGTTTTTCCATCGTATAAATATGCACCCTGTGAGCCATGCGTGATCAGCACATGATCCGGCCCCTGTTGGTGCAGGGTTTCACAAAATTTCAAAAGACTGATTGCACCGCCTTCTGATTGTAGAACCGGCTCATCATCGACCGGCTTGCCCCAATCCAGATTTTTATCAACTGCTGAAAGACAGGTAACCAGGGCTGCAGCCTCGACTTCATTAATCGAAATCAGGGACATGAATTTTGCAGCATTGAGAACAGTATTTGCCCGTGTGGTAATCTGGCGAATCCCCGGATTGGATGAGAAAAAGGCGCCCGCTTCTTTTGCCATTTCGGCAATTTTAGGCAGCATGTTCGCTGATTCCTCACTTAACGGTGCAGCGTGTATGATATCGGCCCTTAATGGCGACACCTTTTTCAGGTCTGCCTCGTTGAGGGAAGTGTTTGCACCGCGTTGTGTAAAGATTGCAGCATTTTTCTCATGACTCGCGATCATGACCGCAGAGCCTGTTGCCTCGTTTTGATCTATCAAAACCCTGGACATGTCCAGACCATGAGCCTGACAGTTTTTGACGATGTAATCTCTTGGAACATCATCTCCCATTTTAACAATTGGCGCAGCTTCACAACCCAGTTTTTGAAAACATACGGCGGTGTTGAGCGCCCCACCGCCAATGTGGCGGGTAATCTTGTCTGCTTCCACCTTGCGCCCCGGCTCAACAAGCAGGAACTGTCTTCTGGAATTGGAAAGCGAAAGCTGCTCAATCGATTGCGAACTGATTACCGTAATGATGTCGATCATTGCGGAGCCAAAGGTTATGGCTTTCATATTGTTTTATCCTTCACCCGGCAAAACACGATCAGGTGGCCTGTGGCTGTCTACCCATGTCCTGATGTTGATCAAAACACGGTCGCCCATTTCAACACGGCTTTCTTTTGTTGCAGAACCCATTCGGGGCAGAACGACAACCTTGCCCTTTTTGACAAGTTTCATAAGGTCCGAACTCACAGCCGGTTCGTTTTCAAACACGTCAAGACCTGCTCCGGCAATATTGCCATGGGAGATGGCCAGGATAAGGGCCTTTTCATCGATAACCTCACCGCGTGCCGTGTTGATAATGACCGCACCTGGCTGCATCAGTGCAAGACGCTCTTGTGAAACCATGTGATAAGTTTCAGAGGTATAAGGGCAGTTGATCGACAGAAAATCAACGCGTGGCAACATTTGGTCAAGACTGTCCCAATAGGTTGCCTCCAGCTCTTCTTCCACAGCATTACTCGCCTGATTGCGGTTGTGATAATGGATGGAAAGACCAAAAGCCTTGGCGCGTCTGGCAACAGCAGAGCCAATCCGCCCCATGCCTATGATGCCCAAGCGCTTGCCCCAAATCCGGTTACCCAACATCCAGGTTGGAGACCAACCCGGCCAGGCATTCTTGTTGATAGCCTGAGCACCTTCCACAAACCTGCGAGAAACAGCGATCATGAGACCCATGGCCATGTCTGCCGTATCTTCGGTCAGGACGTTAGGCGTATTGGTAACCGTGATGCCTTTTTTTGCTGCCGCCGCAACATCAATATTGTCCACCCCATTACCAAAGTTAGCTATCAGCTTGAGCTGCGGACCTGCTTTTTCGATGAGGGCGGCATCAATGTTGTCTGTCACGGTTGGAACCAGAACATCAGCCTTGCCAACTGCCTCAATCAGCTCCTGCTCTGAAAGCGCCTTGTCTTCCAGATTAAGCGTTGTTGTGAACAGCTCCCTCATTCGGGTTTCAACTGAATCAGGCAGTTTGCGGGTTACGATAACGACAGGTTTTTTCTTGCTCATACTAAAATTCCGGTGTTTGCAAATCACCAAATGTTGACGGCCTATTAACCCTCTTTTGGTATCAAACTAGTGATATAATCATAAGACCCGAGTGGCAACAGCAAAGCAAGATTTTCGTTTACAAGATATTACGGGAGAAAATGGTATGACCTTGTCCAAAGTAATTTCAAAATTGATACTGGGTGTCGTTGCAGGCAGCTTTCTAGCGCTACCTGTTTCATACATGCCGGCAAATGCCCAGACTGCCGCGACCGGAAAAACCGGACTTCCTATCCCGAGATTTGTAAGCATTAAATCCGGCAAGGCCAACATGCGCGTTGGGCCGGGTTCAAAATATCAGGTTGCCTGGCTTTACAAGAAAAAGGGTCTGCCCATGGAAATCATCCAGGAGTTTGACAATTGGCGCAAGGTTCGTGATCCGGAAGGAAACGAAGGATGGATGCTCCATTCATTACTATCAGGCAAGCGGACTGCAGTAATCAATCCTTGGGAACAAAACAATAAAAAGGGAATGGCCGATCTCAAGTCTGATGATAATCCAGCCGCTTCCACCCGCGCAAAAATAGAACCTGGCGTTGTCGCCAATGTTGATTATTGTGGTGAGGATTTCTGCCATCTGACAATCGGCAAACATGATGGGTACGTCAGCAAGGCACATGTCTGGGGTGTTTACCCCGATGAACTGATCGAAGAATAATCCTCTTGTTCAGGCAACATAAAGCTTAGTTTCCAGCTGAGCGAACCCGCACAACAACATCAACACTGCTGATCTCAAGACCTTCAGGTGGTTGTGGCAGATTATCAACTTTCACGTACCCATGTGGCATATCAATCAGTTCGTTGGAATCTTCCAGATAGAAGTGATGGTGGTCGCCGGTATTGGTGTCGAAATAGGTTCTGCTTGAATCAACGGTAATGGCGCGAAGCAAGCCACTGTCTGTAAACTGGTGCAAGGTATTGTAGATGGTTGCAAGGGATACGTTTACCCCAGCATCGCGCGCTTCATCAAAGAGTGTTTCTGCGCACACATGGCGATCACCTTTTGAAAAAAGGAGTCGGGCAAGGTCAACGCGCTGACGTGTCGGGCGCAATTTTGCCTCTCGGAGTGTTTCATCCAGATTTTCAAGTTTTTTGACCATGTGGACCTGTGCCTTGGCATTAGTTATCTTTTCACAATATAAAACCTGCAAGCTTCTTTCGCAATAGGCAGTTGGACGCAGTGGTAAACCATTTAATTGACGCAAGCGTCAATATGTTGTCCTGACAGGCCTGAACATGCGTGAAGTTCTTATTGAATCTGCAAATCTTCCTTTGGCAGACAACAATTTCATGTGCTAAAAGCCAGCCAAGGGTTAACGTTTTCCAGGATTAAAGGGTGTTGCATAAATGACTGATCGCCAAACAAGTTATAACTACGAAGAATTGCTTGCCTGTGGCCGTGGCGAACTATTTGGACAGGGTAATGCTCAACTGCCTGCTCCACCCATGTTGATGTTTGATCGCATCACCCAGATTGATGAAGAAGGCGGTGAATACGGCAAGGGCATGATTCGCGCAGAGTTTGATATCAAGCCGGATGCCTGGTTTTTCCCGTGTCACTTTCTTGGCAATGAAATCATGCCGGGCTGTCTGGGGCTGGACGCCATGTGGCAGTTGACCGGTTTCTATCTGGGATGGTCAGGTGGTGAAGGCTATGGCATGGCGCTTTCAACTGGCGAGGTTAAATTCAAGGGCATGGTTACGCCAAAGACGAAACTGGTTGAATACGGCATAGATTTCAAACGGATCATGCGCGGTCGTCTTGTATTGGGCATTGCCGATGGCTGGCTAAAGGCAGACGGTGAAGTTATTTATAATGCCAAGGACCTGAAAGTTGGTCTTTCCAAGGAAAAGGCATCCTGAGGCATTCGCTTCAAGTATTAAAGGAATTACATATGAAACGCGTCGTTGTAACAGGCATGGGCATTGTCTCATCCATTGGTAACAATACTCAGGAGGTATTGGGTTCCCTTCGTGAAGCAAAATCCGGTATTGCAATCGCTGAAGACCATGTGAAATACGGTTTCAGATGCCATGTACAGGGTGCACCCGACCTTGACCCGTTTGAAGTGCTTGATCGTCGGACTTCAAGGTTTATGGCGAAAGGCACTGCGTGGAATTACATCGCCATGGAACAGGCCATTCAGGACGCAGGCCTTGAAACGGGTGATGTCGTCAATCCACGCACAGGCATCATCATGGGCTCCGGTGGACCTTCAACCAAAACCATTTTTGAAGCCGCAGATACAACCCGGGAAAAAGGTCCCAAGCGCATTGGGCCAACAGCGGTTCCAAAGGCTATGAGTTCAACCGCTTCTGCCGTGCTTGGCACGCAGTTTGAAATCAAGGGGGTGAATTATTCCATCACTTCAGCCTGTGCCACCTCAAACCATTGTGTCGGCAATGCCTATGAAACCATCCAGATGGGCAAGCAGGATATTATTTTTGCTGGCGGCTCAGAGGATCTCGATTGGTCAATGTCAAACCTATTTGATGCAATGGGTGCCATGTCTTCAAAGTTCAACGACACCCCTTCAAAGGCATCTCGTGCCTATGATGCAAACCGTGACGGATTTGTCATTGCAGGGGGTGCAGGCGTTCTGGTTCTTGAAGAGCTGGAACATGCAAAGGCGCGTGGCGCCAAGATTTACGGTGAAATCATTGGCTATGGTGCAACCTCTGATGGGCATGACATGGTTGCCCCATCTGGTGAAGGTGCAATCCGTTGCATGAACATGGCTCTTGAAACCGTGAATGATCCGATTGACTATATCAATCCTCACGGCACTTCGACACCGGTTGGCGATGCCAAGGAAATTGGTGCAATCCGCGAAGTCTTTGGCGAGAAGTGCCCACCCATTTCTGCAACCAAGTCACTTACCGGGCACTCACTGGGCGCAACCGGGGTTCAGGAAGCCATCTACTGCCTGCTGATGATGAACAACAAGTTCATTGCCGAGAGCGCGCATATTGAAGAGCTGGATCCTGAATTTGAAGATATCAATATTGTGCGTAAGCGCATTGATGATGCAAAAATCGATACGGTAATTTCCAATTCATTCGGGTTTGGTGGCACAAACGCCACCCTCGCACTTCAGCGTTACAACGGTTAGGAACTAAAGATGGGCGATTTGATGAAAGGCAAGCGCGGGCTTGTCATGGGTGTTGCCAACAATCACTCGATAGCTTGGGGCATTGCAAAGCAACTGGCTGATCAGGGTGCGGAACTTGCCTTTACCTATCAGGGCGAAGGGTTTGGCAAACGCGTCAAACCATTGGCTGACAGTGTTGGCGCCAACCTCTTGCTTGATTGTGATGTTGAGGACCTTGCGTCGGTTGATGCGGTGTTTGATACGCTCAAAAAGGAGTGGGGTTCAATCGACTTTCTGGTTCATGCGATCGCCTTTTCAGACAAGAACGAACTGAAGGGCCTGTATGCAGATACAACACGTGAAAACTTTTCACGCACCATGGTCATTTCATGCTTTTCATTCACCGAGATTGCAAAACGTGCCGCTGCCATGATGAATGAAGGCGGCTCCATGCTGACGCTCACATATGGCGGTGCATCGCGCGTGATGCCAAACTATAATGTCATGGGTGTTGCCAAGGCAGCACTTGAAGCCAGTGTGCGAT
>CALDZZ010000249.1 GCA_937944075.1 uncultured Rhizobiaceae group bacterium
AGCAAATTTCAGGACGCCTTGAACCGTATTACGACCAGCCAACTTGCAACAATCGAAAAGCTGTATAATTCAGAAGATCAACTTGAAGGCGCCAAGGCCTTTGCCGAAAAGCGAGACCCTGTCTGGAAGGGGCGATAGAAATCCTTTCAGTGACGCAGGTTGATTTACCCAAAGCCTCGCTTTTGGCTGATTATGCCAAAATGAAAAACTGTCATACGGATTGCTTCTCAGTCGAAATTGACAAGTCTGTTTGTTTTGAGGAATACGCGTATGCTTTTCTGACCTCTCCAATTTTCAAGTTAGAGCGTTGGATTTTGAAACTGATATTGCGTAGGCCAAGCACAGACCAACAGGCATTGCGCTTGGCACAAGGTGACATCTCACAGTTCGCAGCCTGGCATGTGGAAAAACAAAACGACCAACAACTCTTAATGTCCGATTTTTCTGGCAAGACACGATTCTGGATTATGGCTGAACAAAACACCGAGTCTGAAAAAACGATGCTTTTTTTTGGGTCTGCTGTTTTACCAAACAAAGACGATATCATGCCAAAATCAAGCTGGTTCGCACTAATGATGCAGTTCCATAAACTCTATTCAAGTGTGTTATTGTGGTCTGCGAAGTCAAAGCTGAAACGGATAGGTTCCTAAACAGCTGCTGCCCGTATTGCGTCAATATTCGCACGATAGCCTTCTACGCCATCACCTTTAAAGACCGCTGAACCGGCGACCAGTACATTGGCACCTGCTCCGGCAACAAGCGGAGCAGTCGTTGGGTCCACACCGCCGTCAATTTCTATATCAATCGGACGCTCACCAATCAGCGCTTTGACGCGTCTGGTTTTTTCAACAACCTCAGAAATAAATTTTTGCCCACCAAAGCCGGGGTTAACCGACATTAGGCAAACGAGATCAAGCCTGTCCAACACATGCTCAATGACATTGACCGGAGTGTGCGGATTGAGTGCCACCCCCGCCTTCAGCCCCAAATCACGAACCGCCTGAAGAGATCGATCAAGGTGCTGGGTGGCTTCTGCATGAACGGTCAGGATATCACAACCTGCATCCTTGAATTCTGCCAAATACACATCGACCGGCTCAATCATCAAATGGCAATCAAAAACCTTGTTTGTGCGATTACGGATGCTTTTAATGACAGGAGCGCCGAAAGTGATATTTGGAACAAAATGCCCATCCATGACATCAAGGTGAATCCAGTCTGCACCTGCCTCGACAACATCTGAAACTTCATCACCCAACCTGGAAAAATCCGAAGCCAGAACAGATGGCGCAATAATTAACTCTCGGGACATGATCAAATTCCACAATTGCCTATCAGCTTTCATAAAACATGAAAAACAGAATGTCTCGCATTCAGGCAATTTTTCTTGTTGATTGAAATCAACTTAATTCCAAGAAGGGAATTTATATCTTACCCGGATCAATTTCCATTACCTTGGCGAATTGCTCAATAATGGCCAGTTCACGGGGGTCAAGATCACCATCACACACTGCAACCGCAGACAAACATCTCAAGAGTTTGTATTTGTCTTCTGTAGACAGTTTTTTCATGAAGCCCATGACGGTGCTTAATCTTGCATCAGTATCTTCATCCTGAACAATATAATCATAATGCTGTTTTACGAGTGTCGATTGTTGATTGTCCTGCTGTTCGAAATAGGTCTCCGCGACCATGTTCTCGATACCAAGAACTTTTCCGTCAGCCCTTGCCATTCCGGCAAGCAAATCAGATTGCAATAACAAATCTGCCAAGGAATGAACCTTGGTTTCATCAATCTGTATTTCATCGTCGGTTTGTATGTTTGTTGCCTTGCCCATTAGCACATTCCCTGCTTGTACTTAATGGTTGATTCTAACACAAATTTGAAAATAAACCAAATTATTGAATATAAAGGATTTTTCCTTATTCAACTAGGCTTCTTCGTAAGCGCTTGATGGTGACAGGTTTTCAAAATAATCGTCAACATCCTTGTGCAGACAGTAACGCCCTTTACCAGAATTCTTTGCTTCATACATCGCGATATCTGCAAGGCGCAGCAACTCGTCGAAGTCACCAGCCTGTGTTGGGAAGATGGCGCCGCCAACACTACCCGATATATCAAGGGTCACACCATTATGAAGATTAAACTTGCCAAAGACCTTGCTAAACAGCAGAGACGCGAACTCGGAAGTGGTTTCAGGGCCTGCAATATTGCCAAGGAAAACAACGAACTCATCTCCACCCAGCCTTGCAGGCAGTACCGTGAGCGCGTTGTTAACGCCTCTTGCATAACGCTTCATGAACTGACCACAGTGCTCATGCAGGCGCTTCGAGAATGCCAACAGAAGATCATCCCCGGCACGGTGTCCATAAACATCATTGACTTGCTTGAAGCCATCCAGGTCAAGGAACAATAAGGCGCCAGAGTTCCCACTGATCGAAAGCTTGTCTATCTCTTCCTTGGCGAGCACCCGGAAACACTCACGGTTTGGAAGACCCGTAATACCATCGAGGTAGGCATGCCTGGAAATGGTATCTATGTTTTCCTGCAGCTTTTCAGCCATGGTTTTGATGCTTTCTCTTGCATCTGTAAATTCCTTGGCTTGCAACTTTCCAACATTGATTTTTTCATGCGCCCATAGCTCACCATTACCAATGCTTTTCATCGCTTCAACCATTTGCTCGATTGGATTGGTAAGAATTTTCGTCGCAAAATATGCAAGAATGATCGCAAGCACCAAACCAATTCCCATAACCGTCAGTGCAGTCAATTTGATTGAATCTGCCTTGCTTTGAAGCTCAGACAAGGGCTGTGGCACAAAGACATTCCACGTATTTGATTGAGTGGGAACATAGCCGGCAATCATACGCTCTTTTTGTGAACTGGAAAAAAAGCTCGTAACACCCTTTTGCCCACTCTTCAGCATTTTAATCATATGCAAGTCTGACAAATCCTTGCGAGCTTCTTCCCATTCCTGATTTGGATGGGAAACAACTTTACCAGCCTTATCTGTGATGACGGCATGGCCCTTATCGCCAAAAGATACCTTGGAACCCAGATCCTTCAGAAACTGTGTTGAGAAGGCGCCGATATACAGCTTTTCATTTATTTTCTGAAGCACATAGAAAACGTTGACTCCATCCTTGGATGGCATGACACCAGTCATGGTTACTTTTTCTAGACTGCTCCCCATTTGTTGCTTCATCCATTCAAGACGTTCTGCAGGAACCTGCTTTGGGCAATTCATGTTACCCGAATGTATGGATCTCAGAACCAGACCTGAATTAAAATTGGCAATGCATATATGGTTGATGTTCATGTTTTTGAACAATTCAGAATAATGCGAAATATCACTGTGCTTGGGAATATCGAGCTTTAAAAATCGGAAAACACTTGTTATGTCGGTTTCATAACGGTCCAGTGTTGCCGCGATGTTCTCAGCAATCACAAGATGGCGTTCGCGAACTTCACGTATTTCCTTGTCAAGAACATCTGAATGTGGCCATAGCCAGAAGATTGCCAAGGGTGCAATGGCCGTTATACAGAATATAATGGTCATGATTGAACGTAAGCGCATGTTTTCCTACCCAAAACATTGGAAATTCATCACAAACATACTGAATAAGAATTAAACACTGATTAAGACGTGTTATTTTAGTGGTTAAACCATGGCATCTTGCGCAACATGCCTTCTTTCATTGTCAGCTTGTAGTAAACCGCAATGACATACAGGACATACCACCATCCAGTTTGGCAGCCTGTTCGTTTCCAACTGTTATGATGTCATATCCCAGTTTCTGCAGTTTTTCTTCAGTTGCAGGAAAGCCCCTTGGCATAATCAGAGAGTTGTTGAAACGAATGGCATTAGCACAAGCTTCTTCACCCTCCTCAACAGTGACGACATCATAACCCTCAAAGCAGCCCGACCTGGCCAAATTTTTGGTGGAAAGTATCGCGTTATAGCCTATTAGGGAACAATCCGTTTTGAAATGAAGAATATCAGCTGGCGTTTCAACAGTACGAACCAAGTAATCCCATGGCTCCAAAAGCCTGGCCAGTTCTGCAATGCCTGCCTCATCAGTCCTTGCTGATTTACCTACAAGGATTTCTTTTTCAGTAGCCAAAATATCACCGCCTTCAATGAAGCCGGGGCCTTCTATTCTCAAAACCGTTGAATAAATATCTGATATAACTGGCAAGATTTCTTGTGCTTCACCCAGTCGGGTGGGAGCACCTGGTCGCATGATAATTGCACATTCAGGCAAGCAGAGCGCTGCATCTTCCACAAAAACAGAATCCGGATATTGCTCTAGCGCATCAAGGAGATGCACTTTCGCACCACATTTTTTCAATGCGCTTATGTAGTCTTCATGATCTTTAACAAAGACATCATAATCCGGTTGTCCGGTATCTATGGCACGCAACCCGTTAATCAGGCTTCTTGCCGGTTTTCGACATATCGCATGAGTAAAATTGTATGATTTATATTCCACTTGTGTGGCCTGATTTCTGTTTGATTAAGCAATTTTTTCGATTGCCGAGTTTTAAGCAGATATAACCTGAACAAACAATAGGTTGGGCTCAATGAACAGCAGCTATCTAAAATAACAGATAATGAATCGGTGGTGTGAGATAAAGATTTGGTTGCAGGAGCCAGATTTGAACCTGCGATCCCGTAGGTCTGGCAGGCAATTGCGAAGCAAATGCCGAGAAGACTGCAGGGTATGAACAGGCTCTCATAACTTTCTCTCACGAGAAAGCTTATTGCCGCTGGTAGTTTTGAGTTTGAGGATATATCGGAGCG
>CALDZZ010000250.1 GCA_937944075.1 uncultured Rhizobiaceae group bacterium
GTCGGATCAATACCGGGAGCAAATTGTGTGGTTCTGGATTCAAAGCGAATTCTGTCTGATGCGGATGGGCCGGATGCATCCACATCCAGTTCAGTAGGATCATTCAGAACAAAACTGTTCAGCGTAGTTTCGTACTCAACATATTCCCGCAGATTACCGGGAGCTCCACCTGCCGGATTACCATTGCCATCAACATCAATGGAATTGATTGCAATATCCAGAAACTGAGGTGTGTTAGTCCCCAGTGCTACAAACTCAATTCTAAAATCAACGCCACTATCTACGTTCAAGGCGGCGTTTAATTCTGGCTGGAAATTGTCTGGATTGATGGCGTTATTGTCGATTACATTCAGACTTGCACCATTAACAAGACCGAGAATCTCGATAATTCCATCGGTCGTGCCATCTCCAATAATATCGGAAAAGCGATATCTCGCACCAGCTTGCAAGTTTGTACCACTGATCAAGGTGGGACTGGCAAAACTTAATTGTGTTGTAGGTTGGCCAAAACATGAGGATGTATTTTGGGCGTAAGCCTCTTTCACAGAAAAAGGCGACATTAAGCTGCTGGTAGCAAAAATTGATGTACCAGCCAGTAGAACGCACTTGGTTATCACGTTCGTTATCTTATTAGCACCCTGCATGCCAAGCTCACACGAATCACAGCCCTAGACACAATATAGACTAACAAGGCATGATCAGGTCAATCTGCAGCAAGAAACTATTGAATATCAAAATGTAATTTTGCAATCACAATTTCGTTTACAGGATTTCACGATGTTTTCTATCAGGCACCTGCTGACATGACCTCGGAGCGATAGGTCTTGCGCAGTTCATCTATTTGAGCAAGCGTGGAGCCTTGTTTGAAATGCCAAAAAGTCCAGCCGTTACACGCATCCAGTCCTTGTACCTTTGCACCCATGCGGTGGATCGAGGCGGTTTCTCCATCAAGCTCGAGGGAGCCGTCAATACGCACCTTGGCTTTCCAACGCTTCTTTGAGTCTGTCAAAACCGTTCCAGGCTTCAAAAGACCTGATTCAAGCAAGGCGCCAAAGGCAACCCGAGGCTCGGCACGCTTTCCAGTTGTGACAACCAGCTGTGGTGATTTTACAACCTCAACCGAATTAATACGCTCGATTGCAGCATTGATGTATTTGTCTTCACGGTCGATGCCCACAAAATTTCTACCCAAACGCTTGGCAACAGCGCCAGTTGTACCTGATCCGAAGAAAGGATCCAGAATCACATCGCCTGGCTTGGAGGATGACATGATGACACGGTGCAATAGCGCTTCGGGCTTCTGGGTTGGGTGAACCTTGTCACCGTTTTCATCTTTCAGACGCTCACCACCGTTACAGATCGGAAACAGCCAGTCCGAGCGCATTTGCACTTCATCATTGGCCATTTTCATTGCGTCGTAATTAAATGTATATCCCTTGGCACCTTGTGTGGGGGACGCCCAGATCATTGTCTCATGTGCATTTGTAAATCGGCGACCGCGAAAATTTGGCATCGGATTTGACTTCCGCCAAACGATATCATTCAAAATCCAGAAGCCCATATCCTGTAGCGTTGTACCGACACGGAAAATATTGTGATATGAGCCAATTACCCAGATTGTGCCTTCCGGCTTTAGCACACGTCTTGCCGCCAAAAGCCATGCTCTTGTAAAGGCATCATAGGCCTCAAAGGTGGAAAATTGATCCCAGTGATCATCTACAGCATCAACCTTCGATTGATCCGGCCTGTGCAAATCACCATCCAGTTGCAAATTGTAGGGCGGGTCGGCAAAAATCACATCGACGGAATTTTCTGGCAATTTCTCAAGGGCTGCAACACAGTCTCCCTTGATGATTGAATTTAACCAGAATTGATTTTCGGAATTTGCAGACTTCAAGTCTGCAAGCTTGACTACACTCATGATATTGACCCTACGCAAAACAAAATGGGACTTTGACTACTGCCTATAGTTACCGATTAGGGTAAACAATGTTCTAACGATTCGAATAAAGATTTAACGAGCGCTTTGATGAGCAAAATAGAATTGGTGATATTTGACTGCGATGGCGTTCTGCTGGATTCTGAAATCGTCGCTGCTGCCGCAGAACTTTCCGTTTATTCCGAGTTTGGCATCAAGCTTGAACCCCAGGAGTTTTGTGAGCGGTTTGCCGGACTTGACTCATATGCAGTCAAGGCAGGGATTGAGCAGGAACTCGGTCACGAGCTGCCAGAAAGGGTCATTGCTGAAACCCGCGCTGCCGTAAATGAAAAGGTTGTTGAGGACGCCCGGATGATAAATGGGGCAGATGCCGTTCTAGACCAGTTGGATCAGGCGCGCTGCGTATGCTCCAATTCACCTCCCGAAAGACTGAAGAAGGCACTCGGCAAGGTTGGTTTGTATAACAAGTTCAGGCCCTATGTATTTTCTGCCCAAGATAGTGAGCCACATGTCTTCAAGCCAAAGCCCGACATTGTTTTGCGCGCTCTTTCAGAGTTTGAACTTGAGCCTCAACAGGCTGTCGTGCTGGAGGACAGTGTCCATGGCATACAGGCTGCAAAAAATGCAGGAACCAGGGTCATCGGCTTTACAGGTGCCTCTCATACCTACCCGACCCATGCAGATGAATTGATCGATGCAGGTGCAGAAACGGTTATATCCAGACTGACTGACCTGCCATCTGTCATAGAAGCTTTTTCAAGCTGGGGTGGTATTGCCTAGACTTTAACTTGGTGGCCCTTCGTCAAAGCCCACATAAACAATCAGGTTCGAATTTTCTGGCGGTGGAATGTTAATGCCACTGTCTACATAGCTGAAGAGTGCGTTTGAGCCGCCTTCGGGAATGGTCACCGGCACCTGATGCAAAATGGAATACAGTACTTCATTGGCTGTATTCGCTACAGCGACACGTACCGGAACATTAACGGTTCCAGTATGTCCAGTCGGGCCATTGATCACCCTGCCCTTGATACCAATGCGCATGTTGAGATTGTTCGGTGAGTAATTGCACTCGCGTGCAACTTCGGTAATCGTTGACTGAAATTTAAGAGAATTCAACGCGCCCGGATCATCCTGTTTTACATTACCGACAAAAGTTCGGTGTGTCTCCGTGCCACCACGAATGATTGCTCTTGGACAAAAGGCCCTAAGGTTATTGGACTGATCGTTTACCTGCTCTTCTGCAACATCCTGTTGATCAGAGATGCCCAGCGTATCTTCTGCTTGATTGTTGGTTGCCGTATTACAAGCAGCCAGGACAACGGATAAGGCACCCAAAGCCATTAAACGCGATACTTTGGTCTTTGCTAATATAAAATTCATCTCAAAACTCATCAAAACACTACCTTAAGGCATACTTCCGTATTGCCACTACCTCTTATAAGAGGCTAAATGACGGCAATCAAATATACCTGTGCAAAAAATGCCAGAAAATCAAGGTTGAACAGAGAATGAAATACGTCAGCACTCGCGGGGAAGCACCGGAACTGGGCTTTCAGGATGCGCTTTTGGCAGGTTTGGCGCGTGACGGTGGCCTGTATGTGCCAAAACACTGGCCGAAATTATCAAAAACTGAAATTGCCTCAATGGCTGGACAACCTTATGCAGAGACAGCAAAAAAAGTGCTTGCCCCCTTTGTTGAAGGGGAAATTCCAACTGCTGATTTTCATGCAATGGTGGATGAGGCCTATGCGAGTTTTCACCACCCGGCAGTAGCTCCACTGGTTCAGATTGCTGATAATCATTGGGTAATGGAATTGTTTCACGGTCCAACACTGGCTTTCAAGGATGTTGCCATGCAACTCCTGGCGCGAATGATGGATTATGTACTGGCACAACGCGGGCAGAAGGCTACCATTGTCGGGGCCACTTCCGGTGATACCGGTGGTGCAGCCATTGAGGCGTTCAGGGGCCGTGAGAATACAGATATTTTTATACTCTTTCCAAAAGGCAAGGTCTCGCCTGTTCAACAAAGACAAATGACAACGGTTCAGGATGCCAATGTTCATTGTCTGGCGGTCGAGGGTGACTTTGATGATTGTCAGGCTTTGGTCAAGGAGATGTTCAATCATCTGGAGTTTCGAGACCGCTTGCAACTTTCCGGCGTAAACTCAATCAATTGGGGTCGTATCATGGCTCAGGTGGTTTACTATTTCACGACAGCAACCGCTATCGGCGCGCCGGAGCGCGAGGTTTCCTTTACAGTACCGACCGGCAATTTTGGGGATATTTTTGCGGGTTATGTAGCCAAGCGCATGGGTCTTCCCATCAAGGATCTGGTCATTGCAACCAACCAGAATGATATTCTGTCACGAACCCTTGCAACCTCAAGATATGAAACAGCCGGAACCTCACCGTCTATTTCACCATCAATGGATATTCAGGTTTCATCAAATTTTGAGCGTCTGCTCTTTGACGCCAGTGATCGCGATGCGCAAACCATTCGCAACCAGATGTCGAGCCTGAAGCAATCGGGTTCTTTTGAAATTTCTGCTGAAACGATGAAGAATATCTCGGCCGAATTTGCAGCCGGTGCCTGTAATGAAGATGAGACTTCCGAACAGATTAAGCAATCGCTTATGCAGTGCTCATATCTTGTGGATCCTCACACGGCAGTAGGATTGCATGTTGCAGAAAAGCACATCTCCAGCGAAATACCGATGATAACACTGGCTACAGCGCACCCGGCAAAATTCCCGGATGCCGTGAAGGCTGCATCCGGTGTCTATCC
>CALDZZ010000251.1 GCA_937944075.1 uncultured Rhizobiaceae group bacterium
AGTTTTTCAGTAAATTGCAAAATTGATTGCGAAATCTTGTTATGCAGCAAAACGGCTAGTTCAGGGTATTCATTCAGAATTCGATGCATGACCGTTCTGGTAATCTTCATGATCTCACAATCCGTGCGTACAATTGCAGTTGCGAGACGTTCATTACTTGAGATAAGCGCAATCTCACCCAATAAACTGCCCGGGCCATAAATCCCTACCGTATTTGCAACGCCCTTGTGAAACGATACAAGCTCAACCCTGCCAGAAACGATAACAAACCCGCAATTGGTTGATTGGCCCTGTCGATATAATTCATGATCTTTTGAAAATGACATTTTCTGACTGCCAAATGCAATCAGGCGCAAATGCTCATCATCAAAATCGCTAAACAATGAAACATTGCGCAAGAGCTGAATATCTTCTTCAAGTGACATGGCTGATTCCCTTATGGAACCAGTTTATAGCCTCCACCTTCGGTTACAAGCAATCTTGCATTTGAAGGATCTTTTTCAACTTTCTGGCGAAGACGGTAGATATGGGTTTCAAGCGTGTGTGTTGTGACACCTGAATTATAGCCCCAAACCTGTTCAAGCAGTTCATCACGGCTGATGACTTTCTGCTCGGCTCGGTAAAGATATTTCATGATAGCCGTTTCTTTTTCAGTCAGGCGTATCTTGTTTCCATCTTCTTCTGTCAGAAGTTTTTGCGAAGGTCTGAAGGTATAATGGCTGACGGTGAAAACAGCATCCTCGCTTTGTTCATGTGTTCGAAGCTGCGCACGCATTCTTGCAAGCAGGACAGCAAAGCGAAACGGCTTGGTAACATAATCATTGGCACCGGCTTCAAGACCCAGGATTGTATCAGAATCCGTGTCATGCCCGGTCAACATGATAATTGGAGCAGTAAAGCCGCCCTTTCTCAGAATCTTGACGGCTTCACGGCCATCCATATCCGGCAAGCCAACATCCATAACCAAGAGGTCAATTTGTTCAGCGCGAGCAACATTAACACCCTTGGTGGCACTGGCTTCAGTCATGATTGTAAACTCTTCGTACAAAGCCAATTGTTCAGTCAAGGCTTCTCTCAGATCATCATCGTCATCAATCAATAAAATATTCTTAGTAGCCATAATATTCCTCAATGCAGTATGTTGCCAAAACAAAATGATATAAAATCTGTTTTATCAAATATCACCTTATAGGAATATTATAAGGCAATTTAGTACAAAAACACAGGCATGTGATAATTCAGTGCCAAATGTGAAAACGCGTGAAGTATGGAAAATGTTGAATTTGATTGACGTAAAAAGACATCCTGACGGTATCAAACATCACGGATTGCTGAGTTTCGCCAATAAAGACATTCCCTGTTGTCTTGGGCGCTCCGGTATTACGGCTCAAAAAAAAGAAGGTGACGGCGCTACACCTATTGGAACCTTCCGACTCTTATACGGGTTTTTTCGCAAGGACAGACTGAACAGGCCAATCACGCAATTACCAATCTCCCATATTTGCAAAGAAGACGGCTGGTGTGACGAGGCTTCGAGCCCGAATTACAACACCCTTGTAACTCTTCCCTTTAATCACTCACATGAAAAAATGATGCGCGATGATCGCCTGTACGATATTTGCATTGTACTGGACTACAACATCAATCCGAAAACAAGATATCGCGGCAGCGCAATCTTTTTTCATCTTACCAGCTCGCAGCGCAAACCTACCGAGGGATGTGTCGCGATTGATCCGGAAGACATGAGGCTTTTGTTACCATTTATCGACAATAAAACCCGAATGAGAATCCACGGCTGAACAATCTACCTTATGCAGTATTTCTGGCACCAAAAATCCCACTACCAACACGAACATGTGTGGCATTAAATTCCATTGCGACCAGATAGTCAGCAGACATTCCCATAGACAGTTTTTCTATGCCGGCTTCTTTTGCAAGCTTTCTCAAAAGTGCAAAATGAGGTCCTGGATTTTCATCAAAGGGAGGGATACACATCAGACCTTCTATCGCCAGTCCAAGATCACTTCTGCAAAATTCGATAAATGTGAGAGCCTCATCAGGCAATATGCCTGCCTTCTGTGGCTCAGATCCCGTGTTCACCTGAATGAACAGTTTCATCGTCTTGTTTTGGGCTCTTGCTTCTTTCGCAACTGATTTTGCAATTTTTTCTCGATCAATGGTTTGGATACAATCAAACAACTCAACAGCCTCTTTTGTCTTGTTGCTTTGAAGCGGTCCGATAAGGTGCAATTCGATATCAGGTGTTTTTGATTTCAGCTCCGGCCATTTGCCTTGTGCCTCTTGCACCCGGTTTTCACCAAAGACCCTTGCTCCCTCATCAATCACTGGCTGAATGGCATTTGCGTCATAGGTTTTTGAAACGCATACCAATTGCGGCATTTCAACATCATGTTTTTGCGCATGGGATTTCATCTGCTCCAACACATTGTGATAGTTTTCAGCGCTAGGGTTTTTGTCTTTCATGAGGTTCTCTTGAATGTTCGCAAGTCAACAAGGTTGACGCTTTCGCTAATTTCTGGTGAAGGTCATTAGCAATGATATATTACACAACTCCAGGCATTCAAACAGAAACAATAAAATGACAACAGAACGCTACAATCCGCGCGCAAGCGAACCTCATTGGCAAAAAATCTGGAACGAGAAAAAACTGTTTGAAACAGATACCAATCCGGACACTGGCAAGCCTGCCTATTATGTACTGGAAATGTTTCCCTATCCTTCCGGCCGCATACACATGGGGCATGTACGAAATTACACCATGGGGGATGTTGTCGCTCGATATAAACGCGCAAAAGGCTTTGAGGTTTTGCATCCAATGGGCTGGGATGCATTTGGTATGCCGGCTGAAAATGCGGCCATGCAAAACAATACCCACCCAAAAGGCTGGACTTATGACAACATAGCCTCAATGCGCAAACAGTTGAAAAGCATGGGGCTTTCACTGGACTGGTCCCGTGAGTTCGCCACTTGTGATGTGGACTATTACGCGCAACAACAGGCACTTTTTCTTGATTTTCTTGAGCATGGTCTGGTCTACCGCAAGGAAGCAAAAGTAAACTGGGATCCTGTTGACATGACCGTGCTTGCCAACGAGCAGGTTATCGACGGCAAGGGCTGGCGCTCAGGCGCAGAAGTTGAACAGCGAGAACTAACACAGTGGTTTTTCAAGATTTCGGATTTCTCCGAAGAACTTCTTGAAGCAATCGATGGTCTGGATGAATGGCCAGCCAAGGTAAAACTTATGCAGTCCAACTGGATTGGGAAAAGCCGCGGGCTGCAAATGAAGTTTGACCTAACCAAGAGCTATGGTTCATTCGACAGTTTTGAAATTTATACGACGCGGCCGGATACATTGGCAGGTGCCAGCTTCATGGCGATAGCACCGGAACATCCGCTGGCACTTGAACTGGCCAAAAGCGATGAGGCCTTAAAAACATTTTCAAAAGAAGTACGCAAGACCGGTACATCAGCAGAAGAACTGGAAACGGCTGAAAAACAGGGCTATGACACTGGCCTTGAAGTAAAACATCCACTTTATCCGGATCAAACACTTCCGGTTTATGTCGCAAATTTCATTTTAATGGATTATGGCACAGGCGCAATTTTTGGCTGTCCTGCACATGACCAACGTGACCATGATTTTGCCAGGAAATACAATCTGCCGATCATAGGAACCTTCATACCGGAAGACACAACAGAGGATCCTGATACCTTCGTATCCGATGAACCTTTTGTGCCTTTGAAAAGTGAAAGGGTGAGATGGATCAATCAACCTGCTGGTCTGGACACTGCTACCGGACAGGAAGCCATTGATAAAACCATCGATTGGGCAGAACACCAAAACCTTGGACAGGGACAGGTTCAATTCAGACTAAGGGACTGGGGTATCTCGCGCCAGCGCTACTGGGGTTGTCCAATCCCGATTGTTCATTGTGAAGACTGCGGGGTTGTACCAGAGAAAAAGGAAAATCTTCCGGTTCAATTGCCGGATGATGTCACGTTTGATGTTCCAGGCAATCCCCTTGATCGTCATCAGACATGGCGAAACACTCAGTGCCCTGAATGCGGCAAGGATGCCAAGCGTGAAACTGATACGATGGATACTTTCGTTGACTCATCATGGTATTTTGCCCGCTTTATAACACCCCATGGCGATACACCTACTAACAGGCAGGCAGCCAATCACTGGCTACCTGTCGACCAATATATCGGTGGAATCGAACACGCCATCCTGCATCTGCTGTATTCTAGGTTTTTCTCACGAGCCATGTCTATTACCGGGCATATGGATATCAAGGAACCTTTTAAGGGATTATTTACCCAGGGCATGGTGGTACACGAGACCTACGGCAACAAGGAAATGGGTTGGTTGCAGCCATCCGAGTTGAACATCGTTGAACAGGATGGAAGCCGCAAAGCCTACAGGCTTTCAGACAATACCGAAGTTCCGATTGGTGGCATTGAGAAAATGTCAAAATCGAAAAAGAACGTTGTTGATCCCGATGATATTATTGAAACCTATGGTGCTGATACGGCCCGTTTCTTCATGTTGTCTGATTCTCCACCAGAACGAGACGTTGAATGGACAGATGCCGGGGCAGAAGGCGCACATCGTTTTATTCAGCGTATTTGGCGCCTTGTTCAGACATGGTCTGATAATATAAAGAATGCCGGCGATCCAAAATTGGGTGACAACGAGAAAGCCATTGCCATTCGCAAGGCTTCTCACAAGACCCTGAAAGCCATCGGAGATGACATTGAAAGGCTTGGTTTTAACCGCGCAATTGCCAGATTGTATGAGTATGTAAATATTCTCTCTGGAGCAGGGGACGTATCAAAAAGCAATCCCGAGCTGGATAGCGCCATGAAAGAAGGCTTGTCTTTCCTGATCCAGTGTTTTTCACCAGTTATGCCGCATTTGGCAGAAACCTGCTGGGAAGAACTTGGATTTGACGGTCTTGCCTCACAGCAATCCTGGCCTCAATATGATGAAGCGCTGGCTGTTGATGATACAATCATTCTGCCGGTTCAAATCAACGGCAAGAAGCGCGGGGATCTGGAAGTTAATCCTGATGCATCAAAAGAAGAAATAGAGACTGCAACTTTGGCGCTGGATGTGGTAATAAAAAATCTGGATGGTAAAACACCAAAGAAAATAATCGTTGTACCGAAGAGAATTGTGAATGTTGTTATCTAGTCAAATCACGAAAGTCAGCCGTTCTTTCATCAGCATAATGGCTGTTTTGTTTCTGGCTTCCTGTCAATACCAACCGCTATATGGCGATCGCGGTAACAGTGCTGGTGCCGGTCTTGAAACAGTTGGCGTAGCAAATGTTGATAGCCGTGTTGGATTGCAGGTAAGAAATAATCTTCTTTTCTTGATGAATGGCGGGTTTGCCTCCAGCGAAAAGACCCATGAAGCCCAACTCAGAGTGAGTTACAGCAATAAACAACTCGCTTCCTTGCCTCTTGTAGCAGATTCAACTGCAGGTACGGTGACTGTACGCGCTTCTTACGATCTGATTGATCTTCGAACCGGTGAGGTCGTTGCAAGCGGATTGCGGGATGCAACTGCTTCTTATGATCGCACAGGTCAGGTCTTTGCAAACAATCGCGCAGTGCGAGATGCAGAAAATCGTGCAGCGAAGGAAACGGCAGAATCCCTTCGCCTCGCAATTGCTTCACATCTGAGCCAGCAATAACTACATGGCCTCACTCAAGCCACGTGACATTGAGCCATTTTTAAAAAAGCCTGATTTTTCGAGAGCTGTTATTTTACTGTATGGTCCTGATCCGGGTCTTGTTAGTGAACGCGCTGACATCCTGAGCGAAAAATCCGGCGTTGATCTTTCTGATCCCTTCAGTCTTATCCGCATGGATGCAGATGATGCTGCAAGTGACGTTGCCCGTATTGCTGATGAAGCTCACACTATTGCAATGTTTGGCGGAAAACGTTTGATCAGAATATCTGGCGTGACCAGAAAGGATCTTTCCAAATCAGTCAAACCCGTGTTGGCAACCCCACCCGAAGAAGCAATCATTCTCATAGAATCAGGCGACTTGAAAAAGTCTGCCGGCTTGAGAAAACAGATCGAAACTAGTCCGGCCGGCCTTGCCATACCCTGCTATCAGGATACAGATGCAGCCATTGAACAACTGATAGACCAGGAACTGATTGAAAAAAACTACAGGATTAGTCGTGAGACAAGAGCCTTGTTGAAATCAATGCTTGGCGACAATCGCATGGTATCTCGAGGTGAGCTGAAAAAACTTGCTCTTTATTGTGAAGGCAAGGATGAAATTACAGATCAGGCAATTCATGAAATTGTCGGCGATGCTTCCAAACTGGTAATGGATGATGTCATTGACACCACAGCAACCGGAAATCCTGCTCAGTTGCAAACAGTCTTACCAAAGGCACTGGAAGCCGGCAATCAGCCCGACATCATCCTGCTTGGTGTTTTACGCCATTTTCAAATGATGCAAAACGCAAGAAGCAGGGTTGAGCTTCACCGACAAAATACATCTACTGTGGTCAGCGGCATGAGACCACCCGTGCATTTTGCAAGGAAAGATGCCGTTTCACAGGCAATCAACATCTGGTCACTCGACAGACTGACCCGTGCATTAACAAGAATAGACAAGGCGATGCTTGAGTGTCGGCAAAAAGCTGGAATCTCACAAGCACTATGCAGCACAACATTACTGGCTTTAAGCCTTGAAGCAGCGGCTTTGAAGAAACGCTAAAGATTGCTATAGCGAAAGTCTGAAACTGGTTTCAGGATGGCATTGCTGAATTTTTCAACCGTCGGCAAATTTCATCAAGCTGGTCAAGGTTTGAATACTTGATTTTCAATTCACCTTTTTCCTTGTCGCCATGTTTTAGATCGACCTTGAGACCAAGGCTGTCTTCAATCTGACGTTCCAGCGCACGTATGTCAGCGCTTTTTTCAGGTCTGGAAGATTTGCCAGTTGGCTTGCTGGATGATTGGGTTTCCAATTCCCCCTGGGCAAGAAGTTCTGCCTGACGAACGGAAAGACCTTCTTCAAGTATACGTTTGGCAAGCGCCTTGGGGTCATCAGCTGTAACAAGGGTCCGTGCGTGGCCAGCCGACAGACTTCCCGAACTCACAAATGCCTGTACTTCTTTTGGCAACTTAAGCAATCTAAGCGTGTTGGCCACATGCGAACGACTTTTGCCAATCACCTGCGCCAGATCATTTTGGCTATAATCATATTCATCAATCAGTTGCTGATAGCCTTGTGCCTCTTCAACTGAATTCAAGTCAGAGCGTTGAACATTTTCAATAATGGCTAGTTCAAGCGCCTGTTTGTCTGCTACATCGCGTATGACAATCGGAACCTCATGAAGGCCTGCTTTTTGGGCTGATCGCCAACGTCTTTCACCAGCAATGATTTCAAACTGCGCACCACCCAGATCTTCACCCTTTGCCGGACGCACAAGAATGGGCTGGACAATACCATGCTCACGAATGGAATTCGAAAGATCGGTGAGTTCACTGTCAGAAAAAATCTTTCTGGGGTTGTTGGGATTGGCACGCAAATGTTCGATTGGAACTACCCGCTCGCCTTGTTTTACAACTGCAGCCTCTTGCGAAACAGTTTCACTGGAAGCCGTAGACTTTTCCGGTACCAAAGGCTGATCCAAATCACCCATCAAGGCTGCCAGCCCGCGGCCAAGACGTTTTTTAGAATTGTCATCTGACATGATTTTACCTCGTCTATATCCAGTTGTTACGGATATGAATCAATTATGCTGCTACCAATTTCTTTTCACGCTTGATCACCTCTGACGCAAGCTGAAGATAGGCCTGACTGCCTGCACAATTGAGATCATACAAAAGGGCAGGTTTTCCGTAAGAAGGTGCTTCAGAAATTCTTACGTTTCTTGGAATGATCGTTTTATAAACCTTGTCACCCAGAAACTCGCGAACATCTGCGATAACCTGTGTGGCCAAATTATTTCGCTTGTCAAACATCGTCATCACGATGCCATGAATAATAATATCAGGATTAATCGTATCCCTGACCTGGTCTACTGTCTGCAACAATTGGCTGAGACCCTCAAGCGCAAAGAACTCGCACTGCAAGGGGACCAAAACAGAATCTGCAGCTGCCATGGCATTCAGGGTCAGCAAATTCAGCGAAGGTGGACAGTCAATCAGAATGTAATCAATTGGTTTGGAATTAGGACTATATTCCTTGATTGCTTTTTTAAGCTTAAAAGCACGGTCACTCTCACTGGAGATTTCCATCTCCACACCAAGCAGATCAAGTGTTGAAGGTGCAAGGAAAAGACCAGGTACTGCTGTTTTTATCATTGCCTGTTCAAGCGTTGCGCCGCCAGTAAGCAAATCATATGTCGAAACTTCACGATCATCGCGATCAATGCCAAGACCTGTACTGGCATTACCCTGGGGATCCAGGTCTATTACCAGTGCCGTCTGACCTACAGCTGCCAATGCAGTAGCCAAATTGATTGCGGTTGTTGTTTTGCCAACTCCACCTTTTTGGTTTGCCACTGTAATAATTCTGGTCATGATCTTCTCTATTCAGTCTTTTCAGGTCCGGGCATAGACCAATATCAAATGTTAGGTTTTCTCAAATTACTGATTTCAAGGATAACAGAATCCGGAGAAACAACACTGTTATGACTTACCAGATCAAACTCCCATAAGCCATTACAATCTGCCAATTCTGCCTCAAATTCTCTTCCCTTGTGAAAGAGTGCAGTTGCACCTTGAAGCAACCAGGGTGAAGATAATTCGAGCAGAAGCGGAAGGGCAGCGAGTGCTCTTGCTGTTACAATTTCAGGTTTGGCAAGGGTCTCACTAACATCTTCAATACGCGCGCAATGGATTTTGGCGTTGGCGCCCATATGCCGATTAACCTGACGCAGAAAAGAACATTTCTTTTGAATGCTCTCAACCAGATGAATTGTAGCATCATCATAATCTGCCATGGCTGCTGCAATAACAAGCCCAGGGAACCCGCCACCGCTACCAATATCTATCCAGTGTCTTGTGTCCGTTTTCAGGCTGACACATTGCAGACTGTCAGCAATATGACGGCTCCAGATATCATCCATTGTTGAGGGCGCAACAAGATTAGTCTTCTTCTGCCATTCTTCAACACGATCAACCAGTATCTTCAAACGTTCAAAAGTTTCACGTGAAACAGGGCATACGCGAGACAGCTCTGATTGAATAATTTCACCACTCATGATGCTTTTTGCTTTGATCCTGGTTTGCTGATATGCGCAAGCAACAAGGTAAGGGCAGCTGGCGTCATGCCATCAATGCGTGAAGCCTGTCCGATATTGGCAGGGCGAATTTTTTCAAGCTTTTGTTGCAGCTCTATTGAAAGGCCGGACAATCTTGAATACTTGAAGTCTGACGGAATGATACGTTTCTCATCTTTGCGAACGACAGCAGCATCCGCTTCCTGTCTGGCAAGATAAACCGCATAACCAGCCTCAATCTCAAGGGGCTCGACTGCTTTTGGATCAATGATGGAAAGCTCAGGCCAGACTTCTTTTAATCGCTCAAAATCAATATCATTAAAGGATAGAAGATCAAATGCAGAGCGGCGTACTCCATCTTCCTTCACTTTCAAGCCGGCCTTTGCGGCCTCATTCGGCGTTAGTGTAAGAGATTTGAGCAACTCACGCCCTTCGAGATGAGCTTTCTGCTGTTTGTCAAAGAAAGCCTGACGTTCACTTGAAACTATGCCAGCCTCAATACCAAGAGGCGTTAAGCGTTGGTCTGCATTGTCAGAACGCAAGGAAAGCCTGTATTCAGCCCGTGAAGTAAACATGCGATAGGGTTCTGAAACACCTCTGGTCACAAGATCATCAATCATAACACCAATATAACTTTGCGTACGACTGAAAGTAATTTCATTCTGATTGCCGACCAGGCGAGCAGCATTCAGGCCTGCTACCAAACCCTGAGCGCCTGCTTCTTCGTAACCTGTCGTGCCATTAATTTGCCCGGCAAGGAAAAATCCGTGAATTTTACGGGTTTCAAGAGTTGGCTTTAACTCGCGTGGATCTACGTGATCATATTCAATGGCATACCCCGGTTGAAGAATTTTCGCCTTTTCAAGCCCTGGAATGGTTTTTAGAAATGCTTCCTGTACCCATTCAGGCATCGAAGTTGAAATACCATTGGGATATACATTGATATCATCCAGACCTTCAGGCTCCAGAAAAATCTGATGTCCGTCTCTTTCGCCAAATTTTACAATCTTGTCTTCAATGGATGGGCAATATCTTGGCCCAATCCCATCAATCTGACCGGAATACATTGCAGACCGTTTGACGTTATCCTGAATAATCTTGTGTGTGGCAGGTGTTGTGCGAGTGATACCACAATCAACCTGTGGGTTTGTAATACACTCAGTCATGCTGGAAAACGGCACAGGATGCTCGTCAGCACCTTGTTTCTCCAGACTGTCCCAATCAATCGTTCTGGTATCCAGACGCGCAGGAGTGCCTGTTTTGAGCCTTGCCAGGGCAAATCCGGCAGCTTCAAGCGTTCCCGATAACCCTTCACTTGGATCTTCACCCATACGCCCGGCAGGTATCATTTTTTCACCAATATGGATAAGTCCGCGCAAGAACGTACCTGTTGTTAAAACAACAGCTCCACATTTAATAATTGTACCGTCAGAAAGGATAACACCCTTAACAACATTATCCTTTAGAGACAAATCTTCTACAGAGGCTTCAATCACATCCAGACCTTCAATATTGAAAATCTCTTGCTGCATTGCTTCTCTATACAGCTTACGGTCTGCTTGCGTTCTGGGACCGCGCACAGCAGGCCCCTTACGCCGATTAAGAAGCCGGAACTGAATTCCACCCTTGTCTGCAACACGGCCCATCAGCCCATCAAGAGCATCTATCTCACGCACCAGATGGCCTTTTCCAAGACCGCCTATAGCCGGATTACAAGACATAACCCCAATTGTATCCCGTTTGTGGGTTACAAGAGCAGTTCTGGCACCAGCGCGTGCAGAAGCACTGGCAGCTTCAGTTCCTGCATGGCCACCACCAACAACAATTACATCATAGTCAGAATAATTCATCATTTGAGTCCAATAGCGATTCATTGTGACAAGGTCAAAGAGAAAGCAACAATTGAGTTAAAAGAGTTGGATTATGCTTATATCCGAAAATGTTTCACGTGAAACAGGTCAAGAGATGATTTGAAAACATAATGTGTTTCACGTGAATCATTTACCTACACAAAACTCTGAAAAAATTACATCAAGCAAGTCTTCAACATCAACCTTACCGGTAATGCGCCCAATACAATCACTGGCATGTCTTAATGTTTCTGCCTTCAATTCAGTATCGATATGTTTCTGATCAAGTACATTAGATAAATGAGAAACACAATCTATCAAGGCTTCCCTGTATCTCAAACGACTAATCAGAACTGATTCAGCAGTATTAAGCCTCCGGTCTATCTTATTGGCAATAAAGTTAATTAATGTATCGAGGCCGTAGCCGGACTGAACAGATATTGATAACTCAGAAGTAATCATCGCTTCATCATTCTTGGTTATGATTAGTTCTATATCGTCAAAATCCTGATCTATCGATTTATCTTCATCATGGATATCTGCCAACCAAAGAACAAGATCAGCATTTTGACCTCTGGCTTTGGCTCTTTTAATGCCTTCATTTTCAATTAAGCTGTCAGAATCACGAATTCCAGCAGTATCAGAAACAATAACGGAATAGCCCCCAATATTAAGATGAACATCCAGAACATCCCTTGTCGTGCCAGCCTCTGCAGTTACAATTGCAACATCTCGTTTAGCAAGCGCATTTATCAAACTGGATTTGCCGGCATTGGGTTTACCCATTAAAGCTATTTTAAAACCATCACGTATGATTTCACCAGCACGATTATCATCAAGATGTTGCTCAATCTCTTCCTTGAGCTGACGAACCTGGCTGAATCCTTCTTGCGCAATCTCCTCAGGGACATCCTCTTCTTCACTAAAATCAAGTTCAGCTTCTATAAGTGCCCGCATATGGATGAGGCGTTTCCGCCATGCTTCAAATGTTTCACGTGAATCACCCCTTGTTTGAGAAAATGCCTGTTTTCTTTGGGCTTCTGTTTCACTGGAGACAAGGTCAGCAATACCTTCAATCTCGGTTAAATCCAGTTTACCATTCTCAAAGGCCCTCCGTGAAAATTCACCAGCCTCAGCAAGACGTACCTGATCAAGTGAACATAAATTTTCAATGATGATGTTAACGACTGCACGTCCACCATGCAGGTGGAATTCAAGGCAATCTTCACCTGTGAAACTGCGCTCACCTGGAAACCATAAGACCAATGCCTGATCAAGTGCTTCCTGTTTATTTATGTCATGGATAGTTTGAAGACTAGCTACACGCGGTAACGGCAATGAAGAGAGCATCATTTTTACGATGATACGACAAGAAGCACCGGAGATTCTGACTACTGCAACACCACTGGGCAAGCCACCGCTAGAAAGTGCAACAATCGTATCTGAGGCAGTCATGATAACTCCCATAAGCAAAAACTAAATATTTCGAAACCGAATCGAATAATTCAATGATTGAAAACCATAAGTAATTGTTTTTATTACATTGTTTTCTTATGTATTCATATTATCAAAGAATTCGTCGTTGTTTTTTGTTTGCTTCAATTTATCAATGAGGAATTCAATTGCATCCGTTGTACCCATTGGTGAAAGAATACGACGCAAGACATATACTTTTTGAAGATCATCCTTGCCAACAAGCAAATCCTCTTTTCGAGTCCCGGATTTGAGAATATCCATGGAAGGATAAACACGTTTGTCAGCGACCTTGCGATCAAGAACAATCTCCGAGTTACCTGTTCCCTTGAACTCTTCAAAAATGACTTCATCCATGCG
>CALDZZ010000252.1 GCA_937944075.1 uncultured Rhizobiaceae group bacterium
CATGCAGGCAGTCAATGTGCCAACAGCAAAGAGACCGCCACCCATGCCAATAAGAGCAGTGCCAAAGCGGAACAGATTGGCTGAATCAAATGGCGCTGCAAAAATAACGGCGCAAAAGGCACAAACACCAATCAGGGTTCCTAGAGCTGCAAGGCGATAAGGGTCACGGCCGCTCGAAAGCATTTTGGCAGCCATGGCAAACCCGACCATGGTACCGCCTGCAAACACTGCGTTCAGAAGGGTTGTCTGACTAACAGACAGGTTCAGCACTTCACCACCATAAGGTTCCAGCAAAACGTCCTGCATGGAGAACCCAATGGTTCCAAGCGCAACAGCAACTAGAAGGCGCAAACTGCGTTTGTCTTGTCGATACATGGCCCAGGCTTCCCTGAAATTAGGCGTGTGACGCTCTGGCGATGTTTCAGATGGACGACGCGGTTCCTGCTTCCAAAGTGCAATCACGTTAAGGACCATCGTAACGGCAGCAGCACCCTGTACCACTTGTATCAGGCGAACAGATGAGAAATCTTCCAAAAGGAAACTGAATACAATGGCAGAGACAAACATTCCGACCAGCAACATCATGTAAACAAGAGCCACAACACGCGGACGGCTTTCCTCGGGAGCAATATCGGTTGCAAGTGCAAGACCTGCAGTTTGAACCATGTGAACCCCGAAGCCCACTGAAACAAAGGCAAAGGCTGCAGCAACCGGACCTGCCCAGTCCGGCCCGAGGGTTTGGGATTGAAGTAACAGCAAGGCAAACGGCATGATTGCCAATCCGCCAAACTGGATCAGTGTACCAAACCAGATGTAAGGCACACGTTTCCAGCCAAGCAGTGACTTGTGTGTATCAGATTGAAAACCAATCAGTGCACGCGCCGGTGCAAACAAAAATGGAAGGGCAACCATAACCGCAACCAGTGAGGCAGAGACACCCAATTCCAAAATCATCACACGGTTCAGCGTACCTGTGAGTAATACCGCAGCCATGCCAACAGAAAACTGGAACAGCGACAAGCGCAGCAAACGACCCAAAGGCAGGTCGTCTGTTGCAACGTCAGCAAACGGAAGAAACTTTGTTCCTACCTGTCTCCAAAAGTCAGCAATGTTGGGTTTTACTTCATTCATGAACGTTTAAGCTCCAACGCTTGTGATTTGTAAAATCCGGTAGAAATTTTTCGCATGCGGAAACTGTTGTAGCCATCACCACGAAGCTTTTCGCTTTCGGCAATTGCTTCAACCATCTTGCGTTCCTTGACAGGCTCGATTGCCGGAGAGCGATCGTTTTTTGGAAATATCTTCCCAACCGCTTTCATCACTTCAAGTGCAGGGGTGCTGGGTGCAAAGGTAAAAGACATATTCTCTTTTGCACGTGGCCCAAGCGCTTCAAGGAAGTTCATGATTTCAGGTAGCGGATAGTGGATGAAAGAATCCATTGCGACAATATAGTCAAACTCTCCATGGCCCGGATCCATCATGTCGCCAGCAAGAAACTCAATCTTGCCTTTGCTCAAATCGGTTGGCATCCGCTTTTGCGCTTCTTCAATCAGTGCTGGCGAAATGTCGATTGCCAGAACATCTGCACCTCTTCGTGCGGCTTCTATGGCCAACATTCCGGTGCCACATCCCGCATCCAGAATGCGCGCGCCAGACAAATCTTCCGGCAGCCATTCAAGAAGTGTGTTGCGCATTTCCTCACGTCCCTTGCGAACGGTTTCACGAATGCGCGAAACAGGCGTGTTGGAAGTCAAAGCCACCCATTTGTCTTTTGCAGTACGATCAAAATAGGTTTGCAGTTCTTCGCGTTTGGTTTCATACGTTGCGTTGCTCATGGCCATAACCTCCTAGTCGAATCCAAGAAAATCAAAGATTTCCCGATCCTTCATTGGAGTAGGCATAAACGGATCACGCCCTTCCCACAGGGTTTCAGCAAGATTGAGATACTCATTTTGAACAGCAGTCAGTTCCGGGCTTTCTTCCATCTCGAAGATGGTTGATTTTTTCAGACGAGAACGGCGAATGACATCAAGGTCAGGAAAATGCGCAATCTTGTCCATGCCAACGGCTTCGTTGAAGCGGTCAATCTCGTCTGTGTCCTTGGAACGGTTTGCAATAACGCCGCCAACGCGAACTTCATAATTTTTCGATTTCGCACCAATCGCAGCAACAATGCGGTTCATGGCAAAAATCGAGTCAAAGTCATTGGCTGTTACAACAAGTGCACGTTCGGCATGTTGTAACGGAGAGGCAAACCCACCACACACAACATCGCCAAGCACATCAAACAAGACAACATCACTATCATCCAGAAGGTGATGTTCCTTTAATAGTTTAACAGTCTGACCCACAACATAGCCACCACAACCCGTGCCTGCAGGCGGGCCGCCAGCCTCAACACACATCACACCGTTATAGCCTTCATAGACAAAGTCTTCCGTGCGCAGCTCTTCTGAGTGGAAGTTTACTTCCTCCAGTGCGTCAATCACGGTCGGCACCAGGCTTTTGGTAAGGGTGAAAGTACTGTCATGTTTTGGATCACAACCGATTTGCAAAACCCGTTTGCCAAGCTTGGAGAAAGCCGCAGACAAGTTTGAGGAGGTGGTTGATTTGCCAATGCCACCCTTGCCGTAGATGGCAAAGACCTTGGTGTTGCCAACATCCAGTTTGGCATCCAGTTTCACCTGAACTGACCCCTCACCATCGAGGCCGGCGGGAAGGGGACGTTCCTTGCCCTTGAAATGTGTATTTGGTCCTACGATGTTCATTTACTTCTCCTCACCCGTCTCTATTCCCTCAAGACGGTCTTCCAATTCTTCATTTGCATTGCGCAATGCTTCAAGGGTCGCTTCATCCGGCGCCCAGTAGTCACGTTCGCTTGCTTCAATCAGTCTGCTCACCATGCGTGATGATGAGGCAGGGTTAAGCTCTGCCAGGCGCTTGCGCATTTCATCGTCAAGCACGTATGTCTCGCTCAGTTTTTGATAGACCCAGGGCGATACCTGTCCGGTGGTTGCAGACCAGCCCATGGTATTTGTGACCTGTGCCTCAATCTGGCGAACACCTTCTGCACCATGTTCCAGCATGCCTTCAAACCATTTAGGGTTCAGCGAGCGGGTGCGTGTCTCAAGATTTACCTGTTCGCCCAATGTACGAACCTTGCCTTCGCCACGGGTCTGGTCCGAGATATAAACCGACACCTCTTCACCCTTGGAGCGTTTCACAGCTTTTGAGATGCCACCCAGCGTATCAAAGTAATGATCAATGGTTGTCACACCCAGTTCAATGGAATCGAGGTTTTGATAAGCCATGTCGACCGTGCCCAAAACCTTGTCCAGCAATTGCTCTTGTTTATGTGTTTTGCCGCTTTTTGAAATCGCAAAGCATTTGCGGGTTGTGTAAGTGTCTGCAATTTCGTCATCGCCAGACCAGGCCGAGGACGAAATCAGATAATTTACATTCGATCCATAGGCGCCTTCTGCGTTGGAGAAAACGCGGTAAGCCGCTTCTTCCATATCACAACCCTCAGCTTCTGCATGGGCGAGTGCATGCTTGCGAATGAAATTCTGCTCAAGCGGCTCATCTGCAATTGCGGCAAGATAACTTGCCTCTGCAAGCATTTTGGATTGCAACGGTAGAAGATCACGGAAGATGCCAGACAGGGTCATGACAACATCAATGCGGGGGCGTTTCAATTCATCGAGCGGTATCAGCTCAGCTCCGGCAACACGACCATAGGAGTCTAGCCTAGGACGAGCGCCCATGAGCGCCATGGCCTGGGCAATGGGTCCACCTTCGGATTTCAGATTGTCAGTTCCCCAAAGCACAACGGCAATGGTCTCTGGCAGGCGATTGTCTTCCTCGAGATGACGTTCAAGCACGCGTGCTGCCTGCATTGCACCATCACGCACAGCATATTGGCTCGGAATTTTGAAGGGATCAAAGCCATGTATATTACGGCCTGTTGGCAGCATGTCAGGCGTACGGATCAGATCACCGGAAGGCGAAGGCTGAATGAACTTGCCATCAAGGGCAGATATAATGCCTTCCATCTCACGGTTTTCACTCAAATTGATATTGGCAGTTACCAGACGTTCAACAAGTGCCTGGCTCGCATCATCGACAAGGCGGGGATGTGCGCCACAGCTGATTTCCTGAACTGTTTCCTTGGAAAGCTCTGCTTCTTCATCCCCTTCAGCCATCAAGGTAAGCATCTCAAAACGCTCTTCCTCATTCATGGCCTGGCCTGCAATATGAAGGCCGTGCGGGATAAGGGAATATTCCATTTCAAGAATGGAAGCCGTAAGCGATGGGACAAGCGTTTCCTTGTTTTCAAGATCAAGCTTGTCAAGCAAGTCCAATTGTTCAGCCTGCGCCAGAATTATATCCATGATCTGGTCACACTCAATGGTATCACTGGGCGTTGTATTGCGAAGACGCTCAAGTGAGGCTTTCAATTCACTCAATCCCTTGTAGAGACCTGCCTGTGTCAGGGGAGGTGTCATATAGGAAACGATTGTCGCCGCAGAACGGCGTTTTGCAATAGTGGCCTCAGATGGATTGTTTGCAGCATAGAAATAGAAATTCGGTAAATCTCCAATCAGGCGATCAGGCCAGCAGGTCTCGCTCATGCCAGCCTGTTTGCCGGGCATGAACTCAAGTGCGCCATGCGTGCCAAAATGCAGAACCGCATCCGCTTTGTAAGTCTCTCTTAAATAACGATAGCAAGCTGCAAAGGAATGCGTAGGTGCAAAGCCTTTTTCAAACAACAGGCGCATCGGGTCGCCTTCATAGCCAAAGCCTGGCTGCACGACAATCAAAACATTACCAAACGCACGCCCCATAATGAAAAGTTGCCCGCCATTGGTATTGTCTCGACCAGGTGCAGGGCCCCATTGCGCTTCAATTTCAGCAAGATGTTTCTCGCCACGCACGTGGTCATCAACCGAAACCAGATCGTGTACATTGGCAAGCGCACCATGGTCTTCCGCATTGCCTTCTGTCACAAGCTTGCGAAGTTCGTCGACCGTCTCGGGCACTTCTACAGTATAGCCTTTTGCCGAAAGTTCTTTCAGCGTCGCATGAAGGCTTTCAAATACAGAAAGGAAAGCAGCTGTTCCGGTGTTGCCGGCATTGGGTGGGAAGTTGAAAATCGGAATGGCAATCTTGCGTGTCGAACGTTCCTTCCTGCGCAACGTGACAAGTTTTTCAACACGGTTTGCAAGTGTGGAAACACGCTCCGGATGTGTTTGCATGCAGCGCTTGCCACTTGGGCAGGTGCCAAGCTGTTTTGAACATGTGCAGTTTTGTGTGTTTGTTGCATCTACATCAGGGCGACCACCAAAGACGATGGAACCCGTAGCCCCATCCAGTTCCGGAATGGCAACCATAATAGTCGTTTCAATCGGCATCAGGCCTTGTGTTGAAGCTTCCCATTTTGAAAGCGATTGGAACTCAGTCACATGCGCTGCAACATAAGGTACATCAAGCTTGCCCAATGCTTCAGCAGCAGCTTTTGCATCACTATAGGCAGGGCCACCAACCAGCGAAAAGCCTGTCAGGCTGACCAAGCCATCTATCGTAGCACCTTGCGGGTTTTGTGCGTCGTTGCCTGATAAAAACGCATCTATCGCAGGGCGCATGTCAAGGCCATTACAGAAGACCGGTACAACATTCATGCCCTTTGCTTCAAAGGCTGCAATGGCACCATCATAATGGCCTGTGTCGCCTGACAAGATATAAGAACGCAAAACCAGCAGGCCAACAGTCCCCTTGGCATCTTCCTTCATGGGAAGATCATCAATATTGGTTGTTACTCCGCCCTTCAATGCAGGGTGATAAATGCCGGTATCCGGATAATCTGTAGGTTCACCAACAGAAAGCTTGCCGCGCAGTTCAGCCCGTGCACCGTCTGAATAACGATTGACCAACATGCGAACCATATTGGCGATATTGTCACTGGAAGCTGCCAATCTGTATTGCAGTGCAAGGAAATAAATTCGAACATCTTGCGCTGTGCCTGGAATGAACTTCAGAATTTTTGGCAGGCGACGTAGCATCCGCATTTGGCGCTCGCCAGCAGACTTGTCATCGCTAGCGCCATTGTCCTTCTTGCCTCGCAGCTTTTTCAGCAAACCGGTAATTCCGCTTGCTTCCTTGTCCATGCGAAACTTGCCAATCTTGGTATTCTTGACAACTTCGGCAGAAGACAAACAGCACACCATGGCGTCACAAGCTTCACGTCTTGCTTCAAGATCCGGCAGGATTGCCTTGATATGATCTTCAAGAAACAGCATGGAAGCCAGAATAATATCACCCTTGGCAATATCAGCCTTGCAGCGTTGCAGTTCGGCTTCTGAATTGTCCCAATCGGTAGCGGCATGAATGGACAAATGCAGGTTGGGAAGCTCATTTGCCAAAAGCGCACGCGCTTCATCAACTGCACCAGTCATATGATGATCAAGCGTAATCAAAACCACATTAAGTGGGGCATTATTAGCGGCTGAAATGCGACTTGGCTTCATAAAGCGTCTCCATCGTGATTTCAGCAAGCCCAAGTTCATGGGCATATTTTTCAGTGTTTCTGCGTGCTTTGCCGCGCACAAAGAATGGTATTTTTTTCAGCTCTTTTTCAGCTTCCATGGCCCAGACCGGATTGTCATTGGCAGCATCAGCGGTGTTGGCAATACCCGCAGTATCTGCATCTGGCGCAGGATCAGCTTTCTTTGCAGAGTGGCCAAGGTGTGACGGGCCAGCTGCATCATTGAACTCAAAATCATCACGGAACATATGCAGCAAATGCTCTTCAAGTCCCATCGTAAGCGGGTGAACAAGTGTATCAAACAAAACGTTTGCACCTTCAAAGCCCATTTGCGGTGAGTAGCGAGCCGGGAAATCCTGCACGTGAACTGGGGCAGAAATAACCGCTACCGGAATGCCCAGACGCTTGGCGATATGGCGCTCCATTTGAGACCCCAAAACCAATTCTGGTTGAAGCTTCTCGATTTGCTCTTCAACTTCGAGGTAATCATCTGTAATCAATGGCTCGATGCCGTATTCCTTTGCAGCATCACGCATGTCACGGGCGAATTCACGACTGTATGTGCCAAGACCCACCACCTGATAACCCATCTCTTTTTGTGCAACGCGTGCCATGGCGATCGCATGGGTTGCATCTCCAAAAATAAAGACGCGTTTTCCGGTCAGGTAAGTTGAGTCGATTGAACGTGAGTACCAGGGCAGGCGGCTTTCATTGACGGAAATAAACTCTTCACATGTATCGCTATCAATGCTGGCCAATTCGCATACTTCACGTATGAAATCATTGGTTGCGCCAACGCCAATGGGAACGGTCTTTGTGAATTCCTGTTTGAACTCACGTTTCATCCATTTGCATGCTGTGCCGCCCGTTTCAGGGTAAAGACAGACATTGAAGTCAGCCTGTTTTAAACGAAGAATGTCGGAAACGCTCGCATCAAGAGGGGCGACAATGTTTACCTGAATGCCCAACGCTTCAAGCGTATTGACGATTTCACGAACATCATCACGATGGCGGAACCCCAGTGCTGTGGGCCCTATGATGTTACAGGATGGTGCTTCATTTTCAAACTTGTCCGGGCCTTGCGGCGCAATTGTCCTGACAATCTGATAGAAGGTTTCTGCCGCACCCCAGTTTTCCTTTTTGGAGTAGGAGGGCAAATCAAGCGGAATAACAGGAACTGGCAATCCAAGGGTCTTTGATAGACCACCTGGATCATCCTGTATAAGTTCACCTGTGCAAGAGGCACCAACAATCATTGCAGCCGGATTAAAGCGTTCCTGCGCGTCGCGCGCAGCATCCATGAATAGCTGGCTGGTGTCGCCACCCAGATCACGAGCCTGAAATGTCGTATAGGTTACAGGCGGACGCTTCTTGCGGCGTTCAATCATTGTGAACAGAAGATCAGCGTAAGTATCACCCTGTGGCGCATGAAGCACATAGTGCAAGTCAGTCATCGCGGTTGCAATGCGCATTGCACCAACATGGGGCGGGCCTTCATATGTCCAAACGGTTAGCTGCATGATCTATACCTCCAACCGTGTTCTGCGATTGAGGGGACGTGCAAAAAGCTCGGCCAGATCACCTGCCTGCTCATAACCCTGAATGGGCGTGAAGACGAGTTCGATTGACCATTTGGTTGTAATGCCCTCAACTTCCAGAGGGTTTGCAAGGCCAAGACCGCAAACAACAATGTCAGGCTTTTCTTCTCTGCACCGCTCCAGTTGAAGGTCAACATCCTGCCCTTCGCTAAGCAATGTTTCTTCCGGAAGCATCTCGATATCTGCCGATAGCAATGTTTTGTTGAGATAGGGCGTTCCGACTTCACTTGGTTTCATGCCAAGTTCCTGGTGAAGAAACCTTGCGAGAGGAATTTCCAGCTGTGAGTCAGGAAAGAAGAAAACCGTCTTGCCTTGCAGATTTTCAAAGTGCATGGCAACAGCCCGCTCGGCTCGTTGTTTTGGCTTTTCTGTCACGGCATGAAATATTTCATCTGAAATGCCAAACTGATCAGCACAGGCCTTGAGCCATGCAGTTGTTCCTTCCGCACCAAGCGGGAAGGGCGCCTGAATTAATTCTGCACCACGATCTTTAAGTGCTCTTGCAGTATCTGTCAGGAAGGGCTGAGCCAGGATAAATTTTGTATTGTTCCCCACGGCGGGCATGTCATCTGCAAGTCTTGCGGGCAGGAAACGTACGGTATCAATACCCATTTCCTTGAATAATCTGTCAAACTGGTCTTCAACAACATCAGATAATGCGCCAACCACCATCAGCTCGTCAGGAGCATTTTCTGGTTCGGCTGGCAGACTTGGCACAAGTGAAGCAAGACAGGCGTCCTCTCCTTGTGTGAAAGTCGTCTCAATACCGCTTCCTGAATAATTCAAAATCCGAACCGAAGGGCTATGCGTAACAGATAGGCGCTCTGCGGCACGACCCAAATCAAGTTTGATGACTTCTGAAGGGCAAGATCCTACAAGGAAGAGTAGTTTGATTTCAGGGCGGCGTGCCAAAAGTTTTTCTACCACGCTATCCAGTTCGTCATGCATGTCCGCAATACCAGCAAGATCACGCTCATCCATAATGGCGGTCCCAAAACGAGGTTCTGCAAAGATCATGACACCAGCTGCAGACTGCATCAGGTGTGCACAGGTGCGTGATCCGACTATTAAAAAGAATGCATCCTGTATTTTGCGATGTAGCCACATGATGCCAGTCAAACCGCAAAAGACCTCATGCTGACCGCGTTGATGCAAAACCGGACGGTCGTTGCATCCGCTGGCAGGAGCACTCGGCAGTGTCTTGTCAATAATATTCATGTCGATGCCTCCAGATTTGGATTAATCGATTTTGCCAAATTGACTGTTCCAGGCTGTGGAGAGTTTTGCACAGCCGAAGCTGTAGGCTTGTCTATTTTTTCTGACAATGCCGATTTTTGGTTGGAATCCTGAAGTCTGGCGGCTCTCAGTTTCAGTATGAACTGGACTGCATTCACCACATAGGCGGCATAGGCGGCCAGTGCCAAAACCATGAGCTCGTAAGGAACCAGCAAATTGAAGTAAAGTGCGATCAGGTAAGCCGTATGAAGTGCAAGCACCAGCATCGAGAAAACGTCTTCCCAAAAGAATGCTTCGACAAAGAGATATTTGCCAAAGACAACCTTTTCCCAGATGGCCCCGGTGATCATGATCGTGTAAAGAATTAATGTTTTAAAAACAATGGAGTAGGTCGCTATTTCATAGCCTGTACCCACCATCAAATGGCGCATGACCAGATAAAGCGAAGCGAGAAAAACTACGAATTGAAAAGGCGCCAGGATGCCTTGCACAAGGGTCCATACACTTTCATCACGACGGCGTTTTTGCTCCGGCGTGTAAAGTGCATTTATTCTACTTGCCTGTTTCCCAACTGTGTCTCCAGTTTGTCTCAAGCTACATCTCCCTGTTTCAGCTACCCGCTGAATGTCAAATAATTTTGACATAATAAAATGTAACGCTTGATAGATAATAAAGTCAAGAAGGCTTGACGTCTTATAATTTAGACACCATACTAAAATGCATATATAGCTGACATTATATTAGTTATTGATGTGCTTTTTTGCTATATGCTATGGAGGTTGCATGAAGCACTACACGGGAAAACTGAATACGCAATCCCTACTTAGCAGTGCGATTCTGAATACGATTATTCCTAGCTTAACCAGCAAGCATACATCCATGTCCGCAGAAACCATTTATGCAAACGAATCCCAAAAGCGCTATCAGGCGTTTCTGGAGGAATTTTGTGTTGCACTGGCTTTGGGACAAAAAGATGAAGCATATCAACACGCTGAAAACATTCTCCAGGAAGATGCCAGCGTTACCAAACTCTTTTTGAACGTATTCACTGACAGCGCACGCCTGCTGGGTGACAAGTGGAGCGATGACCGTTATTCCTTTGGCGACGTTACCATTGGCCTGGAGGTACTCCATGACATGCTGCGCCATTACACAAAAAGACTGTCAATTGAGCTGATACCGGCTTCTACGGGTGCTTCTGTATGTCTTTCTCCAATGCCAAGACAGGATCATCTTTTTGGCTTGTTCATGCTGGAGGCTTTTCTTACTGCTTCAAAATGGGATGTCAGTTCAAACTTGTCCAATTCCAGAGAGGTCTTCCTCAATGATATCGCAACGACGGAATATACTTTTATTGCGTTGTCTGTGGCGGAAACCGGCAAGATTGATGAATGTATGGAGCTAATAAAGAATATCAGGAATATGTCCTTGAACACCGATGTTAAGGTCTTGGTCGGCGGTTACCCGTTTGTCGAAAACAAGGATTTGTTCAGGAAAGTAGGCGCTGACGCAACTGCGGAAAATGCACTATCTGCACTTGAAGTCATGGAAACCTTTTGTCATGAAGACAAACAACTAGGTTGAGTATGATTCCATGACCGATTGGTTCCGATCAGTGTTTAAAATGAATGTTGAAAATAGTTGTCGCGAAATTGTGGCAACTTCGGTTTTTAATTTAAGAACGTCAGGTTAATCCATTGGATGATTATTCAGCAGATACCGCTCAAATGAGATTGGAAAATCTTGAGGAATATTTCTCAGGTTTCAATCTTGCGCAGAATAGCCATTTTTTCGATGCGGCTGCTGACGTTACGCTCATTGTCGATTCCAATGATTATATTCGCGATGCAGGCTTCCGTGTTGAAGAGCTGTTTTCCGCAGGTGGCCGAGGCTGGGTTGGGCAAAAATTTACAGAGACAGTTACGTCCGAATGTACGAACAAGATCAAGGATATGTTGAAAGAAGCGCGTGAAGGGCATACAAGCCGACCGCGTGAAATCAATCATATCATGCCTCATGATGATGATACGCC
>CALDZZ010000253.1 GCA_937944075.1 uncultured Rhizobiaceae group bacterium
TTTTATCCCTTTCATGATTATTTTTACGACTCACTACTATGTGAACATAGTCCGTGTTTTGCGGTTTCATGACAATAGTAAACGCCCGGAAATGGCTGAAATCCTGCGGTTTGAGAGCTTTTTTGAATGTTTTTAGGTTCAAATCAAACAAAGCTTACCTATAGGAATGCTCTTCAGGCACAAAAAAAGGCCCGAATTGATTCGAGCCTTCTTGTAAAAAACTGACTATAATCAGTGTGCTATATTTGCGTTTTCTGGTGATTGGACTGACATCATTTCACGTCTAGCACGTTCTGCATCCTCAACCGTCCACTCAATAGGCACAGGCTTTGAAACAAGGGCATGTTCCAGCACTTCGTCAATGCGAGAAACCGGAACAATCTCCATCTCGTTTTTCACATTATCGGGAATGTCAGCCAGGTCCTTGGCATTCTCTTCCGGTATCAAAACCTTGGTAATACCGCCACGCAATGCAGCGAGCAGTTTTTCCTTTAAACCGCCAATCGGTAATACACGCCCCCTAAGGGTAATCTCGCCTGTCATGGCGACGTTTGCCCTGATCGGGATACCTGTCATGACCGAAACGATTGAAGTCGCCATGCCTACCCCTGCAGAAGGACCGTCTTTTGGGGTGGCTCCTTCTGGAACGTGTACGTGAATGTCAACCTGATCAAACGTTGGCGGCTTGATGCCAAAATCAACGGCACGAGAACGTACATAGGAAGCTGCAGCAGAAATTGACTCCTTCATGACATCTTTCAAATTGCCGGTTACAGTCATTTTACCGCGACCAGGCATTGAAATACCTTCAATGGTGAGAAGTTCACCGCCGACTTCTGTCCAGGCAAGACCGGTAACGACACCAATCTGATCATCCTTTTCAGCTATGCCATGACGGAATTTGGGAACACCAAGGAAGTCATCTAGGTTTTTCACAGTTACCTTTATGCTTTTCTTGTTGCCTTTCATGATTTCTGTAACAGCCTTACGGGCAAGTTTTGCCAGTTCCCGCTCCAGATTACGAACACCTGCCTCACGTGTATAAGTTTGAATGACCGCTCGTACGGCTTCATCATTAACAGAGAACTCCTTGGCCTGCAGGGCATGGTCTCTAATTGCCTTCGGCAACAAGTGGCGCTTAGCAATCTCAACCTTTTCGTCTTCCGTGTAACCGGCAATACGAATGATTTCCATTCTGTCCATCAAGGGACCAGGAATATTAAGTGTATTGGCTGTTGTGACGAACATCACACTTGAGAGGTCATAATCAACCTCAAGATAATGATCCGAGAAACTGTTGTTTTGTTCAGGATCCAATACCTCAAGCAACGCAGAAGAAGGGTCTCCTCGGAAATCCATACCCATCTTGTCTATTTCATCAAGCAGGAATAACGGATTTGCCTTTTTCGCCTTTTTCATCGACTGGATAATCTTGCCCGGCATGGAACCGATGTATGTTCTGCGATGACCTCTGATTTCTGATTCATCACGAACACCACCCAGTGCCATTCTTACAAATTCACGTCCTGTGGATTTTGCAATGGATTTACCAAGAGAGGTTTTACCTACACCAGGAGGTCCTACCAAACACAGAATTGGACCCTTGAGCTTCTTGGCTCGCGACTGAACTGCAAGATACTCAATGATGCGTTCCTTGACCTTGTCCAGACCATAGTGATCCTTGTCCAGAATTTCTTCTGCCTTGTGAAGGTCTGTCTTGATCACTGAGCGCTTGCCCCACGGGATGCTCAACAACCAGTCAAGATAGTTACGTATGACCGTCGCCTCGGCAGACATCGGGCTCATTTGTTTCAATTTCTTGAACTCAGCCTGTGCCTTTTCCTTGGCTTCCTTGGAAAACTTGGTCTTGTTGATGCGCTCTTCAAGTTCCTGAATTTCGTCCTTGCCATCTTCGCCCTCACCGAGTTCTTTTTGAATGGCTTTCATTTGCTCATTCAGATAATACTCGCGCTGGGTTTTCTCCATCTGGCGTTTGACCCGGCCACGGATGCGCTTTTCGACCTGAAGAACGGAAACTTCGCTCTCCATGATACCAATAACGTGCTCGAGGCGCTCCTGAACGCTGAAAATACCAAGAATTTCCTGTTTATCAGCGATTTTAATGGCTAGATGAGAAGCAATGGTGTCAGCAAGTTTGGAATATTCGTCGATCTGAGAAACAGAACTCACGACCTCTGGAGAAACTTTCTTGTTGAGTTTCACATAGTTCTCAAAGTCAGACACAACTGACCGTGCCAAGGCTTCAATCTCAACCGGATCATCGTCTTCATCGTCGATAATATCTGCCACGGCTTCAAAATAATCTTCGCGTTCAGTGAACTTGGACACACGGGCTCTGGATACGCCTTCAACCAACACTTTTACAGTGCCATCAGGCAGCTTAAGCAGTTGCAGGACTGATGCTACTGTGCCGACCTCATAGAGAGCCTCAGGAGCCGGATCGTCGTCACTGGCTTTTTTCTGAGTAAACAACAGAACTTGGCGGTCATGCTTCATGACCTCTTCCAGTGCTGCAATTGATTTCTCACGCCCAACAAACAATGGGACTATCATGTGCGGGAAAACAACAATGTCACGTAGAGGCAGTAGCGGCAGTGTATCGCCAGAACCGAACTCAATTTCGCTTTTATTTTCGTTGCTCATTATAATTCCTTTATGCGCAAAACAGATTTGCTTTTGATTCTTTATTCTAGCGCCAATCCATGTGAACGAATACTGAATTTCTGAATTATGCCTAATTCTTGTTTTCTTACATTTCGTCAGATTTTGATTTTAATACCGCGCTCTTCGTTGTGCCTGATTTGGGGTGATTTATCTGTCCGTTCAACCCCTGCGCTAGCCATTTGGCAGTTTTATCCGCGACATATGTGCAAAAGGTCACAAAAAAACCGCCTCTTAAGCAAGAGACGGTTTTTTGTATTCATGAGTTTGAGGAAATAAATTAAGCGCTTGCTTCTTTTTCTTCCTTTTTCTCGGAGTAAATGTAGAGAGGACGTGCATCCCCATCAACAACCTCTTCAGAGATTACAACCTCTTCGACCCCATCAAGGGCTGGCAGGTCAAACATTGTATCCAGCAAAATGCCTTCCAGGATTGAGCGAAGGCCACGAGCCCCGGTCTTTCTTAGAATTGCCCGCCTTGAAACCGCTTTCAAAGCATCTTCATGGAAAGAAAGCTTAACATCTTCCAGCTCGAACAACCGTTGATATTGTTTGACGAGTGCATTTTTTGGTTCTGTCAAAATCTGGACCAAGGCATCTTCATCGAGGTCTTCCAGAGTAGCAAGAACCGGAACACGGCCGATAAATTCAGGTATCAATCCGAAGCGTTGAAGATCTTCCGGCTCTACACCACGAAGCAATTCGCCAGTTTTACGCTCATCAGGATTTTCGACGTGCGCTGCAAAACCGATGGATGTTTTTTGCCCTCTTTCAGAGATAATTTTCTCAAGTCCGGCAAAAGCACCGCCACAGACAAAGAGCATGTTGGTTGTATCTACCTGCAAGAACTCCTGTTGCGGATGTTTACGGCCACCCTGCGGTGGTACGGAAGCGACAGTGCCTTCCATTATTTTAAGAAGCGCTTGCTGAACACCCTCACCGGATACATCTCGCGTGATCGAAGGATTATCGGATTTGCGGGAGATTTTATCGACTTCATCGATGTAGACAATACCGCGTTGAGCGCGCTCAACGTTGTAATCAGATGCCTGAAGCAACTTAAGAATGATGTTTTCAACGTCTTCACCCACATAACCAGCTTCAGTCAGTGTTGTTGCGTCCGCCATTGTGAATGGAACATCGAGAATACGTGCCAAGGTCTGTGCAAGAAGGGTTTTACCACAACCGGTAGGCCCAATCAGCATGATGTTGGACTTTGCAAGCTCGACATCCTGATTTTTGGTAGCATGATTCAACCGTTTGTAGTGGTTGTGAACAGCCACTGACAAAACGCGTTTGGCATGAGGTTGTCCGATGACATAATCATCAAGAACTTCAAGAATTTCCTGAGGTGTCGGAATGCCCTCACCGGATTTCACCATTGAAGACTTGTTCTCTTCACGGATGATATCCATACATAGCTCAACACATTCATCACAGATGAAAACAGTTGGTCCGGCAATCAGTTTACGAACTTCGTGCTGACTTTTACCACAAAAAGAACAGTAAAGGGTGTTTTTGGAATCACCGCTGTTACCGTCGTTTCCACCACCTGTATTTGATATTTTGCTCATTAATCAACCTCGGCTCGTTTAATGCCTTTGTGATACTACCTTGTATCGTTTGTACGTTACATTCAAGATGATGTTACAGACTGTTAAAGTTTAATCACATAACTGCCTTCAAAACCATTCTGAATATGAAGTGACACTAACTATCTACTAAAGTGTCACATCTTCAATGCATATTACTCCGAAAAACATTCACAGAGCATTAACAGAAAGAAACACATCTTTCGCGAAAAAACCTATTTGTCGTCTTCCGGAACTTCTCTTTGCTCGATTACCTTGTCGATAATACCAAATTCCTTGGTTTCTTCAGCTGTCATGAAGTGGTCTCTATCAAGTGTTTTTTCAATAGTGTCATAATCCTGACCAGTGTGCTTGACATAGACTTCATTCAATCGACGCTTCATTTTAATAATATCCTGTGCATGGCGCTCGATATCGGATGCTTGCCCCTGGAACCCACCTGAAGGCTGGTGAACCATGATGCGTGCATTCGGCAGTGCAAATCGCATGTCCTTGTTGCCTGCACAAAGCAATAGTGACCCCATGGAAGCAGCCTGCCCCATGCAAAGGGTTGAAACCGGAGGGCGGATGAATTGCATGGTGTCGTAGATAGCCATGCCTGCCGTTACAACGCCACCTGGCGAATTGATGTAAATATTGATTTCCTTGGTTGGGTTTTCTGCCTCAAGGAACAATAGCTGGGCACAAATCAAGGTTGCCATGCCATCTTCAACAGGTCCAGTTAGAAAGATCACACGCTCTTTTAGCAATCTTGAAAAGATATCATAGGCGCGCTCACCACGTGCTGATTGCTCAACAACCATTGGCACAAGGTTCATGTAGGTTTCGATTGGATCTTTCATAATGTGTAGGCCCCTTCAAGTTGCCGCGAATCTCTAGGTTAGCGGTTAAAATAGGGTATGGGCGATGGAAGTTAAAGGCGTAAAATGGCGCAGCAACGATTAGGGTTATCAAATTGCCCTATATGTCTTCAGGTTTTAGCCTTTCACCCATTTCAATATCGCGCTTTGCCTGCTTGCCCAAAAGATCATTCCAGTGAGACGGTTCAAGGCTCAAGCCGGGCCTGCAGATCTTTAAATTCCTCTTACTGAAGACATCACCGGCAGATATATTAGTTGAAGGATAGATGGACTGGCGAAACTGTTTGGAATTTTTCTCGTTTTCAGTTCCGTCGTATTTGATTTTGCCTCTTGCATGCCAGGCTCTTGATGTCTCCTCCTTGAGCATTTTCATTTCATGGGGTTCCATTGAAAACTCGGAATCAACACCGCCTTGAGATCGGTCTATGGTAAAATGTTTTTCAATGACTGTTGCTCCATATCCTATGGCAGCAATTCCA
>CALDZZ010000254.1 GCA_937944075.1 uncultured Rhizobiaceae group bacterium
ACGCGTTTTGAAACATATTTGGCAGACCTGGACCAACTACGGCGAGGCCATAGCGAAACCCTGATGGTCTCTCCCCAGGAAACAGGTTTTTTTCTACCAAATAGCATCTGCTTCTAAATTTTGTTAACTGACTAATATTCAAATCCTACCACACAGCACTTAACATCTTCTTGCACTATGTAGAATTTATGGAGTGTCTTTAAAGATTTCTGCTTCCCGGCTTTACGGCTGGAATATGTTGCAATTCAGGCGGCAAATCATCTGCAGGATATGCAGGCACCTCATATTCGGCCAGTGCAATGAGAGGCACACCGACGTCTGACTTTCCGGCAGAACGATCTACGAGACAAGCTGCAGCCAAAACCTCTGCCCCTATGTCTTTCAGGGATTGTACTGTTTCCCTTATTGACAGTCCTGTGGAGACAATATCCTCAATTATTACGACGCGAGCGCCTTTTTCAATTTCAAACCTTCGTAGTTTGAAAGTGCCTTCTTCCCGTTCAACCCAAATGTTTGGAATTCCCAGATGCCTTGACGTTTCATAGGCAGGAATAATGCCACCAACAGCTGGACCGACGACATAATCAATGCCATCAGGACATGCCTTTTTAACGCGTTCTGCAAGCGCCTTGCACAAGGTTTCAGTTTTATCAGCATGCATGAAGACACGTGCCTTCTGCAAGAATACAGGGCTATGCAAACCTGAAGTCAGGATGAAATGCCCCTCCAGCATCGCGCCACAGTCACGGAAAATCTCAAGCACATCTTCAGTTTGCATTTTATTCTACCTCTATCCGATTATACGCTCTACCTTGGTCGTAATCGATTTGTTGTTAAGCTGTTTCGTGATTTGGGTTAGATGAGTCAGACCCCAGACATCAATATCTATTTCCATCTCCATGAACTCATCCACGAGAACTTTCATAGACAGATTTTGAATGTTCCCGTCATTTTGAGCTATTACATTGGCGACAAGAGCCAGAACTCCAGGCTTGTTTTCAACCAAGACCCGGATGCTTGCTGGAAACCGCTCTTTGCTAGCCTCTTCAATATCCCACCTGACATCAATCAGATTGGCGCCATCATCCTTGAATTTTGCAAGCGTTTTTGATTGCGCAGGGTAAATCGTAATTCCCTCACCAGGCACCAGAATCCCTACAATATTGTCGCCAGGGACTGCCCCTCCCTCCCTGGAAAAGCTGACTGGCAAATCACTGTTGATACCACGAATTGGTATGCGGCCTGATGGCTCCTTATCTGACCCTTCTTCCGACTGTCTTGGTTCTTTAAAGGGCGTTGTATTTTCATCAACCTCGAAATCCGGATAAATGGCCTTGATTACATTGGTTGCAGACATCTCGTTGCGCCCTACTTCTGCCAGAACATCTTCAAGTGATTGTCTCGCCAGTCTTGGAAGTGCAGCCTCCAGCAATTCATGAGAATAGCTTTTTGCGGCTTTATCAAAAGCACGCTCCAAAATTCGCGCCCCAAGCGTTGAATATTGCTTACGAATGGATTGACGACTTGCGCGTCGGATTGAAGACCTTGCCTTGCCCGTCACGACAACATTTTCCCACGCTGCTGGCGGGGTTTGTTTCTTTGAACGGATAATCTCAACTTCATCCCCGTTTTGCAATTTTGTGATGACCGGCATGATTTTGCCGTTCAGCTTGCAACCGATGCAGGTGTTGCCAATGTCAGTGTGGACTGCGTAAGCGAAATCGATTGGCGTCGCCCCGTTAGGCAAGGCGATGATGCGGCCTTTGGGGGTAAAACAGAATACCTGATCAAAGAAGAGTTCAAGCTTAGTATGCTCCATGAATTCTTCGGCATTATCCCCTTCTGCCAAATGTTCAATGGTTTTTCTGAGTGACTCGTAAGCATTGCTTTCCAGAACGATATTATCACCATCCTTGTAGGAAGCATGAGCAGCAATGCCGAATTCGGCAATATCATGCATGCGTTTTGTGCGGATTTGAAGCTCAACGCGCTGACCCGCTGGACCAACCACCGTTGTATGAATTGAGCGGTAGTCATTTTGCTTTGGAACCGAAATGTAATCCTTGAAACGCCCTGGAACCATGGCCCATTCACGATGCACCACTCCAAGGGCGCTGTAACAATCTTCAATGCTGTCTACAATAATGCGAAACCCATAGATGTCAGACAACTGCTCGAAGGTTACGCCCTTGCTCTCCATTTTCCTGAAAACTGAATAGGGCTTTTTCTGTCTGCTGGAAACGGTTGCCTTGATATGAAACTCGGCCAGTTTTTCTTCAAGTGTCCTGGAAATTTCCTCTGTGAGAGATTTGTTTCCTTCTGCAAGCTCCTCGAGATGCCCAATGACTGCTGTATAGGCATCCGGATAGATATACTTGAAGGATAACTTCTCAAGCTCGTCGCGCAAATCCTGCATGCCAATACGGCCTGCCAGTGGTGCGTATATCTCCATGGTCTCGGTCGCAATGCGCTTGCATTTGTCAGGTCGCATGGCGCCAAGCGTCCGCATGTTATGCAAACGGTCAGACAGTTTTACGAGCAAAACGCGAATATCGTCCGAAATTGCCAGTAACAGGCTTCTCAGGTTTTCAGCCTGTTTGGCTTGTGCAGAAACAAGGTCAAGGCGCTTAAGCTTGGTTAGCCCTTCGACAAGGTGGCCGATGCGTTCGCCAAAAAGTTCGTCAATTTCACGTCTTGTTGCGTCTGTATCTTCTATCGTGTCGTGAAGAAGGGCCACTGCGATTGTCTCTTCATCAAGATGAAGATCCGTCAGGATGGCAGCAACTTCCAGTGGATGGGAAAAATAGGGATCGCCACTTGCCCGTTTTTGTTCACCATGTTTTTGCATGGCGTAAACATAGGCCTTGTTGAGCAGGGCTTCATTCGGTTTATCAATATAGCCTGCAACCCGTTCAACGAGTTCGTATTGACGCATCATTCGATTTTATCACATCCGGTTTTCATACCCTATATATGAAACATCCGGCGAAGGTTTTAAACCTGCCGGATGTGATAAACTGATATTTATTTTCAGACTTAATAGTCGTCGTTTTTCTCAGGTGGAACCAGGCCTTCAATACCTGCAAGCAACTCATCTTCTGACAAGCTGTCAAATGTGACATCCGGTTCAGCTGTATCAGGGGAATCAGTCATGATGTCTGCTTCAGGAGCCTGATCAACTTCCGGTATCATTGCCACTGATTCTTCAGGCTCACCCTCAGGTTCGTCAACCTCAACCTGTTTTTGGAGAGAATGAATCAGATCCTCTTCCAGATCTGCTGGCGAGAGTGTTTCTTCGGCAATCTCACGAAGGGCAACTACCGGATTCTTGTCATTGTCGCGCGGTACAGTAATTTCGCCACCACTGGAGATTTGACGTGCGCGGTGGCCAGCCAAAAGAACCAATTCAAAACGGTTTTCAATCTTGTCTACGCAATCTTCTACGGTGACACGTGCCATTCTTAAACCTCATTATCAGGAAATATGTCGTTGTCTAACGTTAAACCATGGCAATTTCAAGAGAATTCTTGAAACATAAAACTTCAAGCACATCTTAAAAAGAGTTCCTTTAATCAATTACTGCCTCCGCATTATGTGATGAAACGTTAGAGGATGTTTTCAAAAAACAATCTATTAATAGGGAACAAGCTGCCCCGCTGTCTGTTTATTAGAAATACTGTAATTCAATACTACACCGGATTTTAGAAATCATGTTTGACCAAAGAGAAAAAATTGCACTGTTTATTGATGGAGCAAATTTGTACGCGACTTCTAGGGCACTAGGCTTTGATATTGACTACAAGAAAATGCTCAACTACTTCCATCAACAAGGATACCTCCTGCGTGCTTACTATTATACTGCTCTGATTGAAGACCAGGAATATTCATCCATCAGGCCACTGATCGACTGGCTGGACTATAATGGCTACCGGGTTGTAACGAAACCTACCAAAGAATTCACCGATGCCAGTGGACGCAAGAAAGTCAAGTCCAGCATGGATATGGAGTTGGCCGTTGATGCCATGGAGCTTTCATCTTCGGTTGATCATACGGTTTTGTTCTCTGGTGACGGGGATTATCGTTATCTTGTAGAAAGCCTGCAAAGGCGTGGTCGCAAAGTGAGTGTGATTTCAACGACCAAAACAAGCCCGCCGATGATTTCAGATGATTTGCGTAGGCAGGCAGACTTTTTCATAGAACTTACCAGCTTGAAAAATGAAATAGGTCGAGACCTGGCAGAGAAATCACAGTATGATGATTATTCTGATGAAGAAGAATATGATGATGATTACTGATGGCTCTTATCCGGACAGACGCATTAAATGACCCTCACCGCGATTGTGATATCTGCCCAAGGTTAAAAGGCTTTATAGACCAGCAAAGAGAAAAACACCCTGACTGGCACAATGCACCGGTGGATACCTGGGTATCCGCCAAAGGGGATGCGGATGTCAGACTTCTAATCATTGGACTTGCCCCCGGTCTTAAAGGCGCCAACAGGACAGGGCGTCCTTTTACGGGAGACTGGGCGGGAGATCTACTCTATGCAACGCTTCTGAAGTTTGGATTTGCCAGCGGTGAATATGGCGCAGAAACCAGTGACAGTCTTCAACTAGAGCAAAGTGCCATTACCAATGCAGTGCGCTGTGTGCCTCCGGAAAACAAACCTGTTGGTGCCGAGATCAACAATTGCAGACCATTTCTTTTAAATACTCTCAATCGTTTTCCCAATCTCAATGCGCTTGTTACGCTTGGAAAAATTTCTCATGATTCGACTGTTCGGGCATTAAGCGGCAAAATTTCAGCCACACCCTTTGGTCATAATCTTTCTCAGGAAGTCGGCGGTTTTAGAATTTTTTCCAGCTATCATTGTTCCAGATATAATACCAATACCGGCAGACTTACGGTTCAGATGTTCGAAGATGTTTTTGAAAATGTCAGAAACAACCTTTAGCAATGCTATTCATCTGCCATTTTCATCAACTCGCCAAGCCATTCGGTTTCACTGCCCATATCGCTGGATAAAACTTTATCCGCCGCTGCGAATCTAACAGCTTTTGGCTTGTTTTGCGAAAGTTTCCAGGTGCCTTTAATTTCACTTATTTTCATTTTTACCGGTACTATCTGACGAAGCATTTTATCATAAACAGCTTGTGTCATTTTATCGGAAGTCCACGGTTTCTTTGGAGATAACCGCCTTTCCATGCTATGTGATAAACGGTTTAAAACCTCGTGCATCTCATCATGCGGCAGGGTTTGTATTTTCCCACGAATGTGAACAGCCACATAATTCCAGGTTGGAACCTGATCGTTGATCTCATACCAGTCCGGCGAAAGATAAGCGTCTCCGCCAGCAACTGATATGACTGCGTTCACCTGCTGCTCAAGCATTCCTACTATCGGATTTGAACGCACTAGATGTAATTCCAGTTCTGTCGCATCTTCATTCAACAGAAAAGGGATATGGCTAAGTAAAGGCCCGTCATCCGCATTGATTGCAAGCGTTCCGAAAGAGCGTTCTCTGGCGAATTCCATATTCTGTTTTTGCGAACGCTTACGAAAGTGATTATTAAGGTGCATGCCCTACCCTTTTTCGCGCATCAACCTGGACTTTTCCCTGTCCCAGTCACGTTTTTTGGCAACTTGTCTTTTATCA
>CALDZZ010000255.1 GCA_937944075.1 uncultured Rhizobiaceae group bacterium
AATTTCTTCAACCCACTTAGCTACAGACCCAAAGAAAGCGCGGTAATCCATTTCCTGAAAGGCTTCCCGACCACGCATTTTACGCCCTATTTGTCCCACAAACAAAATCATTGGAGTTGAGTCTTGTGCAGCAATATGCACCCCCGAAGAAGCATTTGTTGCACCAGGGCCACGTGTAACCATGCACACACCAGGCCTGCCAGTCATTTTACCATCAGCTTCCGCCATGATCGATGCTCCACCCTCATGGCGCGCAACCACTGTCTCTATCCCCGAATCATACAAACCGTCCAGAACAGCCAAATAGCTTTCCCCCGGCACACAAAATATCCGGTCAACCTTTTGAGCCTTTAAACAATTCACCAATAGGTGTCCCGCTAGTTGCATTTTGTCTCCATTCTTGCTCATCAGACATAAATTATTAAGTGTTTTGGCAATTTCCTGCGGTTTTCAGTCACTTTATGTTGCTTTTTAACTTCTGCCGTGTAATTTGACCTTGCGGAATGTCAGGGTGCCCCAGCCTATCAAGCCCTGATTTATATTCAAAAAAACTACTTGTAGTTTAGTATGAATTCGTTTCGCAGGTGAAGTCAGTGCCTTCGGGATTTCTGGCTTCACTGCGCTGGTTGGCAAAAGCCCTGTTTCTGCCAGACACCCCCCCATCTCATCCAAACACCTTGTCATTCTTGAGTTTCTCGATTTCTGCATCATCAAAACCCAATTCTGCCAGAACCTCATGATTGTTTTCTCCAAGTGAGGGAGGATCGCGTTCAATGCTGGTCTTGCTTTGGGAAAAACTGATTGGATTATTCATTGCCAGGTAACGCCCTTCGGTAGGATGCTCGCGTTCTTCCAAAAACCCGGTCTCTCGCAACTGGGGATCATTTAGAACGCTGTCGAGTGTATGCACCCGCATGCAAGGCACGTTTACCTTTGCCAAAACGTCCATCCACTCGTTCGTGGTACGTTCAAGGGCAATCACTTCTGCCTCTTTGTACAAATCGGTGATATTAATCGTGCGCGCGGCATAGGTTGAGTAACGCTCATCCTCCATTAAGTGCTCCCGCCCTCCAAGCTTGAAAAACTGGTACCAATTATCATCCGAGTACGGCATCAAGGCAATGTAATCATCCCTGGTCTTGTAAGGTTTGCGCATGGGATTGATTGAACGCGCATAGGCAATGGGTGGCCTTGGCGGTACAAACGTATGACCGTAAAGGTTTTCTGCCATGGTAAAGGAAACCATGCATTCCATCATGGGAACCTCAACAAACTGTCCCTTGCCCGTGCGCTCCTTGTGCAGAAACGCTGCTACCATCGCATAGGCCGCATGAAGGCCGGTAGTCTTGTCTGCAATCAGCCCTGGAAAATAGCGCGGCTCAGTGGTGCCATCCTGCATGGGTATCATGAAGGAAGCCCCGGAAACGGCCTGCACCAGATCATCATAGGCCTGCCGCTCGGCATAATGCCCGTCTGAGCCAAAGCCAACAGCGTGACAATAAACGATTTCAGGATTGATTGCCTGAACGCTTTCATAATCAAACCCCAAACGGCGCATGCCCCCTGCACGAATATTGTGAATGAGACCATCTGCACGCTTAATCAATTTGGAGAGGATTTGCTTGGCACCCGATGTTCTCAAATCCAGGGTCATCGATCGCTTGTTGCGATTGATGGTCAGATAAATCGGCCCCATGCCCTTGTTCACATGCGGCCCTGCATGGCGCATGATATCCCCATCCGGAGTTTCTATCTTGATGACATCAGCGCCAAGATCACCCAGAAGCTGGGTGCAGTAAGGCCCAAGTACGACCGATGTCAAATCGACAATCGTATAACCTGACAACGGACCTTGTGATGAAGGGTTTGGGTTTTGCGGTTCTTTTTCACTCATTTACAGACTATTGGCGAAACTGCCGGTTTGTTCAACCTAATAAGTGTGCAAGATCTTTCTCATCCAGATGAAATGCCTTGCCAAAACCACCATTCAGCAAGCCACGTGTTAAGTTTACTGGATAAAACCCGAAATCACCAAAATCGATATAAAGTTCGGACTTTGGGTGGGTCTTCACAAATGCTTCACGATACTGGTCCCGCAAGGCATCATCATTTGACATTCGTGTGGTTTCGCCAACAAGCGTAATCCTCGCATAGGCCAATCCGTCTCCCTTGCCAGGCTCCCCCAACAGCAGAGAACATTTTCCATCTTTAAGAAGACATTTTGAATGAACGGACAAATCAGACCCTGCAAAGAAAATTCCAAGCCCTGGCGCATAACAGGCAGCTACCCGGCTCACGAGGGGAAAGTCACTTTCCATGTCGTTTACTGCCAGTGCCGCATAACAGGTTTCACTAAGCAACTTGCCGGCGATTTCAAACGCTTCCTCATTGGTTTCATGAACCGGATTAATTTTATCAACCATTGCGCACCTTTTGCATGTTCACAGGCTTGAATTTCATGGCTATAAGATAGAGCAAAATTTGTGGAGGAGAACCCAATGCTTGGACAAATGATGGAACAGCAGTTGCTGATTTCAAACATTATCGATCATGCTGCCAGATATCACGGTGACACGGAAATCGTATCGGTTAATACCGACGGCTCACAACATCGCACCAATTACAGGCAGGTTCACACGAGAGCCAAAAAACTTGGTTCAGCATTGGAAAAGCGAGGCTTAACACGCTCTGACCGGGTAGCAACCATTGCCTGGAACAACCATCGCCATTTTGAACTTTACTATGGTGTATCAGGCGCAGGCTTTGTCTGTCACACGGTGAACCCCCGCCTCTTTCCAGAACAGCTGGTTTATATTCTCACACATGCAGAAGACAAGATTGTCTTTTTTGACAAAACGTTTGTTCCTATCGTTGCAGGCGTCCTCGACAAGGTTCCTCACATAAAACACTGGGTCTTGATGGAGCCGCGTGATGAGGCCCTTGCTGCCGAGCATGAATGGATGGAGTTTTATGAAGAATTCCTGGAAGAAGGCGATGATGACTATCAATGGCCACAAGACCTTGATGAACGAGATGCTTCTTCCCTTTGCTATACGTCAGGCACAACCGGTAATCCAAAAGGCGTTTTGTATTCTCATCGCTCCACACTGCTACACGCGATGATGTCAGCAACCCCTGACGTCATGAACTTTTCTGCTCGTGACTGTCTTTTGCCGGTCGTACCCATGTTTCACGTCAACGCTTGGGGCTCTCCTTATGCCGCCGCCCTGGCTGGCGCCAAAATCGTCATGCCTGGCCCCGGACTGGACGGGGAAAGCCTGGCAAAACTGTTCAATCAGGAGAAAGTGACCATTGCAGCAGGCGTCCCGACAATTTGGGCAGGCCTGATACAATACCTGGAAGCCAGTGACACCAAGCTCCCTCACATGCAACGTACCATCATTGGCGGGTCAGCCTGCCCACCGGTGATGATTGACAAATTCCGTGATGATTATGGCGTTGAAGTCCTTCATGCATGGGGCATGACTGAGATGTCTCCACTCGGTTCTGTCAACAATCTGAAAAACAAGCAGCTTGATCTTGCGGAGGAAGAACAAAAGGAAATCAGGCTGAACCAGGGACGCCCATCCTTTGGAATGGAACTCGCAATCTTTGACGAAGACTTTAAACAGTTGCCAAATGACGGCGTTACCCAAGGCGATTTGCATTGTCGCGGGCCCTGGGTCTTGAGTGAATATTTCCTTGCAGAAAAAGGCACAACCCTAAAAAACGGATGGTTTGATACAGGCGATGTCGCCACAATTGATGAAGATGGTTTCATGACCATCAAGGATCGTTCAAAGGACATCATCAAATCGGGTGGCGAATGGATATCGACAGTTGAACTTGAAAATATCGCTGTTGGGCATCCTGAAGTAACTGCCGCCGCAGCCATTGCCGCCAAACACGAAAAATGGGATGAACGTCCTGTCATTCTCGCTGTAAAGGCAGAAAACTCAAGTTTGACGGAAGAAGATCTGATCAATTATTACGATGGCAAGATCATCAAATGGCAGACGCCGGACAAAGTCATCTTTGTCGATGAATTGCCCATTGGCGCCACAGGCAAAATATTAAAACGTGAATTACGTCTTGAATATGAGAACGTCCTGATGGAAAAATAGAAGAAAACGCCTTTTTACCTTAACGTAAAAGTTGCATTTTTGGTGCAACTGATTATATGAAAATCATAATCATTTATTAGAAAGATATACACATGAGTCTAGAAGCAGCAGCAGAAGCAATTACTGCAAAAGTCAGCGGCGGTAGCGGCATTGGCGCAACCGTAAAATTCAACTGTGGTGAAGATGGCGTTGTATTCATCGACGGCAATTCAACACCCCCTGCAGTATCAACTGAAGACCAGGAAGCAGATTGTACTGTCGTATGTGACAAGGAAGTTCTTGAAAGCCTGATCGCAGGTGATCTGGATCCGACAGCAGCCTTCATGCAAGGAAAAATCAAGGTCGAAGGCGACATGGGTGTTGCCATGAAGTTAAGCTCAATTCTCTAAACCTTGATATTTCATATTGATTTTTAAAAGGACGGCAGACATGCTGTCCTTTTTTGCGTTTGGGGAAGACCATTATGGCAGATCATGGATATGAAGCAGGGCGTCTGAACCTGCCATTTGTAGGCTTTGCAACCTTTGGCAAGAAACCGGTTTGCGAGGATTGGGACTCTATAAAAGCAGATGCAGCAATCCTGGGTGCACCCTTTGATTTCGGCACACAATATCGCTCAGGAACCCGGTTTGGTCCACGCGCAATCCGTGAAGCCTCTACCCTTTTTTCATTTGGTCATGCTGGCGCATACGACCATGAGGACGACGCCATTTATTTGGGTGAAGATGTTACAATCGTCGACATGGGTGACGCAGATATCGTTCACACGGACACGGAAAAAAGCCACGCCAACATTGAGTTTGGTGTTCGCAAGGCACTGGCCGCTGGCGCCCTGCCCGTTGTCTTGGGCGGCGATCACTCCGTCAACATCCCTTGCATCCGTGCCTTTGATGATCAGGAACCGTTTCATCTAGTTCAAATTGATGCGCACCTGGATTTTGTGGACGAACGCCATGGCGTCAGACATGGCCACGGAAACCCAATGCGCCGTGCTGCTGAAAAGGATTATGTCAAAGGCCTTTCGCAGATTGGCATTCGAAACGTCTCCTCAACGGCAAAAGAGGGATATGAGGACGCCAGAAAGATGGGCTCGGATATTGTCTCCGTCAGACAGTTTCGCAAACTGGGCGTCGAAGGCATGCTGGCAAGGATTCCATCAAACGAGCGCTATTATGTTACAATAGATATTGATGGGTTTGATCCTTCCATTGCACCTGGCACCGGAACGCCAAGCCATGGCGGATTTTTATACTATGAAGTGCTTGAGTTGCTTCAGGGCCTGTCAAAAAGAGGAACAGTCATCGGAATCGATCTTGTCGAGGTTGCACCTGATTACGACCATACAGGATCCACTTCCTTTCTGGCAGCACAAATTCTGTTGAACTTTCTTGGTTTCATTTTCCACGAACGCAAAAAGTGAAATTCACTGGAGCATTAACCAAAACAGTGAAAAAGACCCTTGTAAGCCACAATTTTTTCATTGACGCACGAAACACAAACGTGTTTGCTTGAACTGGAGAAAAGATACGCGAAGACTGAAATGCAATTCGGCATGCGTACAGGGAGCGATATTAAACAAAATGGCTGAAACCAAATCTGCCACGGATGAGTCTTTTGTCCGCTTTGAAAATATTCAAAAAAGTTATGATGGTGAGGTTCTTGTAGTTAAAGACCTCAATCTTGATATTCAAAAAGGCGAATTCGTAACCATGCTCGGGCCTTCAGGGTCTGGTAAAACAACCTGTTTGATGATGTTGGCCGGGTTTGAACCTGCAACGCACGGTGAAATCTTTTTGGACAACCGTCCAATCAACACCGTACCCCCGCATAAACGTGGCATCGGCATGGTATTTCAGAACTATGCCCTATTCCCGCACATGACGGTGGCAGAAAACCTCGCATTTCCGCTGCAGGTTCGCAACATGAGCCGGTCTGAGCAGGAAGACCGGGTAAAGAAAATTCTTGATCTGGTTGAACTGCCTCAAATGGCCGGTCGTCGTCCCGCACAGCTATCTGGTGGTCAACAACAGCGTATCGCAGTTGCACGCGCCCTGGTATTTGAACCCGACCTCGTATTGATGGACGAGCCTCTGGGCGCGCTGGACAAGCAATTGCGCGAGCAAATGCAATATGAAATCAAGCACATTCATGAGAGCCTTGGCGTAACAGTCGTATATGTTACGCATGATCAGTCTGAAGCACTTACGATGTCTGATCGCGTTGCTGTTTTCGAAGACGGTGTTATCCAACAACTGTCTTCTCCTGAAGAACTCTACGAAGACCCAAAAAATTCTTTCGTTGCCCAGTTCATTGGTGAGAACAACAAACTCAATGGCACAGTGGAAAAAATCGCCAAGGGTATTTGCCAGGTTCGTACCGATGACGGAACGCTGCTGCATGCAGAACAGGTAAATGTTGAAGGGGTTGGCAACAAGACTACTCTATCACTGCGTCCGGAGCGGATCGAGATTGACCCGCCAAAAGGCACAAAAAACGTGATTAAGGGTCGCATTGAGGAACTTATTTATCTGGGCGACCATATTCGTGTCCGAATGAATGTTGCCGGAAATGACGAGTTCATCGTCAAGGTACGCAACAGGGCAGACAAGCGTCCGCTTAAAGAGGGACAGGATACCAAAATCGGCTGGCTTGCAGAAGATTGCAAAGCCCTCGATTTCGTAGGTCAAATTTAGCGAAATTCGTATTTTGCCACAATTGGCAGATACGTATTAAATGTTCGGGGCTATCAACCGGAACATAAACAAAGGGAGAGAGTAAATGAAACTCACAAAACTACTTACAGGAACAGCAATTGGTCTGGCCATGGCAATGTCTGCCACAACAGCAAATGCTGAAGGCGAGCTAACCGTCGTATCATGGGGCGGTGCATACACAAAGTCTCAGGTAGAAGCTTACCACAAGCCATTCATCGAAAAGACTGGCGTAAAGATCAACTCTGAGGATTACAACGGCGGCATCGCTGAAATCAAGGCTCAGGTTGAAGCTGGTAACGTGTCTTGGGACATTGTCGACGTTGAATTGTCAGATGCTATTCGCGCGTGTGACGAAGGCCTGTTGGAAACAATCGACCACTCAACACTACCAGCTGGCGCCGATGGCACACCAGCTACAGAAGACTTCATCGAAGGCACCTTGTATGATTGTGCTGTTGCAAACATCGTATGGTCCACAATCTTTGCTTACGACTCTTCAAAAATCGAAAACGGTCCAAAAACAATGGCTGACTTCTTCGATCTTGAAAAGTTCCCGGGCAAGCGTGGTCTACGCAAAGGCGCAAAAGTGAACCTTGAGTTTGCTCTAATCGCTGATGGCGTAGCTGCAAAAGACGTATACTCTGTACTTGACACACCAGAAGGTGTGGATCGTGCTTTCAAGAAGCTTGATACAATCAAAAGTGAAGTTGTCTGGTGGGAAGCTGGTGCCCAACCTCCACAACTACTTGCTGATGGCGAAGTTGCCATGACAACTGCTTACAATGGTCGTATCTTCAACGCGGTTGCTGGCGAAAACAAGCCATTCAACATCGTATGGGACGGTCAGGTCTGGGATCTTGACCTTTGGGTAATTCCAAAAGGCGCCAAGAACAAGGACAAGGCCATGGACTTCTTGAAGTTCTCGACTGCAACAGAACAACTTGCAGCACAGGCTTCGTGGATTTCCTATGGCCCTGCACGTAAGTCTTCTGCACCGCTTGTTGGAACTTATGCAACAAATGCATCCATCGACATGGGTCCACAGATGCCAACATCGCCTGCAAACCTGTCAAATTCTGTACAGAACAACTTTGAGTTCTGGGCTGACAATGCAGACCAGTTGAACGAACGCTTCAACGCCTGGTTGGCAAACTAATCAAACCCAAAAGGTTTGGAAAAGGGCGGAACTTTCCGCCCTTTTCACTCAAAACGAACAAAATCGACGAAAAGTCGTAATTCAGGGATTCAGCACTTTGGCCATGTCAGATACTCAAAACTCGAATGATGTTCTGGTAGCTTATGATGGCACACCGCTAAAACAACAGCTTGCGAAGACGACGCGCCGCATGAAATTGCGCGCCCTTCTGCTAACCTTGCCACTAGTGCTTTTTATTATCATCGCCTTCGTTCTTCCGATTGGCGATATGCTTATTCGCTCCTTCCACAATCCGACAGGCACCAACGTTGTACCCAATTTTGCTGAAGTCATTCAGGAATGGGACGGCCAGGATTATCCGCCGGACGAAATGATCAAGGTCTTTGTTCAAGATCTGGCCCTCGCACGAAAGAATCGCGAAGTGGGCAAGACCGTGGGGAATCTGGCAACGCGGGTAAACTATGAAATTCCAGGTTCCCGTAGCCTGTTTACGAAAACAGCACGCAAGGCAGATAAAATTACAGAAGGCCCCTATCTGGATGCCTTGATTAAACTCGATAAAAAATGGGCAAACGAAAACGTTTGGGTAACGCTCAAGCGCGTAACACGTGACTACACACTTTCCTTTTATCTGGCTGCCACAGATCGCAAGTATGACGAGAATGAAAACATCATACGCGCCGATGAACTCTACCGTATTTATCTGCCCCTGCTTTACAAAACCATTGCCCTATCTGCACTGATAACCTTCCTGTGCTTTCTCATTGCATATCCGGTTGCTTATCTTCTCTCGACCTTGCCGCTTAGAACTTCAAATCTATTGATGATTTTGGTGCTTCTGCCATTTTGGACCTCCCTGCTCGTGCGTACCTCCGCCTGGATTGCGATGCTCCAGACAGAAGGGATCATCAATAACATCTTTGTTTATCTGGGATTTATTGATGATGAAAACCGCATCCAGATGATCTACAACGCGACCGGTACTGTCATCGCAATGGTGCACATCCTCTTGCCATTCATGATCCTGCCTCTCTACTCGGTTATGAAAACAATTCCGCCAAGTTACATGCGCGCCGCCAAATCCATGGGTGCTTCTAACTTCATGGCATTCAGACGAGTCTACTTCCCGCAAACCATTCCAGGTATTGCAGCGGGCGTATTGCTCGTGTTCATACTGGCCATTGGCTACTACATTACGCCAGCCCTTGTTGGCGGCAGTGACGGCTTGCTGATTTCGAATGAAATAGCCCGTCATATCCAAAGCTCATTGAACTGGTCTTTGGGTGCTGCACTGGGCACCATCCTTCTGGTCGTGGTTCTCGCGCTCTACTGGCTCTATAACAAGCTGGTTGGCGTCGACAATCTGAAATTCGGATAAGGGAGAAAAAGATGACTGCTTCACAACGCGTTAAAACTCCCGGTTTCCAGGCCCTTGTAGTTGCCACAATAATCTTTGCCCTGTTCACCCAATCGGTAGGTGGCACAATCGGGTTTTTCATCCTTTTTGGTATTCCACTGTTTGCAATGACCCCTCTGCCACCTTACGCATCGCGTGGTGAGAGAATTTGGCATTATGCCTTTCTGGCAACCTGCACGCTGATATTCCTGTTTCTTATTCTGCCAATCCTGATCATCATTCCGCTTTCCTTTAATACAGAACCCTACTTCTCCTTTACGGAAGGCATGATAGCGCTTGATCCGGAAGCCTATTCCACCCGTTGGTACGCGGATATTTTCCGCTTCGGCATGACAGCACCTGATGCTGTTGAAGGCTGGTGGGAAGACATGTGGGAAAATGCTACCTGGATTCGAGCATTCAGGAACTCTTTCTTCCTTGCAATTGCTTCCACCATTCTTGCAACAACGCTTGGCACCCTCGCAGCCTTGGGGCTTTCTCGCCCTGAGATGCCGTTTCGATCAGCCATTACAAGCCTGTTGATTTCCCCAATGATCGTCCCGCTTGTTATCACCGCAACCGGCATGTTCTTTTTCTACGGTGGCACCATGCAAGGGGTGATACCGGGCTATCCAGACGGGCTTGCAAAAACCTATCTTGGACTTGTACTGGCACATACGACACTCGGCGTCCCCTTTGTCATTATTACGGTAACGGCCACACTTTCCGGGTTTGACCGCTCCCTTATTCGGGCGTCACAAAGCCTAGGGGCAAGTGGTTTCACCACCTTCTTCAAGGTCGTAATGCCGCTGATTTTGCCAGGCATGATCTCAGGCGCACTTTTTGCCTTCAGTACATCGCTTGATGAAGTTGTTGCTGTCATCTTCATGGCAGATGTCGATCAACGCACCATTCCACGCCAGATGTTCTCCGGTCTGCGCGAGCAAATATCGCCAACCATTCTTGCTGTGGCGACCATTCTGGTGATCATGTCAATCATCCTGCTGACAACAGTTGAATTGCTGCGCCGCCGTTCAGAACGCTTGCGTGGCCTTTCCCCGGGTTAATGAGTGAACAAACCTCAAAGCTGCGCACATTAATTGATGATGCAGAAAACATCGTCATTCTGACAGGCGCCGGCATTTCAACTGAATCAGGTGTACCCGACTTCAGATCACCCGGAGGTCTTTGGGAGCAATTTCGGATTGTCGAATATGGAGAATACATCCAGAGCGAAGAGGCTCGCATAGAAGACTGGCATCGCCGTTTTTATATGGCAGATCAGGTTGGTGCGGTGGAGCCCAACATCGGCCATACAAAAATTGCCGAATGGGTTGAGCAGGGAAAATGCTCATGCCTGATTACCCAGAATGTAGATGGCCTGCACTTGCGCGGTGGCGTCCCACAAGACAAACTCATCGAAATTCACGGCAATGCCACAACCGCTTCCTGCATCACTTGTGGTAAACATCACTCAATGGAAACCTGCCGTGTATTGTTTGAGGCAACTGGCGAAAGCCCGAAATGTCAGGCCTGTGATGGCCTTGTAAAAGCAGACGTGGTCATGTTCGGCGAAAAAATGCCCGTCAAGAAAACTGCTGATGCCTTCAAGATAGCAGAAACCGCAGACCTGTTCATCGCGATTGGCTCTTCACTCGTGGTAAACCCGGCAGCCGGCCTACCCCTTCATGCAAAACATAATGATGCACAATTTGCGATCATTAACCGGGAACCAACACAGCTGGATCAATTTGCAGATGTCGTGGTCAAAGCGGAAATTGGCGAAGTAATGGCCGCCCTTTAAATCCCGTCATTCAGTCATGCTTCGTGGCAAGTTCAACAAGACCGCGCCGTTCCTTGATTACGATCAGCCCTCTGTTCAGTTCAAGCCAGTTGCGACGGTGAAACTCCTGTAGTTGACGAGAAACAACTTCTCTTACGGTACCCAGTTCCGTTGCCAACTGCTGGTGGGTAATTTTTACCTCATGGGTATTCGACGACAAATCCAGAAGTTTTTGAGCAAGCCTGATATCCAATCTTCTGAAAGCAACTTCATTGATAATCGTCATTAACTCTGCAAGCCGTTGCGAAAATGTTGAAAAAACAAAGCTTCTGAAACTGGCAGAATTTGCCAGCAATTCATTAAACGCATCTTGGGGAATGACAGCCGCTACAATTTTTGTCTCAGAAATACCTTCTGCTGAATACTCCTCATGCCCAAGCAAACAGGAGGCTGTCATGATACAGCTTTGTCCTGCCTCGATGCGGTACAGCACAATCTCTCTACCACCTTCAGAAACCTGTTGAACCCTGACAGTACCCTCAAGCAGAAAAATCATGTCATTGACGCTTTTTCCAGGCTCAAAAACCTTCGTTTCCTTTGGGATGGAAACAAGCCTGCTTTTCCTGGCAATTGCATTTTTCCATTCAGGCTCTAATGCATTCAGGCCTTCGAATGTCTCTATCCAGACCTGTTCCATGTTAATTGTCCATCACTCAGTTTGTGGGAGATACGGCCTCAACAGGCAGCTCTTGTGCAATCCAGTCCATTATCCCGCCTTCAACATTGGTGACCCGCTGAAAGCCTGCATCATGCAGAAGTCTGGCAGCTTTCTCGCCACGCATCCCGGACTTGCAGCATACGGCAATCGGGGAGTTGATATCCGAATTCACAGCCTTTATGACCTGTTGCACAAAATCAGACTGCCCTAGCGCAATGCGTTTGCACCCTTGCGGACATCCAGTCTGCGACCACTCTATGGCCTCACGCACATCGATCAAGACAAGATCACCATTGACATGATCGTTATAAGCTTCCTGAGGCCTTATAGTTGCAACAGCATTTGTATGGTTATTCATGCCAAGTTTTTCCAGAATAAATTGCAGCATGGATTAGTTATACTTATTCAGATCGCGTTTTGACACCTATCAGACTATAAGCCGGGCAAAAACTTACAGATCCGGTGATAATCAAAATTGCAGCTGCGATTGCTGCAAGTATACCAAATGTTGAACCAAGGCTGATAACACCTGTCAAAAGCAAAAGTGCCAGAACAACACCTGCTATAACGCGAACCATGCGGTCCGTACTTCCTACGTTCAGTTTCATGTCTTTCTCCTTTATCAATAAGGAAGAGCATAAAGGCAAAAGCATTTGATGTGCGTGACATAGTCACCAATCAGACAGTTAAATGTTAAAAACCTATTCCCCGAATGCGATGCCTTCATCGCCTGTCTTCCATTGTGGATATTTGGACATGATTGCTTTAAAGCGCGCACTTTCCAGGAAAGCTTCAAGCCAGCGAATTGTCTCGGGCCAGTCTTGTGACCAAAACCATTCACGATCCACATGCGCAAACTGCCTTACAAAAGGTAGAAGTGCTGCATCGGCAAACGAAAACCTGTCACCAAACAAATAGGCATTACCCTTGAGCATGCTATTCAGCTTGCGCATGAAGGCGGCGCCGGTTTCACGTTCCGCACTTGGTTCGATTGTCTCGTCCCTGCTTGCATATTTATAGGCGTCCAGAGCAGCCTTGAAAGGTCCATCACTCTCCACAATCAAGGCATCCATTTGAGCAAGCTCCGCTTCGGAAAAGCTTTTCCAGCCTTCCTCGTCAAACTTTTGTATCGCCCATTTCATAATGTCCAGGCTCTCTTCCAATATCTTGCCATCAGATAAAATCAGCACTGGAACCGTCCCCTTGGGGCTTGCCTCAAGCATCTCTGGCGGTTTGTCGCGCAGAACAACTTCTCTTAATGTTACGGGTGTTTTACTGGCAAGAAGGGCCAATCTTGCGCGCATTGCATAAGGACAGCGCCGGAAAGAGTAAAGAATCGGATGGGTCATGCAGCCTGTTAATAATGGTTAACGAAGGTTTAATTAATTTGACAATAAAAAAAATAACATATTTGGCGCACCGAATCAAAAAGGTTAACGTTTAACCAGAGTGATTCGAACTTGTATCGAATTTGGCGGCAGCTCTTTAACTTGAACTAACATGGAATCAGCGGGGAAACCATGAATAAAGCACTGAAAATTGAAGAATTCGAAGGTAACTCAATCGCGCTTGATGGATCCGGCACCTTACATGCTCCGGAACTCTCAGACCTGAACACAGATGAGATAAGAGCAAAAATCAAGGCGGCCCGACTGGAAAAATTGATGGCACGGCAACTTGAAAACGAGTTGACCATTGAACTGGAAAACGACCAGGACACACCCCTCCTTCAAGAAGTTTCAACGCAAACCCTTGAAAGCGAGGAAGTGGAAATTCTGACCACTGAACCTTCAAGAATTGACATTCCAGCCTCAAAAACAAAAGGCTATTCCCTTGGCAGTTCAAAACGCATGCGCAACATGCAGTCGAGCAAACATTCCTGTGATGAAATGCTAAATCGTCTCAAAAGCGGTTCAGAATTACTTTCGGGTTTGAACGAACAAACTTCAAACCTTGTTTCTCAACTTCAGTTCATGGAACAAGAGTTCATTCGTTTTGAAGAAGCGGAAATAAAATCATCCAAACTGGCTGCGGACTACAAGCGTGTTACCAGCGAATATGAAGAAGCGCTGAACTTGATCGAGAAACAAAATCGCCAGATTGATGTCATCGAGGAAAGACGCGCCAGAACGAGCGAAAATTACGAAAAGATCAAGTCTGAGCTGGACTTGCTTAAAATACAAAACAAGCAAGAGACCGAGCTTAATACAGAAAACCAGTTGCTGATTTCCGAACTGGAGCAAACCAATCGCTCTCTGAGCAACAGGGCTGAAGCTGCAGAAACAAGTCTCTCGGAAACAACCTCCGAGCTTAAAACAATCAATAGCCTGCTCAAGCAGAAAGACATGGAAGCAGCCAGGGCACAATCTGATCTCGTATCAACCAAAGAGCGTTTGATGAATGCCGAGACTGGCCTTTCAGCTTCCAGCGAAGAATATGACCAACTTTCCAGGCAGTACACTGAAAAAGAAATCAAGCTTCAAACCCTTGAAACCAAGCTGGAAGGCTCAAATGAAAAGCTTTCAGCACTTGAAGTGGCATTGAAGCATACAACAAGCGAGTTGGAAAACATGACGGCGGAAGCGCATGACAACAAAATGTCACTTGCCAAGCTGACATCGGATTACGGCTCACTCATCAAGGCAAATTCAAAAACCATGAATGAACTGGATAATATCCAGACCAAATACGACGAACTGAACAAGTCTTCGCTGGAGCAGCAAAGCCAACAGTATGCCCGTATTCATGAACTTGAGAGCGTCTTGCGGGATACAAAACGCAAGCTTGAAGCAAGCACCAAATCAAATTCAGAACTTTCACTGGAACTTGAATCAACAAATAATCTTCTTGTTCTGCATGAAGAAATGGTAACGGCCCTGTCTGCTGAAAATAGAAACTAGACTGGTAAAAAATCTGTCGCCTCATTTTTGCGGAGCGTTCCTGTTGGAACGCTCCGCATTTTCTTTTTGAGCAAGTCTTTTCTTTTGCTTTTGAGCCTGCTGATCAGCTGCAATATGTTCCTCGCCACGTTTCTTGGCCAATTCCATTTGTCTTTGTCGCTCAATGAAACGCTTTCGCTGACGTGTGGTCTGCTTGTCATAACACCGCGGACAGGAGACACCAGCTGCATAATATTCAGACTGCTTGTCTTCTTCTGTAATTGGATACCGACAAGCATGGCACATGTCATAAGGGCCCTGCTCAAGTCCATGGCCTACGCTCACCCTTTGATCAAATACAAAACATTCCCCTTCCCAAAGGCTTTCTTCCTTGGGAATATTTTCCAGATATTTCAGAATACCGCCTTGCAAATGATACACA
>CALDZZ010000256.1 GCA_937944075.1 uncultured Rhizobiaceae group bacterium
TGATGTCGGCATAGCCGAACAACATGCAGTAACCTTTTCAGCAGGATTGGCTTGTGAGGGATACAAACCCTTTTGTGCAATCTATTCAACCTTCCTTCAACGCGGCTATGACCAGGTTGTTCATGATGTTGCCATCCAGAATCTCCCGGTCAGATTTCCGATAGATCGGGCAGGTTTTGTTGGTGCAGACGGCCCAACCCATGCAGGTTCGTTTGATACAACTTTCCTAGCAACCTTGCCCAATTTTGTCGTCATGGCTGCAGCTGACGAAGCAGAATTAAAGCACATGGTGCGTACGGCAGCCGCCTATGATGATGGGCCGATATCATTTCGTTATCCAAGGGGTGAGGGGGTTGGCGTCGAAATGCCTGAACGGGGTGAAATTCTGGAAATCGGCAAGGGACGCATCGTGCGTGAAGGTAAAAGGATAGCCTTGCTTTCCTTTGGGACACGCTTGCAGGAATCCATTCTGGCTGCCGAAGAGCTGGAGAGTTTCGGGCTCTCAACCACGGTTGCAGATGCAAGATTTGCCAAGCCTTTGGACAAGGATCTCATAGACGAGCTTGCAAAAAACCACGAAGTTCTGGTGACCGTTGAGGAAGGCTCAATCGGCGGGTTCGGTTCGCATGTTGCGCAATACCTGAATGAAGCAGGTCATCTGGATGAAGGCAAATTGCGTTTTCGCAGTATCTTCATGCCGGACATTTATATGGATCAGGCAAGCCCGAATGATATGAATGAAACGGGTGGTCTGAACCGTGGCAATATCATCGATACTGTATTTTCAGCTCTTGGCAGGGATGCAAGTGAAGAAAAAACAATCGCTTAAAGCAGGCTTTTGAGTTCCAGTTGCGGATCAGCCGCCTGTTGTGGAGTAATGTTCTTGCCTGCCTCCAAAAGCTTTTTGCCCACCATATAGGTTCTGGGTTCATTCATCGCATCTACTGCTATAAATTCATCCCCCTTGAAGTAGAAATGCGCCATCGACCCTTCCCGTGTGCCCGCTCGCTCGACAACTGAATCATAGCCACGGTTCAACCCTGCTATCTGAAGTTTGACATCATATTGGTCGGACCAGAACCATGGATAGGGATGGTAGCTGCGTTTGTCGCCTGCAATATTGTCAGCAGCACATTCTGCCTGATCTATTGCATTTTGCACGGACTCCAGCCGCGTTGTCTCGCCCTTGTAGTTGAATGCAGCGCAATCGCCAGCGGCATAAATATCGGGGAAAGATGTCTGGCATGTCTCATCAACCAATATACCGCCATTAACAGATAGTCCGGCATCTATGGCAAGCTCTGCATTTGGAATAATGCCGATGCCAACCAAAACAAAATCCGCATCCAGTCTTGTACCATCTGAAAGAATGGCAGAAGTTACACGACCATTCTCGCCATCCAGTTTTTCAAGACCGATACCTTCATGAAGGCGAACGCCATGAGATTGATGCAGGGTGCGGAACCAGTCTGATGTTTGTGGGCAGGCAACACGTTGCAGGATCCGATCTGCAGCCTCAACAAGTGTGACCGATAATCCGTGAGAAGCACAGACAGCGGCAGCCTCCAAGCCAATGTAACCGCCACCAACAATAACAACCTTGCGGTTAGCGTGAAGTTCATCAGCAAACTGGTCTGCATCATTGAGGCTTCGCAACAGGTAAACCCCGCCAAGGCTGCCCCCAATTGCATCGGGTAAAGCACGCGCCCGTGAGCCTGTGGCGATAAAAAGCTTGTCCCATGCCATGGTCTCACCATCGTCTAGGGAAAGCGTTTTGTTTTCCTTGTTGATGCTTTTGACGGCAGTACCATGGCGAACCTCTATTTGGTTTTCCGTGTACCAATCCTCGGGTCGCAGCAAAAGCTGATCCAGGCTCATGTCGCCTGTTGCATATTTTTTGGAAAGCGGCGGACGCTGATATGGCAAGTGAGGTTCGTCACCGATGATGGTGATTTTGCAAGTTGCATCTTTTTGCCGCAACCGCGCTGCACATGATGCTGCAGCCTGACCTGCGCCAATAATAATGATTGAGTTTTGCATGTTTAAATGGATACCGCTCGTCTTTAATAGCCTGATCGCAACTGTAGCATTGAAGCCGGTTTTTGTATTTTCTTCTTGCGTTATAGCACCATTCTCAGTGTCGTAAATAAAGCGGCGATAAAATTAGCCATGGACGGTTGCGCAATTTTGAAAACCTGCATACCATCTACATTAAAATAAATGTCTATTGCAATTTTGACGGTTTATTTTGCGAAAATTCACATCGCCCAGATTTGCAATACATGTTTAGATGGGATTAATTGAACGCTAGTTCAAATAATATGTCGCGTGGAGGTGGCATATTAGCCTTAAGAATTTGAAGCAATCAGGTTCAGGGCATTGGGAGGAAAATAAATGGCCAAGGCTGGAAAGGCGTCCTCAGAGGGGCAGCCTAAGAATTTTGCAGATTATCTTGTATTGAACGCAAGGCGATTTTCGGAGCGCCCTGCGTTTCGTCACAAGGATCATGGCATCTGGAAAACATGGAGCTGGTCCGAGGCTTTTGAAGAAATAAGAGCCTATTCCATGGGTTTGAAAAAGCTGGGCATCAAGCCGGGCGACAAGGTTGCCATCATCGGCCAGAACCGTCCAAGGCTTTACTGGACATTTTGCGCAGTGCAGGCAATTGGTGGCGTTCCTGTTCCAGTTTACTCTGATTCAGTTGCCGAGGAAATGTCTTATGTTCTTGAGCATGCCGAGGTTAAGGCAACGGTTTGTCAGGACCAGGAACAAGTCGACAAAATCGATTCCATCCGCAAAAATCTCAAAACCCTGAAATATGTATTCTATGATGAAGAGCGTGGTTTGCGGGATTACGATATCAAGGGCCTGCATTCAATTTCTGCAGTTCAGCAATTGGGTAGAGATGTGCTGGAGCAGGAGGGCGATGAAAAATGGCGCAAGGGGTTTTCCAAGATCAAGGGAAAAGACATTGCGGTAATGCTTTATACGTCCGGCACTACAGGTCGACCAAAAGGCGTCATGCTTTCCTATGACAATCTGATCAAGTCATCGATTAATGCAAACAAATTTGACGATCTGGACAAATATGATGAAATCATTGCCTACCTGCCGCTGGCATGGGTTGGCGATCACGTCTTCTCCTATACACAGTCTTATGTTGCCGGTTATTGTGTCTGTTGCCCGGAAAACCCTGAAACGGCAGACCATGACCGTCTGGAAATTGCTCCGACGTATTTCTTTGCACCGCCGCGTGTTTTTGAAACCATGTTGACCAACATCAATGTGCGCATGCAGGACGCGAGCAAGATCAAACAGCGCATGTTCAATTATTTCATGGAACATGCCCGAAATGTGGGTGAGCCAATCCTCAATGGTGATGAAGTAGGCTTCATGGACCGGTTCAAATACAAACTGGGTGAGTTCCTGGTTTATGGTCCTTTGAAAAACCGGATGGGCATGACCAACATGAAGGTCGGCTATACAGCGGGTGAGGCTATTGGGCCTGAGATTTTCAGTTTCTATCGATCCCTTGGTCTAAACCTCAAGCAATTGTATGGCCAGACCGAAGCCTCTGTTTACATTTCAGCCCAGCCGGATGGCGAAATTCGCGCTGATACGGTTGGTACACCTTCTCCGGATGTTGAAATCAAGATCGCGGACAATGGTGAAGTGTTATACCGCTCGCCCGGCGTCTTTGTCGGCTATTTCAAAAATGACAAGGCGACGAAAGAAACCAAGACCAAGGATGGCTGGGTTTATACGGGTGATGCAGGCTTTATTGATGGTGAAGGGCATTTGCGCATCATCGACCGCGCCAAGGATGTTGGCAAATTGAAGGATGGAAGCCTGTTTGCTCCGAAATATATCGAAAACAAACTCAAGTTTTTCTCCGATATCAAGGAAGTTGTTGCCTTTGGCGATGGCAGGGACAAGTGCTGTGCCTTCATCAACATTGACCTGACATCCGTCGGCAACTGGGCCGAGCGAAATAACGTTTCCTATGCGTCTTATCAGGAACTGACGCAGCATCCTGATGTCATCAAGATGATGGGTGAGCACGTTGCTCAGGTTAACCGCACCCTTGCTTCAGAAGAAATGATGTCAGGTTCACAAATCGCCCGTTTTCTGATTCTTCACAAGGAACTTGATCCGGATGATGGCGAGATGACCCGCACCATGAAAGTGCGCAGGCCGTTCATACGCGAACGTTATGATGAGCTGATTGAAGCGCTTTATGATGGCTCAGGCGAAAAATACATTGAGACAGAAGTTGTTTTTGAAGACGGCCGCACGGGCAAGATTTCTGCAACTGTCTCCATTCAGGACGCTCAAATGTTTGCCCCCACACATGGCATGAAAGAGGCTGCGGAATGAACGCTCACGACACAACATTTCACGGCAGGATGGACGATGGTATTGAGCCGGGTCAGGTTCTGCTGAACGTTGACAATATTTCGCTCTCCTTTGGTGGTGTGAAAGCGATAACGGATATTTCCTTTGATATTTTGAAAGGGGAGGTTCGCGCAATCATTGGCCCGAATGGTGCCGGAAAAACCTCAATGCTCAATGTCATAAACGGCTTTTATCATCCTCAAGAGGGAACGATTACTTTCCGTGGTGAAAAGCGAACCAAAATGAAGCCTTATGAAGCGGCTTCCAGTGGCATTTCACGCACGTTCCAGAACGTGGCGCTGTTCAAGGGCATGTCGACCCTGGATAACATCATGGCCGGACGCACTCTCAAGATGAACAAAAATTTCTTTTGGCAGTTGTGGCGATATGGCCCCGCGCTTCAGGAAGAAATTGAACATCGCAAGGTGGTTGAGGAAATCATCGAATTTCTGGAAATCGAAGCCATACGCAAGGAGCCTGTCGGTACGTTGCCCTATGGACTTCAAAAGCGCGTTGAACTGGGCCGCGCCCTTGCTGCAGAGCCTGATTTGCTTCTGCTGGATGAACCCATGGCCGGCATGAACCTAGAAGAAAAAGAAGACATGAGCCGCTTCATCATCGAAGTGAACCAGTTTTACGGCACTACAATTGCCTTGATTGAACATGACATGGGCGTGGTGATGGATCTTGCTGACCGTGTCATGGTGCTCGACTATGGCAAAAAGATTGGTGATGGCCTGCCGGAAGAGGTTCAGGCCAACCAGGCTGTGATTGATGCATATTTGGGGGTATCACACGAATGAACGATTTAATGAGACAAATATTCATTGAGCCATTTGAAACAATGTACGCATTACCCGATTTGCTCTTGCAAACTTTGTGGGAAGGTTTTGTGTCAGGAACACTTTATTCCTTGATAGCCTTGGGCTTCGTGTTGATTTTCAAGGCTTCAGGCGTGTTCAATTTTGCGCAAGGCATAATGGTGGTTTTTGCCGCTCTTGCTCTTGTTGGCATTCATGCACTGGGTGTACCTGCCTATCTTGCGGTCTTGCTGACCTTGGGCGTGATGGCGCTTCTGGCATTTACAATTGTCCGTGTTGTGATGAAGCCACTGGTCAATCAGCCTGAAATCATTCTCTTTATGTCTACAATCGGGATCACCTTTATCCTGATTGCAGGCGGGCAATTGATTTTTGGGGGCGAGCCCAAAGCCATGATTACAGAAGAGCTTGGTCTTCCCACTGGCTCAAGTGATTGGGAAGTGGGTGGTGGTATTGTTATCTTCCAGCATATTGATATCGCGGCTGCCATAATCGCTGCCATTTTGATTGCCGGACTTGCCCTCTTCTTCAACAAGACCAAAACAGGTCGTGCATTGCGTGCGGTGGCAGATGATCACCAGGCAGCCTTGTCTGTGGGCATTTCACTTGAATATATCTGGGTCGTCGTCTGGTTTGCAGCGGGTGTGGTTGCCCTGACTGCGGGTATCCTGTGGGCAGCAAAGTCTGATGTATCCTTCGCCCTGCAAGTGGTCGCACTCAAGGCTCTGCCGGTTCTGGTTCTGGGGGGCTTTACCTCCATTCCGGGCGCGATCATCGGGGGACTGATTATCGGGTTTGGCGAAAAGCTCTTTGATCTCTACTGGGGATCTCCAATTTTGGGTGGCGGTACTGAAAGCTGGTTTGCCTTCATCATTGCCCTTATCTTCCTGCTCTATAGGCCTGAAGGTCTGTTCGGCGAAAAACACATTGAACGAATATAGGGGCTGACTAGATGTTTTACCGCGAAGCAGGACAATTCAAGGCGACCTACGAGGCTGATTCAGCCAAGTTTCCGATTTTTCAGGATAAGCTGTTCATCTGGGCCTACCTGGCAATTGGTTTTATAGCCATACCGATTTTGGCAAATGAGTTTTTCCTTGGCGCCATCATGATACCATTTCTGGTTTTCACGCTTGCGGCTATCGGATTGAATATCCTTACAGGCTTTACCGGACAGATTTCACTAGGCTCCGGGGCTTTCATGGGGGTTGGGGCTTATGCCTGTTATAAAATGACCCTTGCCTATCCGGACGTGAATATTCTGATTTTCATATTTGCATCAGGTATATTCTCAGCCCTTGTAGGGGTCTTCTTCGGATTGCCATCCTTGCGCATCAAGGGCTTTTATCTGGTGGTGACAACATTGGCCGCCCAGTTCTTCCTTGAGTGGGCCTTCATCCGCATACCATGGCTCTATAACTACAACGATTCAGGTGCAATCGAAGTGCCACAACGCGAAGCCTTTGGTGTGATCATCACAGGGGCATCTGCGAGTGCCGAGGTGCGCTATCTTGTATGTCTTACAATCGTGGTCATCATGACTTGGTTTGCATCCAATCTGATTTCGGGCCGCATTGGCCGTTCCTGGATGATGATCCGCGATATGGATATTGCTGCTGAACTGATGGGCGTTAGGCCGCTTTATGCGAAATTGTCAGCCTTTGCTGTTTCATCATTTTATTGTGGTGTAGCAGGTGCGATGATGGTCTTCTTGTGGCTGGGTGCTGCGGAAGTTGAAAGCTTCGATTACAACCATTCATTTGAAATCTTATTCATGGTTATCCTGGGCGGATTGGGCAGTTTGCTTGGGTGTTTCCTTGGCGCAGCTGTCATCTGGATTATGCCGGTAATGATCCGCGACTGGCTTCCGCCTATCGTTGAGACACTCACAACGTTCACGATTACATCCTCAACTGCTGATCTCATATCCGACATTATCATCGGTGTCATGATCGTGGTCTTCCTGATTATGGAGCCGTTGGGACTTGCGCGTCTTTGGGCAATCATAAAACAAAAATTGCGTGTTTGGCCTTTCCCGTATTAGGATTGTCAAATGCTGGGCAGGCTTGCCT
>CALDZZ010000257.1 GCA_937944075.1 uncultured Rhizobiaceae group bacterium
GGCACTTGGGAAATTTGCACCCGAAATTCCAGTCGTTTCAGAGGAGAACCCCGAAAGCCACAAACTCCCTGCGCCTGACACTTTCTTTCTGGTGGATCCGCTGGATGGGACCAGGGAATTTGTGAGGCGTGATGGCAAAGGCGCCTTTACCGTTAACATTGGGCTTATTGAAAATGGCGAGCCCACTTTGGGAATTGTCCATGCGCCGGCACTCAATAAGATGTTTTATGGCGCAAAGGGTATGAGAGCTTTTGAAAATCATGTCCCCATCAAAACTATGATGCCCGAATCCGGAAAACCAATAGCTGTTGCCAGTCAATCCCACCGCGATCCTGAAACGGACCAATGGCTAAAGGACAATGCTATAGAGGAAACAATCTCAATCGGGTCTTCAATAAAGTTTTGCCTGCTGGCAAACGGGCAAGCACACCTTTACCCTCGGTTTAGCCCAACCATGGAATGGGACACAGCAGCCGGGGATGCAATTCTGCGTGCAGCGGGTGGCATGGTCTCAAGCCTTGATGGCAAAGACTTCACTTATGGCAAACCCGAATACAGAAACGGAAATTTTCTCGCAAAATCGTCTTTGCGTTTATAAAATCAAAAGCCTGATGCAATAAGGAAAATGGTGGGCGCGGAGGGACTTGAACCCCCGACCAGACCGTTATGAGCGGTCGGCTCTAACCAACTGAGCTACACGCCCTCAGAAGTTGTCTGTTCATTATCGCGTTTATTACTGAACCACAAGTGCCGAATTATGGGAGCGTCGCAATTTCTGCAAGATTTTCTGATTACGGTGAAAAACCTTAAAAGGACCCATAAACAAAGGCAAAATCATGTTTTTAAAAGTCAATAAAATCATTGCATATTCATTCATTTCACTTTTCGTTTTCAGTACGCATCAGGCAATCGCAAAAGACAAGCGCCCTCCCGTAATTGCGGTTAGTGGATCAGGCAGCATGAGTATTGCACCCGATATGGCAATCATGTCCTTTGGTGTTTTGAAGGAAGCGAAAACTGCGCGCGAGGCACTCGATCAAAACAATAAGGCCATGTCAGATATTTTCAAAGCAATGAAAGAAAACGGTATTGAAGACAAGGATATGCAAACCTCAGGCTTCAGCATACAACCAAGATATTTTTATCCCAAACCAAAGGCAAATGGCGAACAAAAACCACCGAGCATCATCGGCTACATGGTTTCCAACAATGTCACCTTGCGCATACGCGATCTTGAAAAGGTCGGCTCTATCCTGGACTTGTCCGTTACGCTTGGGATTAACTCTGGTGGCAATATTCAATTTACAAATGAGGACGCTTCAGAAGCCATCAAGCAAGCCCGTATCAAGGCTGTAAAAGACGCAAAGTCCAAGGCAGAAACCCTTGTTGAGACAGCTGGCGCCAAACTTGGCAAGATTGTCAGCATAAATGAAAACAGCAGGAACCCGAGGCCTGTTGCCCTGGCACAAGCCAAGTCATTACGCGTTCAGGAAGATGCCAGCGTCCCCATCGCGTCTGGTGAGAACCAATATAATGTCAATGTGCAGATTAGCTGGGAAATCGAACAATAAGCAAAAAAAGCCCTCCTGAATTAACAGGAGGGTCAAGTTGCTCATGATGTTTTGTGGGGCAAAATATCATGAGGGATTTTGGCATTATTGCCTAGTGTAGGCCACGCGTTCTGATGATTTTGCAACCACGGCTCTTGCGCTTGAAAACAACCTTTGCGGGATAGCCACGGCTATAGCCAACGACAACAATTTTCTTGTGGTTGATGCGGGCAACATGAGGGCGATTGACACCAACGCGGTAGGCCTTGTTCAAGGCACGGCGTGGACCACAAGCAGCGTGTCTGATGCCATGACGCTTACCATTGAAACGATGGCTTCTGTGACCTTTTTGCCTGTATTTGCGTGTTGAGTGTATGCCATGTCCATGACCACTGCCAATGTATATGCCAAAGCTTGAACCAGCGTTTGCAGTCGTTGTGGTTGTGACTGCAGCGCCCGCAGCGATAATACCTGCGGCCAAAATTGTCTTGATTGAATTCGTAAACATCTCTTGTCTCCATCTACTGACCGTGAGTTGAAAGGATTGGGCAGGTCAGTTTCGATGAGGAGACATTGCAATATTGCCACTGAACGCGTTTGCAACATGGCATTCAGATTCCGTTAAGGTTATATTATACTCTTAAAAACAATGCCTTATGACGAAATAATTTGAGTATTTCTACAATTCATTCCGTGCTGAATACTCACTCCAACGCATAAACGCCTTGGCTCCGATGGAATCAAATGGGGCTGGTGGCAGTTTTTTGGGTTGGTCCTCATCCAGAAATGCCTTTGCGAGATCGCTCTCGCCTTCACAACTGAGTTCCGCCGCCGCCATTCCTGAAAGGGTTCCTCTGGCCGTACCCAATCCGTTTTGGCAACAGGCTGAAAACAGGCCTGTTTCAATTTCACCAAAGGCAGAAACACTGTTTCGGCTCAGACACAAGCGCCCTGCCCAGGTATATTCCTGCGCGACATGTGCCAGTTCAGGATATCGTTTATCAAATGAGGCGATATGTGTGTTGGAAACATCGTCCAGCATGCGGTGATCCACTTTCATGTCAGGCGCATAAGAGACCCTGTTGCGTGTGATTAGGCGAATCCCGCCTGTGCCATTAATCTTGCGCATCGTAGTTGCAGCCGGGTCAGAAGGGGTTATTCCCCAGATATTCTGCCCCGTTAAAGCGGCTTCATCTGCAGTCAGCTCTCTTGTCATGGACGCATACAGAATAACGTGCAGCAATCGCCTTTTGAAATGACCGAAGCTTTCAATATGACCGTTTGTTGCAAGAATTACCTTGGGTGCAGTGACAGAGCCAGCAGGTGTTTTTGCAACCCAGTTCGTATTTTCCCTAGCAAGGGAAACCACTGGAGAATTTTCAAATACCGAAACACGATTGCCGAGCCCTTCTGCCAGCCCCTTTATATAAAGCACAGGCTGTAGCATAGCTGTTCCTGGCGTATATATGCCGGATTGATATAATGTTGAACCAGTTAATTCCTTCATCTGGACAGCATCCAGCAATTCATACGGCTCATCCAGTGCGTCAAGATGTTTGGCATAATCATGATTGTGCCTGGTCGCCTTTTCAGTAACCCCACCATTGACCTTGCCACACAGATTAAAGGCTTCTTTGCCCAGATTATATTCCCTTGCTGCTTCGGCTGCGAAGTCTATGGCTTTTCTGTTAAGGGAAATTTGCCGGCAATCATTTTCATGGGTCGTGGCGTAATCCCTTGAAGAAAGTTCATGCGGCAAGTCAATCATAAAGCCCGAGTTGCGCCCTGCAGGTCCTTCACCTACACGCTTGGCATCCAGCACAATTGTGCGGGCATTTGGCATTAGTTGTGAAAGTCGCCTTGCAGCAGAAAGCCCCGCAAATCCGGCTCCGATGATGAGGTAATCAGCTTTGTGGTGTTCTTCCAGAACAAGCGCCTCATCTTCACAGGACACGATCGCACCCCAGCCTGAAATGCCAGTATCAACAGGCAGATTGGCAATCTCAACCAACGCTTTCATCCGGTGCGTTGTCGCTCAAATCAATCCATATGGTTTTGAGTTCCGTGTATTGATCATGGGCATGAATACCGTTATCGCGCCCTCCAAAGCCCGACTGCTTGTATCCACCAAAGGGTGTTGAGATATCCCCTTCCCCGTAACAGTTCACGGTGACAGTGCCAGCCTTGATTTCTCTCGCCGCGCGAATTGCACGTTTGGCATTGGCAGTGAAAACACTTGCGGCCAGTCCGTAGTCGGTATCATTTGCAACCTTGATTGCTTCTTCGAAAGACTTGACTGTTATGACAGACAAGACAGGCCCGAAGATTTCGTCTGTTGCCAGTTTATCACCTGATTTTACGCCGTCATGGATGGTTGGTTCGACAAAGTTTCCCTGGGCCTTTCCGCCGAGTATCGTTTTGGCACCCTTCCCAGCTTTCAAATATTTTGAAACCTTCTTGCAGTGTTCCTTGTCTATCAGTGCTCCAAGATGATTTGAAGGGTCAAGTGGATCTCCTATACGCCAGTTTCTGGTATGAGCCAGAATGCGCTTCATTAATGGCTCCTTGACAGCTTCATGCACAATCAGTCTTGAATTGGCCGAACAGTTTTCACCCATGTTCCAGAAGGCTGCATTGACGATATGCCCCGCCACAAGATCAAGATCTTCTGCATCCTCCAGCACTACGGCAGGGTTTTTACCGCCACACTCCAGAACCACTTTTTTGAGATTGGATTCTGCGGCATACTTCAAAAAGAGACGCCCTGTCTCGGTTGAGCCTGTAAAACTCAGCATATCCACGTCCATATGACGCCCCAAGGGCTCACCCGCTTCCGGCCCCATTCCGGGTAAAACCTGCAAGACACCCCTTGGCAGCCCAGCCTCCATTGCAAGTTCAGCAAGGCGCAAGGCTGTAAGAGAGGTTTGCTCGGCAGGTTTGACGATGACCGAGTTGCCGGCAGCAAGTGCAGGACCTATTTTCCAGGCCATCATCAAAAGTGGGAAGTTCCATGGCAAAACAGCTGCAACAACACCGACCGGCTCACGAACAATCATGGCAATATGATCATCGCTTGCCGGTGCCATCTGATCATAAATCTTGTCGATTGCTTCGGCATGCCATTTGATCGTGTGGATGGTTTCAGGAATATCGATTTCTTCACAATCCTTGATTGGCTTGCCACTATCAAGGCTTTCCATTACCGCCAGCTCCCGCTTGTTGCGGGTGATCAATTTGCAAAGCCTGATCAGAATGTCCTTGCGCTCTGAAGGATGCAATTTTGACCAGCGTCCCTGATCAAAGGCCTCGCGAGCCTTTTCAACCGCCAAGTCTACATCCTTGGCATTTGCGCCTGTTATGGTGGCGACAGCCTCTCCGGTTGCGGGATTGATAGTGGGGAATTTCTCGCCACGTCCTGCACGAAACTTCCCATCTATGAACGGCGCTGCCGGATAAATGATTTCGGCAGCAATGCTTGCGTATTCTTCTCTCGTCAAAAGCTCGCTCATTGTGCTGTCTCTTTCTCAATTTTTTCAATGGTTGTATCCATCACTCGAACGACTTGTTCGAGCGCGCGTTTATCATCCTTGTTCAGGGGTTGCAGTGGTCTGCGTGGTGGGCCAACCGGAATGCCGCGTATGGACAGGCCATATTTGATACATTGTACAAATTTGCCACCCTGTTCCAGAACGCTCATCAGAGGCAACATGGCACTCATGATGCGGCGTCCCTTGTCAAAATTGCCTTCCACAGCACAAGCCTGATACAGGGCAATATGCGCTTTGGGAGCAAAATTTGATCCGGCACAAACCCAGGACCGTGCGCCCCAGGCAAAAAACTCGAGCGCCTGATCATCCATGCCGCATGAAAGTTGGATATGCGGATAATCCCGCGCCAGAAGATGCACGCGGTTGATGTCTCCAGAACTTTCCTTGATCGCACAGAAATTCGGACTTCTGCCCAAACGGTCAAGCACTTCCTCATCCATCATGACAGACATTCTACCCGGGTAATTATATAACATGGCAGGCAGGTTTGCTGCTCGATCAATCGCCAATGCATGAAGCGCAATTTCCCTGGATGTCGGATAAGCATAGGGGGGGGTTGCGATCAGCAATCCGTCTGCGCCAATGGCTTTTGCATTCTCTGCAAAAATGATGGAATCTTCTGTGCGAATTGCACCAGTACCGATAATCAGTGGCAAACGATCCTTGACAAGTTGTTTGGCCAGCTTCATCAGCTCTATGCGTTCTTCAGTCGATTGGGCATAATATTCACCAGTCGTTCCAGCAATAATCAAGCCGTGAACACCTGATGAGATCAGATGCTCAATGACTTCCGCAAACTTGTCCCTGTTTATGGAAAAGTCGTCATTATGGGGTGTGACGACCGGGGTATAAATTCCCTCAAAACGCATATTACTCTCCTGCCTGCTTCAAAACCAAATCCACATCCAGTGGGTCAGGCCTGACAAATTTTTCCATTCTGTCCCGGGATAACTCCCAATGATCTTTGGTTAATTCAACAATCATCTTGGCATCCCTTGTTATAATTGCATCAATCATTGCATCATGCTGATCGCAAGCCTCCCAGACCAAAAGGCGCTCTTTGGAATTGATCGGCTTGTAAAACATCTGACTCATTCTAGTATGATCAATTAACAGCCGGTTGAGGCTTGGGGACAAATAAGGGTTTCCCGCCATTTCTCCGATGATTGCATGAAAGCGATGATTATACATTGCCATGTCCTGAGGCTCACTCGCCTCGCTGGCTTTTCTGAATCTTGCCTGTGTATCTTTCAATTCTGAAACCTGGCTTGAATTGGCGTTTTCGACTGCAAGTTGCGCAACAGCTGAATAAATCATTGGCGCGGACTGGAAAAAGTTTCGCATGCTGGTCAGGTCCATGGAGGAAACCTTGGAGCCACGATTTTCGGCTTGTGTCAGATATCCGTCGCCAGCAAGCTTGTGAAAAACCTCCCGCAACGGGGTTCTTGAAAGACCATATTGCTCTGAGAGCAAAGTTTCATCCAGCATGGAACCTGGCGAAATATCAAGCGTGAGAATGCGATGCACCAACGCTTGCTGACAGGCCTGCTTTTTGTTGACGATCATATCACTCTTCCTTTACACACATAATAATACAATATGTATACAATAACAATACAGAATATTTTTCATTCAAAAGAATTATGGCCTGTTTCTTGCAACCTGTTATCAAACATCTTTTTGATGCATTCAAATTCGCCATGTTTGTTTTGATATGGCACAAATACAGGTGGCCCGCTTGAGTATCGAAAACCAGATTTCCAACGATGCACTCACCCAAAGAGTGCCTGCACCATCGCCTAGGCTTGCGCGCGTGCAACTAGTCCTGAAATGGCTAATCGACAAAACGGTATCCTTAAGCGCGCTTTTGCTGTTGTCTCCACTGCTTGTCTTGATTGCTGTTATCATCAAACTTGAAAGCAAGGGTCCTGTATTGTTTTTACAAAACAGAAACGGCCTTAATAACGACATTTTCAAAATCTGGAAATTCCGCACCATGAAAGTCATGGAAGACGGTAATGATGTCCGTCAGGCCAGAAAAGATGATGACCGTATTACCCGAGTAGGAAACTTCTTGCGCAAGACAAGTCTGGATGAACTTCCCCAACTTGCAAATGTGTTGAAAGGTGACATGTCTCTGGTTGGCGCAAGGCCCCATCCGATTAACCTCAATGATCGCTTTCGCCCACAGGTTGAAAACTACGATAAAAGAAACGCCATGAAACCAGGACTGACAGGCCTTGCGCAGATACGCGGTTACCGTGGCCCCACCCGTACAGCCGAGCACATGGCGTTACGCGTGAATGCCGATATTGAATATATCGAGAACTGGTCGCTTTGGCTTGATATCAAGATCATTTTGTTAACACCATATTATGGATTGATGACCAAGAACGCTTTCTAACGTGATCAGATTACAAAGGCGTATCGCAAGGCTGCGCCCAATAATGACATCAACAAAAGTACCCGAATGATACCAAAGTGCATTTTGAAAACCAGCAATGCACTCATGGCAAACAATAACAAAGCAAGCCACTCAATTGCCCACCACACCGGGCTCCATACTTGTACTAGACCCCATTCGAATTTCTGAACGTCAGCGAAGAGGACGTGAAGTGCAAACCATATAGACAAATTCAATATTACACCGACCACGGCTGCCGTGATTGCTGATAGCGCCCCTTTCAGGCGAGGCTGATCTGATACCCATTCAAGGTAAGGCGCACCGGCAAAAATCCATAGAAAACACGGAGCAAAGGTAACCCACAAAGTGACAAAAGAAGCAGCAATGGCGAGAAGCAAACCACCTTCCTTGAAGCCTGCCAGAAAGCCTACAAACTGAGTCACCAGAATCAACGGGCCTGGTGTTGTTTCAGCAAGACCCAATGCATCAATCATTTCCTGAGCGCTCAACCAGCCAAATTGAGTGACAACATCCTGTGCCATATAAGCCAGCACAGCGTAGGCACCACCAAAGGTCACAACAGCAAGGGTTGAGAAGAATATTGCAACCTGTTGCAACAGGGCATTACCCCCAAACAGTGCAAGCAGTCCAAATGGCAACAGCCAAATAAGCCCCCACGTCAGAATTGTCTTGAAGGTTGTTTGTAAGGCGACCCCTGAATTTTCAGGCTTTGTAACTTGCCTTGAGGTGACTGTCGTAAAAAACCCATAGAACGCAGCAAGCATGATGATCAACGGGAATGGTACAGCAAAGAAAAACAATCCAATGAAAGCAAGGCATGCAATCACCCAATGCGAAAACCCGTTTAACGCACGCATTGATACCTTGATCAAAGCTTCAAGCACAATGACCAATACAGCCACCTTGATGCCGTAGAACAGTGCAGAAACCAGAGGCAAATCACCGTAGAAAGCATAAAGCGTGGCAAGCAACATAATTATCAGTGCACCTGGTATGACAAACAGAAGGCCTGCAATCAGCCCCCCCATGACACCATGTATCCGCCAACCGGTATATGTTGCCAACTGCATGGCTTCCGGTCCTGGCAATAACATGCAAAAACTAAGCGCATTCAAAAACTGTTTTTCATTCAGCCAATGCCTCTCATCAACCACTTCGCGGTGCATGAGCGAAATTTGTGCGGCAGGACCACCAAAGGAGAGGATCCCTATTCTCCACCAAACGCGGGTGGCTTCAAGCATGGTAGGATGTTCACTCATTACTTTAAATCCTGGTTCAATGAATCCAACTCGACAAGATCTTGATCATGGTTCTTGAGCCAGAAGAAATATGCATCAAACAGCAGCATTGCTGCATCCAGGCGTTTGATATCATCAGGAAACATGGTCATGATACCCGTCATCGCCGCGGCAAGCCCTGGCGCAACTGACTTTAGCTCCGGCTTTGCATTTTTATCAATAGCGAGCAAAGCACAAAGGTCAGATACAGCATCCATTGTGATTTCAAAACTGCCAGTCAAACCAGCCAAGGAATGCTTTTCGTTTTTCTTGCTCTTGTTGGTTTCAAAACTTTCAATGGCGACCGCATCAAATTTATCCGCAACATTGAAGACCTGAGAGCTTTCGACAAAAAGAATTTCTGCTTCCGGATTAACAAACCTGCGAATAAACCAGCAGCATGCCAATGTATCAATGTCCGGTTGTTCAGGAGCAACCCAGGATGTAGATTTAAGGTTCATGCCGCCAAGTGTTTCGGGGATGGCAATCAATGGAAGTTGTTTTGCCTGCCAGGCCAAATGCCCCCCTGTCAGAAATTTCGCATCGATGCCTGCATGTCTTAATTTGGCAGTTGCACCCTGACTTAATTTCAATCCCTTCTGGCAATAGACAACGACTTTTTTGTTTTGCAAATACGAAACCATATCAAGAACATTTCCATGCTTGCATCTGAAGGCTTGCGGGATGAGAGTGGGATCTTCATCAAAATCGGCATCGATGCGAACATCGATTATTATCGGGCATTGGGAAGTGCCGATGGAAGATAAAAGTTCCGGGAGGGTTATTTCAATTACTGACGCCATTTTAGCATCCTTTCAAACATAGTTGACGGATGCGAGATTGGGCTGACGCCTGATGGGGTACTCGCTTACCCCAGTCATTATTTACTAAACGATAAACTTGTCCCTGTCAAAAACCTTGAAGCAGAGTTATTCGGCAGCTTCCAGAATTGTAGGCCGAACAGTCAGAAGGTTTTCAAAATAGGCAATTGTTTTTGAAAGCCCGTCTTCAAGTTTGATGCGCGGGTTCCAATTAAGCAATTCCTGCGCCTTGGTAATGTCCGGGCAACGCTGTAGCGGATCATCACTAGGAAGGTTCAGGTAATCAACTTTTGATTTTGAATTTGTCAGCCGTACAATGATTTCTGCCAGTTGTTTAACCGTGATTTCATGCGGGTTACCGATGTTGACCGGCTCAGTTCCTGCATTGGGGTGATCCATCAATGCGACCATACCATCCAGCAGGTCATCAACATAGCAGAAGCTTCTGGTCTGGGACCCGTCTCCATATATTGTTATGGGCTCATTGCGCAATGCCTGAAGGATAAAGTTTGAAACAACACGCCCATCGTTTGGGTGCATGTTCGGACCATAGGTATTGAATATCCGCATGACACGTGTATCAAGCGCATGTTGCCTGCGATAATCAAAAAACAGGGTTTCAGCGCAGCGTTTGCCCTCATCATAACAAGAACGGATTCCAATTGGGTTTACATTGCCCCAATAGGTTTCCTGTTGAGGAGAAACCTTGGGATCACCATAAACCTCACTGGTAGAGGCCTGCAAAATCTTTGAGCCAGTACGCTTGGCAAGACCCAGCATGTTGATAGCCCCATGTACGGATGTCTTGAGCGTTTGAACCGGATCATGCTGATAATGAATCGGCGAAGCAGGACAGGCCAGGTTGTAAATTTCGTCCACTTCAACATAGAGCGGCATGGTTACATCATGGCGCAAAAACTCAAAACGCGGGTGCGACTGCAAATCAGTTATATTATATCGTGAGCCCGAGAACAGATTGTCTACTGCAAGAATTTCAATATTTGAATTTTCATTCAACAGTCTGCGACATAGATGGGACCCAAGAAACCCTGCAGCGCCTGTTATCAGAACTGTTTTGTCAGACGGATATTTGAAATTGTCTATCACGGGCTTATTCCTGGCTACTCATATACTCTCCACGCAACACGTGGCTTTGAAGCCAAAATAAACTGTGAAAGCAGGAAGCAAATTGGTGAATATTACCAATCTAATACGTAAGAATCTGGAAAATCCTATATATTTCAGAAACATGACCATAATTAATCAATACAAGCATATAGTGCTTGACCTGCCCATGGTTTTTCCCGAAATGTAATTCATGGTTACTATCCCAAACACGCAGAGACTTCATGGCTCGCTGGCTATTTTCATGGGTGCTTGCGTTTGGGGTATCTTCTGGTTGCCGCTGCGCCATTTTGATGAAAGCGGCGTTCATGCGCTTTGGGCGGTTGCAGCGATAAACCTTGCTGCCTGTCTGATTGCAGTCCCGGCTGCCATGTTTTTCGGCAAGATTGAACGCGACCAGATCAAATGGCTTATTGTCATGGGGATTGGCATGGGGGCAGCCAACATATTTTATTTTGCCGGAATTATCATTTCAGATGTCATCCGGGTTATTTTCCTCTTTTATCTGCTACCGATATGGGCAACGCTTTTTTCTCGCATTCTGTTTAAAGTCGAGATTGGCAGGAAAAGACTGATTGCAATCGGTTTTGCCATTCTTGGGATATGGCTTTTGTTGGGTGCTGGCGGCTGGCCGGTTCCTGAAAATATTGGTGATGTCTTCGGACTTATGTCAGGCATGTTCTGGGCCATGGGGTTGACCATGATGCGGGGGAAATCTGAACTGGACGCCTTTGCCGTCAGTGCTTCAGCCTTGTTCTTTGCCTTTTTGCTAGGCGTTTTGCTGGCCTTGTTAATGCAGACAGTTACTCCTGAGGTTCAACGCCCGGCACCTGATCTAAACACGCTTCTTACTGTTCTGGCTCCCATAGTGGCTTTTGGAGTGATCGTTTTGTGGCCGACATTGCTGGCTCAAATCTGGGGTGCAAAATTTGTTGCTGCTACTACAGCAGCCTTACTCACAATGTCTGAAATTGTTGTTGCCACCGTTTCCACTTCAATTCTCGGAGCGTCCGACTTGTCGCTTATATCATGGATTGGGGCCGCCTTGATCCTTGTTGCCGTATTCATTGACCTATTTGCAAAACCCGTTACCAATTCCGGCTCGACTGTTATATCCGGGGTACAAGGCTGATGGTTGAAGTTTTGGGGCTCATACTGCCGTTGTTTGGACTGATTTTGCTCGGGTTTCTTGGTGGCAAAATTTCCAAGCAACCCATAGAGGCCCTAGGCTGGTTGAATACGTTTATCATTTACTTTGCCCTGCCTCCGCTTTTTTTCAAACTGCTATCAAAGACACCGATTGAACAATTGGCTAGCTGGGGTTTCATTTTTGCCAATATCGGAATTACTTTCGCAATCTTCACCTTTACGTTTTTGATTGGCCTGGTGAATGCCAAGGGAAATATCGGAGAGGCAACGATACAAGGCCTTGCTGGTGCCTATGGCAATATTGGCTATATGGGGCCGGCTCTTGCCATATTGGCACTGGGTGAAAAGGCTGCGATTCCGGTTGCAATCATATTTTGCTTCGAGAACATCATGCACTTTGCAATCGCACCTGCGATGATGGCAATTTCCGGTCAAAAGAAACAAGGCATTGTTGAACTTGTCATGGACATCATCAAAAAAATTGTCTTTCATCCCTTCATCATCGCAACAGCTGTGGGTGTGCTGGCTGCTTATTTCACCTTCACCCCCCCCGAGGCAATTCAGCGACTGATTGATTATCTAGCTCAAACAGCCGCTCCATGTGCTCTTTTTGCCATGGGCGTAACGCTTGCATTGCGCCCATTAAACCGGATGCCATGGTCGCTTGGTTATATTGTTCCGATAAAACTGCTACTTCACCCGGCTCTTATGTATGTGGGTTTGAGCTACGCCGGCAACTTTGACACGCAATGGATGTTTACAGCCATTTTGCTTGCTTCTCTCCCAACGGCGACCAATGTATTTGTCATTGCACAACAATATAATGTCTGGGTGGAACGTGCCTCGGCAAGTGTGATGATTACAACGCTGCTTTCAGTTATCAGCGTTTCTGCCTTGCTGTTTGGTATAACAACAGGGCTTATTCCGGCTGATCTTGCACCATAACCCTATTATATTCAGCATTTTTGATTTCTGCCCTATACAAGACCTTCCTGAGGACTTACTGACAGAACCCAGAGCCTGCAATTGAAACAGGCGGAATGCAGTTGTTATGTGCTCTAAGGGTGAGTTTGAATACAACCGCCCCACCGAAAGAGACATGATGAGTGATTTTGAAGGCGTAAGCCCGGCGTTGAATAATGCCTTGAAGAAACGTGAATATACCGAACTAACCCCTGTGCAGACATCTATGCTGGATCCCGAACTGGCAAATGCTGATCTCTTGGTGTCAGCGCAAACCGGTTCTGGTAAAACGGTTGCCTTTGGCATTGCCATTGCACCAACCCTGCTTGGGGAACAAAACCGGTTTGAATATGCAGAACTTCCACTTGCGCTGATTGTGGCGCCCACACGTGAACTGGCTCTTCAGGTCAAACGCGAGCTAGATTGGCTTTATGCGGAAACTGGTGCCGTGATCACCTCTTGTGTTGGGGGAATGGACATTCGCACGGAGCGCAAAAACCTTCAACGCGGTGCGCATATTGTTGTGGGCACACCAGGGCGTCTTTGCGATCACATTCGGCGAAATGCACTTGATGTATCTGAAATTCAGGCGGTCGTACTGGACGAAGCAGATGAGATGCTGGATCTCGGTTTCAAGGAAGACCTTGAATACATTTTGCAGGAAACCCCAAAGTCACGCCGCACCTTGATGTTCTCGGCCACTGTTCCAGCAATGATCGGCAAGCTTGCAAAGCAATATCAAAACGATGCAGTTCGGGTGAAAACCTCTGAAGAACAAAAACAGCATGTAGACATCGAATATCGTGCCCTGGTGACAGCGCCGCGAGAGCGCGAGAATGCAATCATCAATGTGTTGCGCTATTACGAATCCGAAAATGCGATTATCTTTTGTAACACACGTGCAACCGTCAATCACATGATGGCACGATTGAACAATCGGGGATTTTCCGTCGTTGCCCTTTCAGGTGAATTTAGCCAGTCAGAGCGAACCCATGCGCTTCAATCAATGCGCGATGGCCGTGCCCGGGTTTGTATTGCCACCGATGTTGCAGCCCGTGGCATTGATTTACCCAAGCTTGAATTGGTGATCCACGCTGAACTGCCAAACAATCCCGAGACATTGCTCCATAGAAGCGGGCGGACGGGCCGGGCTGGTCGCAAGGGTGTAAGCGCAATGATTGTCGACCAAAAAGGCCGTAAGCGAGCAGAACGTCTTTTGCGCTTTGCCAAGATAAATGCTGAATGGGCAACTCCGCCATCTGCTGACGATGTAATCAAGCGCGATGAAGAACGCATTTTGGCCGATCCGATTTTTACCAATCCGATGGAAGATACTGAAAAGGATCTGGTTGAAAAGCTTTTGGAAAATTTCACCATTGAACAACTTGCAACCGCTTTTACCAGACTAAGCCATGCCGGGCGATCAGCGCCTGAAGATGTACAATCTGTTTCCTTTGATGCACCCAAACCCGGTTCATTCAAGGACAGGGATCGTGGTGGTCGAGACGGTGGACGTGAAGGCGGAAGACAACGCCGTGAGGAATTTGATGAAAGTATCTGGTTTACCATCTCGGTTGGCCGAAAACAAAATGCAGAACCACGCTGGCTCATTCCATTGCTCTGCAAATCCGGTGACATCACCAAGGCGGATATTGGCGTTATAAAAATGCAACAGGAAGAGACCCTAATCCAGCTGGATGCAGCACAGGCAGAAGGTTTTTTTGACAAGGTTGGCCCCAATCAGACGATTGATAAAAACATCCGCATCAAGCGCCTGCCAGGCAAACCAAAAGAGGGTGCCGAACCCTATGTGAAGTCTGAACGTGGCGGCAGTGGTCGTGACAAAAAGAAGTTTGAGGATCGCCCAAGACGTATTGACAAACCACGCCGTGAGCGTGGTGCGAAACGGGATGAATTTAACGACACATCAAAACCCAACAAACCGTACAAGGCAAAAACCGAACCTTCACCGGAAGGCCGTGAGCTTCATACCAAACCGCCTTTGGACATGGGTGCACTTGGCAAAAAGCCTGCCAAGAAGAAGACAAAGAACAAGGTCGCCTTGAAAGAAGGCTGGGCAAAGAAAAAGCCCAAGGGCCGTACCAAGAATACTGGCAAGGCTAAATCCAGGAATCCTTCCAGCGGAAAAGATACCGGTGGTGGACTGCAAGGACTGAAACGAAAGAAATCAGACTAAATTCAGCCGCGCATTCTTTCAGCCTTTGGATCAAACAAGGGTTCGACTGTAATGCGTGCGCTTTGTCTGATACCAAGAATTTCAATCTCAAACAGCCCCTCTTCCTCACGCTCTGCAAGTTCAGCTGGAATATACCCCTGTGCAAGTGATGCTTCCACATAATGGCCATAGCCACCAGAGGTAACCCAGCCAATTACACGCCATTCACCATCAATATGTGGCACACTTTTTGGCACTTCCTTGCCACAAGCCTGAAAGCGCACTGCTCCATAACCATGCGGGGGTTCAATAGTGTCATAGTCCTTGTCCCCAACCTTGGCCCAGATCGGTTCATCACCCATAACGTCTGCATTATCTGCCTCAATGACAAAGGATACACGGCGCAGTTTTGGCCCGTCGGAAAATTCCCTTGAAGCAGCTTCTCGTCCGATAAAATCGTTCTTTGAAAGTTTGATGAAGCGATCCATGGAAGCATCATAAGGCCCGTATATTGGTCGCATTTCTGCAAACCATGATGGGAAATTTTTCTCAAGACGCATGGAGAGAAGCGCGCGCATTCCGAAATCCACAATGTCAAATTCAGCACCAGCTTCCTTGATGCCGTCATAAACCTTGCGTTGATAGACAGGCTCCATCCAGATTTCATATCCCAGATCACCAGAGTAAGTCACACGGTTCACGATACACGGTGCGCCGTTAACATCCATTTCGCGAATATCCATGAAACGAAATGCCTCGTTGGAAACATCTTCATCGCAGAGTTTGGCCAGCACCTTGCGGGCATTGGGTCCAGCGATTGAAAGTCCCATCAGGTCCATGTCGAAGCGATGAACCTGCACCGAATCATCTTCCGGCAAGTGATCCATGAACCAGCGCATGTGATACCGCGATGCACCAAGTGACCCCCACATCATGAAAGCATCTTCATCCAGTTTGCCTATGGTGAAATCACCAATAAGTTTGCCGTTATCATTCAGCATCGGGGTGAGCATGATGCGGCCAGTCTTTGGCATGGTGTTGCACATCAAATGTGACAACCAGCTTTCAGCCCCCTCACCTGAAACCTGATATTTGGCAAAATTCGAGACCTCGGTCACGCCAACAGAATTTCTGACACCGCGAACCTCATTCCCAACATGTTCAAAATCATTGGAACGGTGGAAAGACAACACATCATGGGCTTCCTCTTTGGAAGGTGCAAACCACAGGGGTGTTTCCAGCCCCCATGTATCGCCCATGACTGCATGGTGTTTTTCTTTCAGCAAATCATACAGTGGCGTTGTTTGTTGCGGGCGTGCCGCGGGCAGTTCTTCATTGGGAAAACGGATTGAAAAGCGTTTGGAATAATTCTCTCGAACTTTGGCATTGGTGTAACGCGGCGTTGCCCACTCACCAAAGCGGGTGACATCCATGCCCCAGATATCGTGACCGGGATCGCCATGTACCATCCAGTTTGAAAGCGCCAAACCCACACCACCACCTTGTGAAAAGCCGGCCATGACGGCACAGGCACACCAGAAATTTGTGAGACCATCCACCGGACCCACTAAAGGATTTCCATCGGGTGCGAATGTAAACGGCCCATTGATGGTTTGCTTGATACCCGCATTTTCGAAGGCCGGGAAATGTTTGAAACCGATTTCCAAGGATGGTGAAATTCGTTCCAGATCAGGTTGCAGAAGCTCATGACCAAAGTCCCATGGCGTTTCATTTGGTGACCATGGCTTGCAGGCTTTTTCATATGTTCCCAACAAGAGGCCCGTGCGTTCCTGTCGGGTATAAATTTCGCCCTTGAAATCAATCACGCCAACCAACTCTCGGCCTGTATCCTGATTAAACTCAAGCACCTCCGGCATTTCCTCAGTGAGCAAATACATGTGCTCCATTGCCAACACTGGCAATTCAAGACCGACCATACGTCCCACTTCACGCGCCCAAAGCCCACCAGCATTCACGACGTGCTCACAGCGGATTGTGCCTTTTTCGGTAACGACATTCCAGGTCCCATCAGCATCCTGCGTCAATTCCTCTACGCGGTTGCGCAATTCAATTTCCGCTCCCAAAACCTTTGCTGCCTTGGCATAGGCGTGAGTTGTGCCCGAAGGATCCAAATGCCCTTCTACCGGGTCCCACAAAGCGCCAACAAAGTTTGTTTCATCCATCAGCGGGAACATGGCCTTGGCTTCGGAAGGTGTGATAATCTCCGTCTCCATGCCAAGGCAACGCCCTTGCGCTTGTGTGAGGCGCAAGAAGTCCATGCGCTCCTCGCTATCAGCCATCATGACACCACCCGTCAGATGCAGGCCACACGACTGCCCGGATATCTCTTCCAATTCATCGTAAAGCGAGACCGTATAGGCTTGCAGCTTGGCAACATTGGGGTCACCATTGAGCGTATGAAACCCGCCTGCTGCATGCCAGGAAGACCCGGATGTGAGTTCAGAGCGCTCAATCAGCAGTACATCTTTCCAACCTGCCTTGGCGAGATGATAAAGGACCGAACATCCCACGACACCACCACCGATAACTACCGCACGATATGAATCTTTCATTTATGTTTCCTTTCGTGGCTGCGCCACTTATCGCCTCTTGGTATTTCTTCCCGTTCATGGCTGCGCCACTCATCGCCTCTTGGTATTACTTCCCGTTCATGGCTGCGCCACTCATCGCCTCTTGGTGTTACCCAATTACTGAGAATGATGAATTCGGATTGATCTCGCGATTGCGCGAGAATGTGCCGAGTGAAATTGTATGGCCGATGTTTTCCAGATTGAACATTATCGGGTCTGCATCGTGATCGTGCCCGCTCTCACATGCTTCAATGATGGCAGACATTATTTTACCAGCAACCGGCGCATTCTTGAACTGGTTTCCCGAAGTACCACAAGCCATGTAGAAGCCAGGAAGGTCGGATTTGTCATAAATCGGAATCCAGTCTTCCGTCACATCATAAAGGGCAACAACGCCTTTTGCCTGTTCGGGAATGCCCAGCGAAGGCAGTCTTTGTGCAAAACGCATGACGAGTGTTTTGTTCTGATCTGTGAATTCCATATTGTAATTATCAGGGTCTTCCACCCATTCACGCTCGTCACATTCGGGATCTTCCGAGCCAAGCAAAATGTGACCACCGACTTCAGAACGGGCATAGGTTGAGATATCACTGTCTGAATAAACAAATTCCGGAATGCCGCGACCATAATCAAATTCAACCGGTGCCTTTACATGACTGACTTCATGACGAAGCGCGCGTGTTGACATGTTCATGCCTGAACGAACACCTGCCATTTCATTCAGGATGGATGAATGTGGTCCGCCGACATTGACGACAATGCCTGCATCTATTTCGGTTCCGTCAGCCAGTGTTACACCAGTAACCCGACCACCTGCTTGCCTGATCTCAGTAATTTCGGTTCTAAACATGAATTCCGCACCATGCGCCTCTGCCGCTCGTTGCGCATTATGAGCAGAAAGTTTTGGATCGGACACATAGCCGCCCTCCTGGAAAAGAAC
>CALDZZ010000258.1 GCA_937944075.1 uncultured Rhizobiaceae group bacterium
ATTCAGATATTTCGCAGACATGTTTGATAGCCAGACTGAAGAAAGCTCCGGCCATAGACTGTCCTGACAAGCAAGCGACAAACTATTGTCAAAACCATCCGGGAGGGAAACCTGATACTTTGTTTCATCCCATAACTGAATGAAAGAACGGGCATACTCTTCGAACTCTTCCCCGAAAATTGTTGGGGTAACACCGGCTTTTGAGCGTTCAAGCAAGGTTTTCCCCAAGAGACTTTCAAGCTTTTGAATTCGCAAACTGACTGCAGATTGCGAAATATGCAGAGTTTCAGAGGCTGCAACGAAGCTTTTCGTCGCCAAAACCGTCAGAAAAGTGTTTGCAAGCTGAATATCCATCAGATTTTCCTTATTTATATGAGTTTTTCATATATAAAATATATATATTATTCGTTTTACAGTCCACTCTCAATATATTACGCAAGGTAATGTTTGCTCATTAAGGTACATATTTTTGATTCTGGAGGGGCGTATTCTGACATTTGTTAGAGGACAGCCAGAACTCAAAGTCTCTTGATAGCAAATACTGGGGCACTTCACCCAGCCAGAAGTGCCCCAACTTCATCATGAGTAATCCTACTCATATCTTTTCTTGGTCTACTGGAGGGAACCATGGACGTTGATATCCAAAAATACGTAACGCAAGGCTATGATGTCATAGCCAATTTTGCACCGAAACTAATCTCGGCAATTGTAATTTTCATAGTTGCATATATTGTCGCCAAATTGCTCGGAAGAGCAGTTTCCTATCTCATTGATAAATCAGGCATTGGCAGCAATGCCAATAGTTCCGGCCCGACTACTGGCCAGAACATCAGCAAGGCAGTCTTTTGGGTCGTCATGCTGATTGCCCTACCAGCCATTCTTGGCGCACTTGGCATGCAATCAATCATTGCACCTTTGCAAAGCATGGCAGAGAAGTTCCTCGCATTCATTCCAAATCTGTTTGGTGCAGGCCTGATCTTCTTTATTGGTTACATCGTCGCTACGGTTGTTCGCAACGCTATCGAAAGCATCTGTGCTGCAAGCAACCTTGAAGGTTGGTCGCAAAGAGCTGGCATCGGCAACGTTACCGGTGAAGGCGGCATTGGTCGCATTCTGAGTATCCTTGCATTCGCATTGATTATCATTCCGGTTTCAATCGCTGCCTTGGATGCATTGCAAATGACCGCAATTTCGACACCTGCAAAGGAAATGTTGAATGGCGTACTGAATGCTATTCCTAATGTCTTTGCTGCATCAATCGTTCTTGCGATTGCATATCTGATTGCAAAATTTGCAAGCTCAACCATTGCAGGCCTTTTGTCAGCAACCGGTGTAGACAAGGCAGTCGCAGCATCCCCTTTGGGTGAAATGATCGGTAAAAACCGCTCAGCATCAGCACTTGCGGGTCAATTGACCTCAATCGCAATCCTGCTTTTCGGCATCATCGAAGCTGCAAAACTGCTTAACTTTGCAATCATTTCTGAAGCAATGACACACATCCTTTCACTGGGTGGCAGCATTCTTCTTGGTGCAATCATCATTGTATTCGGTGTGTTTGCATCTGGCATCATTGCAAAAATCATTGCTGGCACAACCGCCAAGGGGTCACCAATTCCTGGTCTGGTAAAAACAGTTGTTATCATCCTTGCATCTGCAATGGGTCTTAAGCAAATGGGTGTGGGCGAAGAGATTGTTACCATGGGCTTCACGCTCATGATTGGCGCAATTGCGCTAGGCTCTGCAATCGCTATCGGTCTGGGTGGTCAGGAAGCCGCCAAAAAGCTAACCAACAAATGGACAAAGAATCTGTAGTTGGCAGGGAGAGAATACTAAAGGGAGCTTCGGCTCCCTTTTTTTATGCCTTGTATTAGGCTGAGTTAGCGTGCATTGGCTATTTACAATATAGCGCCGCAATTCATATAACCTGCGTCGCGGTTAACGCATCTCAAAATACCACTTTCAAACAATGTGCTTTCAACAAATGGAAGTAACTATTCCGGAGGATTATTCATGGCTCAACTACAAATCGTTTACTGGCGTGATATTCCTGCTCAGGTCATCGTTAAGGCAGGCCGCAGAAACGTTGCCAAACGAGAATTGTCACTTCGATTTACAGAAGCAATCGACATGTGTGCAATGCGCACTGGCGCTGCCGAAACAGATGATTATCTCGAAGAGTGGCGCAGGGCTGACCCTGTCGAAGTGAGCGATGATCTGGAAGCAGAAGCGGAAAAAGCTGCAACCGCTTTGGAAGAAGAATATACAAAAGAGCGACTGGTTGCTCTTGTAAAAGCTGGCGGTACAGAAGAGTAGCTTATGACAAAGATTTCAGCATCAATTGAAGTTTCACCAAAACAGGCTGTCGAAAGCCCTGACCTTGAAGGCCTGTTTCCCAAAGGAACGCGCGTTTACATAACTGACGTGGGAACAGATACCGCAGAGACACTCTCTGCAGGCGCCAAGCGTGTAAATGATATGGGCTATATTGCAGTCCCACACTTCGCCTCTCGCAGGCTTACCACAAAAGAAGCACTTGAAACCCGTATCAAAATGATGACCCAGGAAGCTGGTGTGACGGATGTTCTGGTGATTGGTGGTGGTCTGGAAAAGGAAGCTGGTGAATTTGATGCGACCATGAAAGTTCTTGAGACCGGTTTTTTTGATAAATACGGTATAAAGCAGATGGGAGTTGCAGGGCACCCGGAAGGCTCACCGGATTTTTCTGATGAAGTGGCACTTGAAGCCCTTACGCTCAAACAGGATTTCAATAATCGTAGCGATATTGAATTGCGTATTGTAACTCAATTCGGATTTGATGCAGACAAGTTCACAAATTGGGCTAACGGCCTTTCAGCTCATGGCATCGACTTGCCAGTTCATCTCGGCGTTGCAGGGCCTGCAAAAATTACAACGCTCATCAAGTTTGCCGCCATGTGCGGAGTTGGCAATTCCCTCTCATTCCTGAAGAAACGCGGTAGCGCCATCATGACAATGGCCGCAGGGTTTGATCCGGACGAGATCGTTAATCCAATCGAGCAAAATGCCCTATCCGGAAATTCAGCAATCAAGCAGATCCATGTCTTTCCGTTTGGTGGCATGAAAAAATCTGCTGAATGGCTGAAAGAACGAGGCAGCTGGTAAACGCAGTCCGATGTTATCGGGGGGTTGGATGATCAGACTGCATCTACCAGCCTCGCATGATCGAAATCATGCAACCTGTCGTTGGGAGGACAAGCCCTCATGGGTTTTCAGAAATGTCTCACTGGCTACTTGTGCCAGCGGCACCCGATTAAGCGTGTAAATATGAATGGCCTCATGTCCGGCACATGCAAGATCAGAAACCTGTGCTTTCAAAATTTCGGCCGCTATCTCCATATCGGTTGAGCCGCAAACCTCGCGACACAAGAATGCCTCACGAATGGTTTCCGGTATGCTCGTACCGCAAGCTTCAGCCATTTCCTGAACCTTGGTAAAATTGTATATCGGTAAAATGCCAGGCAAAATCGGGATTGTAATCCCTGCCTCTCGTGCCTTTTGCACGTATTCATAAAACACTGAATTATCAAAAAAGAACTGTGTAATCGCCAGCGTTGCACCAGCATCCTGTTTGGCTTTTAAAACCTCCAAATCAGCCTCTAGCGATTGCGCCTTTGGATGGACTTCAGGATAACAGGCAACAGCAACTTCAAAAGGATGGCATTCTTTCAACGCCGCAACGAATTCAGGCGTATCTGAAAAAGGAAGATGATCAGACCCATCTCTGGGGTCACCGCGCAGTGCCACAATCTGACGTATACCTGAATTCCAAAGATCATCTGCAAACGCACTGATCTCTTCCTGTGTTGAACCTGTGTATGTCAAATGGCTAGCAGTCGGAACGCCGGTTGTTGCCTGCATGGAGACAACCGCATCAAACGTTCCCTGTTTATCACTGCCCCCTGCTCCATAAGTCACGCTTTGAAACTCAGGTTGATATTCAGCCAGGACGGAAACTGTTTCTTCAAGTTGGTTTTTAGCCTTTTGCGTACGTCCAGGAAAATATTCAAAACTAACATATGCCATTGTCAAACTCCTTCGGTTTCAGAATCGATATCACGATAATTCAAACTTGTAAATAATAATATAAAGATATCTTTATATCTTGATTTATTAGAAAGTTCCAGATACCTACCAGATGCGGTAATTTTCAGGTCGTAAAAGCATCAGGCATTGTCGCGGGAATTAGATTGGAATTTTGCGCAAAAGTGCATGTTTTATCACAATAGAAATTCGGTTGGGCCAACTACCCATACCATTGCGAAGGCAAGGCAAATGACAAAAACACTCGTTGCATCAGAAACCAAGGAAGTCATCATTGGGTTCGACCAACCATTCGCTGTTATCGGCGAACGAATTAACCCCACCGGTCGCAAAATTCTCAATGAAGAATTGGAAAATGACAATTTTAGCCGTGTCGAATCAGATGCCATTGCTCAGGTTGAAGCAGGCGCAACAATTCTTGATATCAACTCCGGCGCAGTCTTTTCAGGTAAAATGGCAGATGACCCGCGCTATGCAGACAACAACTTCGTTGAACCGATGCTTATGGAGAAACTTGTCAAAACGGTACAAGCCGTAACGGATTGCCCACTTTGTATTGATTCATCCGTACCAGGTGC
>CALDZZ010000259.1 GCA_937944075.1 uncultured Rhizobiaceae group bacterium
CGGAACTTCAGGCCTTTGGCATCAGATGGGTTAACAAGTGGAACACTTGCTGACATTTGCTTCATGCCATTGTGCCAGAAAGCAAGGCCTTTTAGACCACGCTTGACCATGGAGTCTTTCAACCCCTGACCTGCAGCTGAAGCCTGGAATGCATCCACCGCATCAATGTTTGCGAACATGAATGGCAAATCGAAAATACGGAACTTCTTGGTAAACTTTTCAAATTTGGAAAGCGATGGTGCAGCAAGATGCACGTCGCCGTTCAAGAGAGCTTCTAGCACTTTGTTGTCATCATAAAGTGTCGAGTTCGGGAAAACTTCCATACAAGCCTTGCCGTTCATTTCCTTGTTCACACGCTCTTGTAAGAGCGTCGCTGCAATACCCTTTGGGTGCTTGTCAGTATTGGTCACATGGCTGAACTTGATGACGGTTTCACCAGGCTCACAAGCAGCCAGTGCACCTGCTGTTGCTGCAACACTAAAGGTCAGGGCAAGGCCCAGTTTTTTGATTATATTCATGATGTGTATCCTCCATAGAAACATCGCTCCTGCAATCATATGCAGAAAAGCTGGGTCAATCAGATTCCACTTCAGTCCTTCTTACAAGTCCAAAAACAGTAGAAAATGCAGATTTAAGGTTTTATTAGGCTTTGTGGGTGGATTTGGTAACATTTGCAAAAATCAATGGGTACAAAAAGGAACATCCCTGACCTTGCCCAAAGACCGTCAAGCGTCATCTTCCTTGAAGCTGTCACGGTCCAAGCCATATTTTTGCATTTTCTCGTAAAGAGATTTTCTGGATAGGCCCAACGCAAGATATGTATTTCTCAACACCCCTTTTTGAGCCTGTAGCTCTGCTGCAATCAGTTTTTTTTCGTGTTCTGCCATGCGCTGGGACAAAGCTCTTGGCTTTTCAAAATCATTTGTAAAAGCCCCTTCACCAGCTTCCAGCCCCAGGACATAACGGTCTGCAGCATTGCGCAATTGTCTTACATTCCCCGGCCATTCACGATCGCCAAGTGTCGAAAGTAGTGAAGAAGGTATTTCGACAAAATCCCGCCTGTAGCGGCGTGCCGCCTCATTTGCCAATTGAGTAAACAGGCGTGGTATATCTTCCTTGCGTTCATCAAGACAAGGCACGCGAAGTGTCACCGCTTCAAGCCGGTAAAACAGATCATCACGCAATCTGCCTTCCTGCACCGCCTCCTCCAGGTTGCTCTTGCTCGCAGCAATAAACCGTACATCAAGTTCTATCGGCTCGTTTGAGCCCATTCTTGTAATCGTGCGTTCTTCCAATACCCGAAGCAATTTTGTTTGCATGTCCTGTGGCATGTTTTCAAAATCATCAAGAAATACGGTTCCCCCACGCGCATGCTCCAGCTTTCCGAAACGGGCACGCATCGCCCCGGGGAAAGCGCCCTGCTCATGGCCAAACAATTCACTTTCAATCTGGCTTGCGGGGATCGAACTGCAATTAAGCGCTACAAACTGCTTGTCACGACGTTCACTCAAGTCATGGATACTGCGCGCAACCACTTCCTTGCCCGTTCCAGTGTCACCCACCACAATCAAATCTGTATCAGTCAAGGCTACTGACCGGATAATCTTTCGCAGCTCGACCATTTCACGAGTGCGCCCCAAAAGTCGCGCCTCCAGATCATCACGGCGTGTGACATTGGCACGCAACTCACGATTTTCGAGTGTCAAACGGCGCTTGTCGATTGCCTTGCGTACAACCTCTACAAGATGATCTGATGAAAACGGTTTTTCAATAAAATCATAAGCCCCTGCCCGCATGGCCTCCACTGCCATTTGCACATCACCATGTCCGGTAACCAAAACGACCGGCAGCTCATAATCAATTTCCAGCACCTGTCGCAAAACCTGCGATCCATCCATTTCAGGCATTCTGATATCTGTAACCACGATGCCGGTATAATCACGCGTGACACGCTCCAGAGCATCCTGTGGCGCATCAAAACATTGTACTTTCAGATCAGCCAACTCAAAGGTCTGGGAAACGGCATTTCTCAAATGCTGTTCATCATCTATGAAGAGAATATCAGGTGTTTCACTCATTCAGCTGCCCGCTGTGCGGCTTGCGCCCTTTGCAGCTGAAGCGTGAACTCAGCTCCGCCATCTGCATGGTTTCTTGCACTTAGACTACCGCCAAAATCCTGAACAATATTATAGGATATCGAAAGGCCAAGTCCCAACCCTTCATTGACACCCTTGGTTGTGAAAAACGGATCAAAAATCGCATTGATATCATCTTGCCGGATACCCTGACCGTAATCTCGCACCTCTACTTCAACATGTTCATCATCAGCTGAAATATGAATATCAATCACTGCATCGGAACTATCCTGCATTGCATCAAGCGCATTGTTTACCAGGTTAACCAGCACTTGTTGCAAACGCACCAGACCTCCCTTGACCAATAATTGTTCAGACGGTTTTTTAATTTGCAACGAAGCGCCCGTCTCCTTCAGCCTGGCACTCATGATCTGATTGACAGCTGTTATAACCGTATCAAGATCCACGATATCAATGGCCTGTTTTGGTTTTCTTGCAAAATTTCGCAAGTGGGTTCCAAGCTCAGCCATACGGTCTGCCATCTGTGCGATGTGCCCGATATTCTCTTCTGCCCGCTCTAAGTTATTGCGCTTCAGGAAAGCCTTGGCATTATCCGCATAGGATTTAACCGCCGCAAGCGGTTGGTTCAGCTCATGGGACAGGGCTGCGGACATTTGACCAAGTGCAGCAAGCTTGCCGGCCTGCACCAGCTCGTTTTGGGTTTTGCGTAATTGGGTTTCTGCCTGTGTACGCTCGTGAACCTCAAGCTTCAGCTTCTTGTTGGCTTCGTTGAGGTCATTGGTTCGCTCCTGTACACGATGTTCCAGCTGTTCCTGGGCAATGCGTTGCAACTGCATGTTTTTCACCAATTGCGCCCTTCTCCAGAATATCATCGCTGCAATCGATGCTATGAACAACACAGCAAGTGTGGATAAAGCGAGAACCGTATAGGCCTGGGCACTTGCATCTGCCCGAGGGCTTAAAACATGCAATCGCCAACCCGCTTCTTCCATCAGGTTTGAAACTGCAAAATAGGCATTTCCCGATTGTTGTTTATCAGGCGGCGCCGGTACGTTGACAAGATCTGCCTGGGATATGGAAGAGCTTTCCACACTGGCATTCAGCGTCCCGAGCTTGTCAATCGGATATTGCTTCGAGTTGGTAATTTCATCAATGGCTTCGTGTGACAAGGGCGCAAAGGATTTAAACAGCCAATCCTCCCGGCTGGACATGAAGATTACCCCATGTCTGTCTGTGGCAATGATTTCAGTTGTATTGCCCTTCCAGTTTTGCTCAATCCCTTCAAGCGTGATCTTCAAGGTCACAACCCCCAGAATACGCCCATCCAGTTTTATCGGGGCTGAAAAATAATACCCTCGCTTGAGCGATGTTGTACCAAGCGCAAAAAAGCTGGCTGATTCACCTTTCATCGCTTGTGTGAAATATGGCCTGTAGGCAAAGTTTTTACCAATGAATGATAATTTTTTATCATAGTTATTGGCAGCTATCGTATTGCCTTCTGCATCAATTACGTAAATATCGGAAGCGCCTACATCATTTGAAATGCGCTTTAGTTCCTCATTGATGGTTTTTACAGGCACGCGACGCAAATCATTGGACAAAAGTGAAACTATATTCTGCTTTTCTGCCAAAAGAGCAGGAATAGGTTGGTACCTTAAAAGCGCGCCTTTAAGACCTGAAATAACCAACCTGAGTGTTTGCTGGTTTTGTCGTGCGGTTTCGCGAAGAAAATAGGATTCTGCCAAGGCAAAGCTTAGCCACAAAAGTGGCAGGGAAAGACCCAGCAAAATCAGTATCATGCGATTGCGAAATGAAATGTTTTTCATTCATGTTTGGTAGCATTATACAGCCAGTCTTGTAAATTATGGCTGAAAAATGCAGTTTTTGACTGATATCACATTGCACTTGATATATATTCCGCAATATGAGAGTACTTTCCGTAAGGTTATGTGTTAGGGTTTTGTTTACCATATGCTGACAAGACTTCATCACATTATCGCTACAAAACGATTCTAGGGTCTCAAAGTTTTATAAGCATATTGCTTCTCCGGGTGAGGGAAAAGGGTTAACAATGAATACCAAGACATCAATCGCATTATTGCTGATGACGATCGCAATTGCCGGGTGTAACCGTTCGACAAATGCATTGAATGTAAACACACAGGCTCCACCAGAGCCTTTGCCTTCTGTCCCGTCTGGTAATGTTCAATCAGCCCAACTGGAACCCGTTGCGGCACCAACACCCAGCCCTGTAGTACAAGCGCCTGCTGCACCAACCGCTCCCACAGCTCCTGAAGTTCCAAAAGTTGAAGAAATCAAGCCTGAGATCAAGGAAGTGGAATCTGCCTCCCTTCAGGCCAAGGCACCAAGCAATGAACCCTTGACGCACGAAAGTCTTGCCGGTTCGTGGAACGTTGCATCTGATAGTGCTGCATGTCGTACCATTCTTGCGTTTACCAAGCAGTTTGACGGCGATGGCTTCAGGGCAACAACATTGCGTTGTAATGCAGCAGAGCTGCAAGAAGTCTCTTCATGGGATGTTAAGGGACCAAAAGTAGTCCTGCTCAACAAAAGCGGCAATCAGGTTGCAAGTCTGGCCTCTGTAGGCGCAGAACGCTACGCAGGCGTAACCTCATCTGGCCGAGCGATTACCTTCTCCAGATAATCCGGTATAAATTGAATTTTGTGTTTGCAAGCTTTCCCATATGAATAAGATTGCAGACATGAAAATTGACGATCCGAATTTGAACCGCATGAAATCGGCTTATGAAAAGCTGATCTCGACCAATCAGATTGAACTGGACCCAAATCAGGTTCTGCTCGTCACCCTGTTTGACAAGCTTCTCGTTGATCTTGAGAAAAAGCGACTTTCTCGCAAATCCAGTGCGTTGGGGTGGCTGTTTGCCAAAAAATCCTCTGACAACATCAAGGGTCTTTATATTTGGGGGGATGTTGGGCGTGGCAAATCCATGTTGATGGATATGTTCTTTGAAATTTTGCCCCACAAGCGCAAACGCCGCGCCCATTTCAATGATTTCATGCAAGACGCACAAGAGCGCATTCATAAACACCGAGAAGCCTTCAAGCAAGGCAAGACAAGCGAAGAAGACCCTATTCCAACCATTGCAGAGGCTCTCGCAGAAGAGGCCAATGTCCTGTGCTTTGACGAATTTACCGTAACTGACATTGCCGACGCAATGATATTGGGTCGATTGTTTGAAGCCATGTTCAGGGAAGGGGTCGTGATCATAGCAACCTCCAACGTTGAGCCGAAAAATCTTTATGCAAGCGGATTAAACCGGAAAATTTTTCTGCCTTTCATTGATTTGCTTCTGGAGAATGTTGAAGTCTTCAACCTGGATGCAAGAACAGACTTCCGGCTTGAAAAACTTAATCAGGCACCGGTTTATTATACGCCACTTAACGCAAAGACGCGCAAGGCCATGGATGAAGCCTGGCTTCGTCTGACCGGCGTTGAAACAACATCACCCCGAACCCTGCAACTCAAGGGGAGAAAACTTGAAATACCGCAAGCTTCTACAGGCGTGGCACGCCTTGAATTCAAGACTTTGTGCCAAGAGCCGCGCAGTGCAGCTGACTATCTGGCAATCGCCCATAATTTTCACACTGTTTTTCTGGAAAACATTCCGGTTATGCAGCGTGAAGACCACAATGCCGCAAAACGCTTCATTCTTTTGATCGACACGCTTTATGATAATCACATTCGCATCGTAGCTTCCGCGGAAGCAAAGCCTGACAAACTATATCAGGCAACCAGTGGCACTGAAGCCTTTGAATTCAAGAGAACCATTTCCAGATTACACGAAATGCAATCTGTTGAATATATAGGTGCTTCATAAATACTTACTTTTACGTAAGAATTTATTTTTATAAATCATTGAAAAATAGACACAAAATTATTTGTTTTGCAAAAATTACAAATTTTGCTTATCTACCATCAAGGATTGGGAAGATCCTTGGAAAATTCAAAATTATTACTATTACGTAAAGGGAATAATATGGCGCGCAAGAAAATTGCATTGATTGGTTCTGGCATGATCGGTGGAACACTGGCTCACCTGGCAGCCATGAAAGAATTAGGTGACGTGGTTCTGTTTGATATTGCTGAAGGTATTCCAGAAGGAAAGGGCCTTGATATTGCACAATCTGCGCCTGTAGACGGGTTCGATGCAAAAATGTCAGGCACACAAAGCTACGAGGCAATTGCGGACGCAGATGTATGCATCATTACTGCCGGTGTTGCACGCAAGCCCGGCATGAGCCGTGATGATCTTTTGGGTATTAACCTGAAGGTTATGGAACAGGTTGGCGCCGGCATCAAGAAATATGCGCCCAACGCCTTTGTCATCTGTATCACCAACCCGCTTGACGCGATGGTTTGGGCTCTGCAAAAGTTTTCCGGCCTTCCGAAAAACAAGGTTGTTGGCATGGCAGGCGTTTTAGATTCATCCCGCTTCCGTCATTTTCTGGCAGCTGAGTTTGATGTTTCCATCAAGGACGTAACCGCATTTGTGCTGGGCGGGCATGGTGACACAATGGTGCCACTTACACGCTATTCCACAGTGGCAGGCATTCCGCTAACTGACCTTATCAAAATGGGCTGGATCACAAAGGAACGTCTTGATGAAATCGTTGACCGCACACGCAAGGGCGGCGGAGAGATTGTTTCCCTGCTGAAAACAGGCTCTGCCTATTACGCACCTGCTGCATCGGCAATTACCATGGCAGAAGCCTATCTTCGCGATCAAAAACGCGTTCTTCCATGTGCTGCAGCACTCAAGGGCGAATATGGCGTAAAAGACATGTATGTCGGTGTTCCGGTCGTCATTGGCGGTGAAGGCGTTGAGCGCATCGTGGAAATCGACCTTAACAAATCAGAACAAAAAATGTTCGATGCATCGGTTGGTGCAGTGGCAGAACTTTGCGAAGTTTGTGAAGGCATCGCTCCAAACCTAAAATAAGACTCCAGGCGGCTGGAAGCTGATTCGCAGCAAGCCGCCTAACCAATTCAAGACCCTTCCAGATCAGGGCAAGCTAACAAGACGAGGCACAGGCAACATGGCAGAGCAAAATTCTAACAAAGAATTTTCCAACACATCCTTTTTATATGGCGGCAATGCCGGATATATTGAGGAAATCTACGCCCAGTTTCAAAAAGACCCGTCTTCTGTCAGCAATGACTGGCAAACTTTTTTCGCAGAACTCAAGGATGATGCAGGTGACATCACCAAGAATGCCGAAGGTGCTTCCTGGAAAAAATCGCATTGGCCCATTCATGCAAATGGTGAACTGGTGTCCGCCCTGGATGGTGACTGGCCGGTACAGGCTGTTGAAAAACACGTTGGCGACAAGCTAAAGGCCAAGGCTGAAGCCAACGGCGAGGCAGCCGATGGCGAACAGGTCATGCGTGCCACTCGCGATTCGGTTTCTGCAATCATGATGATCCGTGCCTACCGCATGCGGGGCCACTTGCACGCAGACCTGGATCCGCTTGGAATCGTGGGAAAGAAAGAAGCGCACAATGAGCTACATCCCTCTTCCTACGGATTTACTGAAGCAGATTATGAGCGCAAGATTTTCATCGATGGGATGCTCGGACTTGAAACAGCAACCGTTCCGGAAATGCTGGAGATTCTCCAGCGAACCTATTGTTCGACCATAGGCATCGAGTTCATGCATATATCCGACCCCAATGAGAAGGGTTGGCTGCAAGAGCGCATCGAAGGGCCGGACAAGGGCGTTGCCTTTACAATTGAAGGCAAGAAGGCAATTCTGCGCAAACTCATCGAGGCCGAAGGCTTTGAGCAATATATCGATGTCAAATACAAGGGCACAAAACGCTTTGGCCTGGATGGTGGCGAGGCGCTTGTTCCAGCTCTGGAGCAAATCATCAAGCGTGGTGGCCAAATGGGCCTAAAGGAAATCATTCTAGGCATGGCACACCGGGGTCGTCTGAACGTGCTTGCCAACGTGATGGGAAAACCGCACCGCGCTATCTTCAATGAATTCAAGGGCGGCTCATTCAAACCGGATGAAGTCGAGGGGTCAGGTGATGTTAAATACCATTTGGGTGCTTCTTCAGACCGCGAATTTGACGGCAATGAAGTCCATTTGTCCCTGACCGCCAACCCTTCCCACCTGGAAATTGTAAATCCGGTTGTTCTGGGCAAGGCGCGCGCAAAACAGGACAAGTTTGAACCTAAAAACGAACGAGGCTCACGTCCACGCGACACAGTATTGCCGTTGCTCCTGCATGGTGATGCAGCCTTTGCAGGACAGGGTGTGGTTGCCGAATGTTTTGGTCTTTCGGGCCTCAAGGGTCACCGCACGGGTGGCTCAATTCACTTTATTATCAACAACCAGATTGGTTTTACCACCAATCCGCGTTTTTCCCGTTCTTCGCCTTATCCTTCCGATGTTGCGAAAATGATTGAAGCGCCAATTTTCCATGTGAACGGTGATGATCCTGAAGCGGTGACTTTTGCTGCCAAGGTTGCAACTGAATATCGTCAACTCTTCCGCAAGCCGGTTGTAATTGACATGTTCTGCTACAGACGCTTTGGCCATAACGAGGGCGATGAGCCTGCATTTACCCAGCCGCTCATGTACAAGAAAATCCGCTCGCACGAGACAACTGCAGAAATCTACAGCAAGAAACTGATTTCTCAAGGCCTGATCACACAAGATGAATACAAGGCAATGCGTGATGAATGGCGCTCATTCCTTGAAAGTGAGTTTGATGCCGGACAAAACTACAAGCCCAACAAGGCCGACTGGCTTGATGGCGCATGGTCCGGTCTGAAAATTGCCGATAACGAAGACGAGACCCGTCGCGGCAAAACCGGTGTTACAAAGAAAAAACTGGTTGAGATTGGCAAGAAAATTACAAAAGTTCCTGATGGCTTTAATGCCCATAAAACCATCAAGCGCCTGATGGATAACCGCTTGAAAATGGTTGAAACAGGTGAGGGGATTGATTGGGGTATGGGTGAGGCCCTTGCCTTTGGAGCGACAGTTGAAGAAGGACACTGCGTGCGTTTGTCCGGGCAGGATTGTGAACGCGGTACTTTCTCGCAACGGCATTCGGTTTTATATGATCAGCTGGATGAAACCCGATATACCCCACTTAACAATATTGCCAAGGATCAGGAAGAGTATGACGTTATCAACTCCATGCTCTCTGAAGAGGCCGTTTTGGGGTATGAGTATGGTTACTCGCTGACAAGACCCAACGCATTGACCATTTGGGAAGGCCAGTTCGGCGACTTCGTCAACGGTGCACAAGTTGTTATTGACCAATTCATTTCATCGGGTGAAAGCAAATGGTTGCGTATGTCCGGCCTCGTAATGCTCTTGCCACATGGTTATGAAGGACAAGGGCCGGAACACTCTTCCGCAAGGCTCGAGCGCTTTCTTCAGCTTTGTGCCCAGGATAACATGCAGGTTGCAAACTGCACGACGCCTGCGAACTATTTTCATATTTTGCGCAGACAAGTGCGTCGCGACTTCCGTAAACCGTTAATCCTGATGACTCCAAAATCCCTGTTGCGCCACAAGCGTGCAGTATCAAGGTTGGATGAATTTACAGGGGACAGCTCTTTTCACCGCCTCTTGTGGGATGATGCAGACATGAAGGGCTGGGATGGCGTCAAACTCGTCAAGGACAATAAAATCAAGCGTGTCGTAATGTGTTCGGGCAAGGTTTATTACGACCTGCTGGAAGAACGCGAAAAGCTCGGCTTGAACGATATATATCTGCTGCGCCTTGAACAGCTTTATCCTTTCCCTGCTAAAGCATTGATTACCGAACTTTCGCGCTTCAAGAACGCAGAAATGGTCTGGTGTCAGGAAGAACCAAAGAACATGGGTGCATGGAGCTTTATTGAACCCTACCTTGAGTGGGTATTGGAGCATATTGGGGCAAAGGATTCCCGTGCCAGATACACAGGGCGGGCGGCAGCCGCCTCTCCTGCAACTGGCTTGATGTCGAAACACCTGTTTGAGCTTGAAGCCTTCCTTGAAGACGCTTTGGGTGATGCGCAATCATAAAATTTCATAGATAAAGAGAAAATCAAAATGGCAAATGAAATTCGTGTACCAACCCTGGGTGAGTCCGTTAGCGAGGCAACCGTGGGTCAATGGCTGAAAAAACCAGGCGAGGCTGTATCAATGGATGAGCCGATTGTCGAATTGGAAACCGACAAGGTATCGGTTGAAGTTCCGGCCCCTGCTGCAGGAACACTTGGCGACATTTCAGTCAAGGAAGGCGAGACAGTGGAAGTCGGTGCATTGCTTGGTATTATTGCAGAAGGTGGCACAGCTTCTCCCGTAAATCCAACCCCTGCTGACCGTGATGCGGACGCACCAAAACCTGCTGCTGCAAGCGGCAATATTGTTGAAGTTCCCGTGCCAAGCGCTGGCGAATCTGTAACAGAAGCTGGCGTTGGTGAATGGTACAAAAAAGTCGGTGATAGCGTTTCTGTCGATGAGGCCATTGTTGAACTGGAAACGGACAAGGCTGCACAAGAGGTAATGTCTCCGGTTGCCGGAAAGATTATCGAAGTCATGTCAAAAACCGGTGACACGGTTGAGCCTGGACAGATTTTGGTAAAAATCGAGGAAGGCGCATCAGATAGCACTTCATCATCGCAAAGCACGACTGCAGACGCAGAACCTCAAACAGCCGCTGCACCAACTGGCGGAACAAGCATGCCCGCTTCGCCTTCTGCACAAAAAATTCTTGCTGAAAAAGGCATAGAACCTGCGACAGTAAAAGGGTCCGGCAAACGCGGCCAGGTCTTGAAAGAAGACGCTCAAAACGCAAGCAAGGCACCAACACCTGCTCCGGCGGCTGCGCGCGCACCAACAACACAAAGCGATGCACCGCGCGAAGAACGTGTGCGCATGACGCGCCTGCGCCAAACCATTGCACGCCGTTTAAAAGACGCACAAAACACAGCCGCCATGCTGACAACCTTCAACGAAGTTGACATGACGGCCGTGATGGAAATGCGCAAAAAATACAAGGAACTATTTGAAAAGAAACATGGTGTGAAACTTGGCTTCATGGGTTTCTTCACAAAGGCAGTTTGTCATGCGCTGCAAGAAATTCCTGCAGTCAATGCAGAAATAGACGGTACCGATATCATCTACAAAAACTTCGCTCATATTGGTGTGGCTGTTGGTACCGACAAGGGACTTGTGGTTCCTGTCGTGCGGGATGCAGACGAGATGTCAATTGCAGAAGTTGAAAAGGAAATCGGCAACCTTGGTCGCAAGGCTCGCGATGGCGATCTTTCCATGGCAGACATGCAGGGCGGTACGTTCACTATCTCAAATGGTGGCGTTTATGGTTCGCTAATGTCGACACCAATTCTCAACGCACCGCAGTCAGGCATTCTTGGAATGCACAAGATTGACCAGCGCCCAGTTGTTGTAAACGGTGAAATCGTCATACGCCCGATGATGTATCTCGCACTTTCCTATGACCACCGCATTGTGGATGGGAAGGAAGCAGTAACATTCCTGGTTCGCGTCAAGGAAAGCCTTGAAGATCCGGAGCGTCTGGTGCTTGATCTTTAATCCGGCAGTTTTATTAAAAATTTTGGAGAACTCAACATGTCGATCGAATTACAATATCTGATTTTTGCAATCTTTCTTGTGCTTATCCAGATGGTTTTTCAGTCTGTAGCCGGTGTTCTGGCAAATGGCCTGATGGGTGCTGCCGGTTCTCGCGATGATGAGGTACTGGTTACCGGTATTGGCGGACGCTTTGAGCGTGCTTATTACAACATGCTTGAAACCTTCCCGGTATTCGCAGCATTGGTTTTGATTGTCCATGTTACAGAAAGCTGGAACACAACCAGCGCATTGGCAGTGCAACTCTACTTCTGGGCACGGGTCGCCTATATTCCGCTCTACATCATTACAATACCATTCTTGCGAACCATAGCATGGGTCATTTCAATGATCGGCATCTTGATGCTGGCCTGGCCACTGCTCGGGCAAGTGACATAATCACAAAAAGCTTGCGGAGATAAAATAGCCAGATGTTGAAACTTAAAAGCCCGGGAATTGAGGCATTTTATTTTCAAGAGCTACCAAGAATTCTTTTATGGATAGGTTCGGTTGTAACTGGCTTTTATCTAATTCTATTTTTGTCTTCTGGTTTATTTGGAGAGCACTATAATTTCAGAATACTTTCACCGTTTGAATCAGAATTTTTGCTTGGTCTATTCGCTATTCTTATTGCACTCACCATTCCAAGAAATGGCTTAATGACCTTGGCATTTGCACTGCCTGTACCAATCATTACGCTATTTCAATATTCCAGAATTGAACAAGCAGTTGCAGGTTTAACACCAAAACTACCAATTCAGATGGCAGGTTTGGCATTGTGTACATTGGAATTTCTTGCCGCAATTTATTTTGTAGCACTCACAGTAACTTATTATCGATCAAATAAATTCGCTACCTAGAATTTATATATATGGAGAAGTCATGTTGTACGACGTTGTAATCATCGGTTCTGGTCCAGGCGGCTATGTCTGCGCAATCAAATGCGGACAGCTTGGGCTCAAAACAGCGATCGTCGAAAAAAGTCCAACCCTTGGTGGTACATGCCTGAATGTAGGCTGTATTCCATCCAAGGCCTTGTTGCACGCCTCTGAAATGTTTGCCGAAGCCAATCATGGCATGAAGGATTTGGGAATTGATGTTGGCAAGCCAAAACTCGATCTCAAGGCAATGATGGCACACAAGGACAAAACCGTTGAGGCCAATGTTGATGGTGTTGCCTATCTGATGAAGAAAAACAAAATCGATGTCTATCATGGCACTGGTTCAATTGCGGCCAAGGGCAAGGTTTCGATTGCCGACGACAAGGGCAAGGCTCAGGAGCTGGATGCCAAGAATATTGTAATTGCAACCGGCTCTGAT